>DKFS01000044.1:0-526 GCA_002452855.1 Sulfurospirillum sp. UBA6790 | reverse complement strand
GTCTGAACGACTTTGTTCAGCATAGAATAAAATTTTGATAAACCCTGAGATTAAACACCCAATGATAATTCCCACACTGGATGAGAGCACCAACCATTTAGAGACACTAAAGAAGATAATCATCTGTTCTGCAATATGTTTTCGCATTCTTGTTCTTTCGATTTAAGCTGGTTTTTATTATAACCCTTTTCTCTTAAATGGCTATTACAAAATCCCTATATTGCGCATATTTTAACAAAAAAATTTAACAATTGGTGAGAAAACCTAAGAGTCTTTTTTCAAAGACTCTTAGGCAGCCTTTTAACTGACGAATGTTTGTCCAGCATAAAGCATATAATAACGCAGTGCTAATACGCCAATAAGTACCATAAGCGCATTAAAAATCACAAAGCCTTGTGAGTGTTTGACACCGTGGGGTAATGCAAAATTAAGTACGACAGGAAGGACTAAACCCAACCCCACAACGCCAATCCATAGAAGGCTTGCAAGGCCTCCACTACTGAGAGCCTCTTTTGCAACATGGGCT
>DKFS01000053.1 GCA_002452855.1 Sulfurospirillum sp. UBA6790 | reverse complement strand
AAGATGAAAAGCATTTATGCCATCCATTACACTTTAAAAAACGCTAACGTACTAACCGTACGGCTCCTATAAATCCTTTCGTATGCGCATCAACACTTCCGTTCATAAAATCAATCGTATAAAAAAGTGTTGGCATCACTTCATCGCCTTCTAAGTAAATCGAAGCACTCAGATAATGAGCACCTTCTTGTGTCATATTTTGGACTTTGCCAAAAAACTTTGCATTAAGCATCGGACTTTGACACCTTTTTTCGACCAAAGTTAAAAGCTCGTCAATATTCGGCAACCGCCATCCATTGCCCAATGAACGAGCCAGTGCTTCTGCCTCTTTTCGTTTGAGAAATTCTATTTCACCGACACATCCTTTGCCTTTTTTCCAGACTTGTCCCAACGTACATCGGCTCCATATCAACCCTGTTTTGGTGTCAGTGACCTCATTGCCGTTTGCAATCAATGTACGAGAGGGCATTGAACAATCTGCCATTAAGCTTAAAACACTCATTAAAAAAACAAGGCTATATTTTTTCATGGATAGACCATTTTTCGTGTCACGCCACCGTCAATGACAAAATTACTTCCCGTGATAAACCCATCGCTTCGTTCTAATAAAAAAGCGACTACGTCTACAATATCTTGAGGTTTGCCCACTCTGCCACTTGCATGCCATGCGTTTTCTTCTTCTGTTGGCGTATAGTTTTCATCGGTATTAATCCAGCCAGGGCTAATCGCATTGACACTCACCTGTCCTGATAAAGAGATGCAAAGCGCATGCGTTAAAGCAATAAGCCCCCCTTTAGAAGCAGAATACGGCTCCGTTCCCGCTTCTGACATCCCGGCCCTTGTTGAAGCAATGTTAATAATATGCCCATGACTTTCACGTAATAAAGAAGCAAAAGATTGTGAAAGCAGATACGGTGCGCTTAAATTAACCGCCAATGTCTTTTCCCAAACCTCTAAAGACTGCTTCTCTAAAGGAATATGACTAAAAATAGCCGCGTTATTGACAAGCCCATATAAAGTACTCATCTCTTTTTTAATCTGCGCTATTGTTTCTTGAAGCTTTGTAAGCTGGCTTAAATCGCACGAGTAAAAACGCTCACAATACGTATGTTCTGGAGCGATACAGTCAATTCCAATAATAGAATAATGATGCGATAAACTCTCAGCAAGTGCTTTTCCAATTCCTTGAGCAACACCTGTGATTAAAACCGTTCTCATTTCAGACCTCCATAACGATAGTGAAACAATAGCATACAGGCACTTTATCCTCGCAAAAGAATGTTTGGAGTAAAATATTGACTATTTTTAATCTAAAGGTATCACGATGCAAATCCCTTTTATCGACCTCAAATCACAGTATGAAACTTACAAAGAAGAGATCAACCAAGCTGTTTTAAATGTTTTAAGTTCTACGCAATTTATCATGGGACCAGAAGTCACCAAACTTGAAGAAAACCTCGCAAAATACACAGGAGCCAAATACGCTTATGCATGCTCTAGCGGAACCGATGCACTATTACTTGCATTAATGGCGATTGATGTTCAACCGGATGATGAAATCATTACGTCACCTTTTACGTTTATTGCTACGGCGGAGACCATTGCACTTTTAAAAGCAAAACCTGTTTTTGTTGATATTGATGAAACAACCTATAATCTTGACCCCAAACTTATTGAAGCGAAAATCACCTCAAAAACCAAAGCCATTATGCCTGTATCACTTTACGGTCAAACAGCAGACATGGATGCCATCAATGCTATCGCAAAAAAACATAATTTAGTCGTCATTGAAGATGCATGCCAAAGTTTTGGAGCTGAGTACAAAGGTAAAAAATCATGTAACCTTTCTACCATCGGTTGTACCAGCTTTTTCCCTTCAAAACCACTAGGATGCTACGGTGATGGCGGAGCCGTTTTTTGTAATGATGATGCTCTAGCCGCAAAACTGAAATCACTGCTTAATCATGGACAAGGCAAACGTTATGAACACAAATATATCGGTATTAATGGTCGTTTAGATGCGATTCAGGCCGCCGTATTAAATGTGAAGATGAATCACTTTGAAGCGGAATGTAAAAAACGCATTGAAGTCGGAACACGCTACTCAAAACTTTTAGAAGGAGCGGACGTCATCACTCCAAAAATCATGAGTGATCGTAACTCCATGTACGCACAATACTCCATTCGCGTTAAAAATCGTGAGAGCGTGATGCAAAAATTAAACGATGCGGGTGTTCCAACAGCGGTTCACTACCCAATTCCTTTACACCTGCAAGAAGCAATGGCGTATCTTGGATATAAAAAAGGTGATTTTCCACTCAGCGAACAAGTAGGTAATGAAATCATGAGTCTTCCAATGAGCCCATTTTTAACAGAAGCCCAACAAGATTTTATCGTCAAAACAATTAAGGCATAACTATGGTAAAAGTAGCACTAATCGGTCTTGGCTCTATGGGTCAAAACCACTACAGAGTTTTAAAAAGTTTACCTGAATTTGAACTAACAGCGCTATGCGATATTCAGCAAACCAGAGAATACGATGAACCTTTTTATACGGACATTGACGAAATGTTAGAAAAAGCAGATTTTGAAGCGGCTGTCATTGTTGTACCAACCTTTTTACATAAAAGCGTTGCGCTTAAATGTTTAGCAAAAGGCAAAAATCTTTTCATCGAAAAACCTGTTGCATCCAATTGTGAGGAAGCAAAAGAGATTTTAGCAGTAGCCAATAAAGCGCAAGCAAAAGTGTGTGTAGGATATATCGAACGTTTTAATCCTGTCGTTGAAGCACTCAAAAAAGAGTTAGAGGGCAAAGAGATTTACAGTATCGGCATCACCCGTGTGGGTCCATTTCCTCCGCGTATTGCAGATGTAGGTATCTTAACAGACCTTTCGGTTCACGATATTGACCTCATTCGTTATATCACAGAGCATGAAATTGAACAAGTCTCTATCTACAAATCTCAAAAAATACACAACCACCACGAAGACAATGCCATCCTCTCCTTTAGACTCAGCGGAGAGATTGTTGCGAGCATTACAACCAACTGGCTAACACCTTTTCGTAAACGCACCATTGAAGTGGCTACCAAAGAAGGTTATTTCGAAGCTGATTTAATGGCACAAGATTTAACAGAATACTCCGAATACCAACGCAACAACTCTTATGTTATTCGTAAATGTATGGTTAAAAAAGAAGAACCTTTAATTCGCGAACATAAAGCGTTTGCAGCCTATATTGAGACAGGTGAACGCCACGGATTGAGTACCATTGAAGACAGTATGATTACCTTAGATATCTCTTCACGAAAGGCATAAATGCGTCAAAAAGCACTTGTGCTTCTCAACATGGGAGGCCCCAACAATCTTGAAGAAGTCAAGCTCTTTTTGCACAATATGTTTAATGATAAAAATATCATCACGGTTAAAAGTGACCTTTTACGTCGTTTTATCGCCTTTATGATTACCACTTCTCGTACAAAACAAGCTCAAAGCAATTATGCAAAATTGGGAGGAAAATCACCTTTAGTGGGCTATACAAAACGCTTGGTTGATAAACTTCAACGTGCCCTTCCCTCTTTACATGTAAATTTTGCCATGCGCTATACTCCACCTTTTTGCGATACACTGATTCAAGAGTTGCAAGATAAAGGGATTAATGAAGTTATTTTATTGCCGCTGTATCCTCACTATTCAACCACGACTACAAAATCATCCATTGAAGATTTTCAAGAAGTGGCAAAAGCACTCGGATATAACGGCAAAATAAGTATTATTGAACCTTTTTACGAAGATGCCACCTATAACAATCTGATAGTAAAAAGAATTAAAGAGACATTAGGGGAGCATCATCCTTCGGAGTTTGAACTCATTTTTTCAGCGCACTCGTTGCCTCAAAAGATTATCAAAAAAGGTGATCCATATCAACAAGAAATTATTTTACATGTAAAACGCATTGAGGCTCTTTTAGAAGCAGAAAAGATGCATTTTAAAAATGTTCATTTAGCGTATCAATCTAAATTAGGACCTATTAAATGGCTAGAGCCTTCATTGGAGGAGACTTTGCATATGCTTGAGAATAAAAATGCCTTAATTGTGCCTATCTCATTTACGATTGATAATTCTGAAACAGAGTTTGAACTAAGCCAAGAGTATGCAGAGGTTGCGCACACATTAAACTTTGAAAACTACCTCGTTGCGAAATGCCCTAACGATGATGCTGATTTTGTCAATGCGATTATTGGTTGGGTTGAATGTCAGACGAAGGAGTAAGATAACCATTTTCTACTAGTTTTCCGACAACTTCTTTGAAGACAGGAACCGCACTTTGCGCCGCATAATACGCTTGGTATTTTTTGGCCTCCCGCACTAAAACACCCACGGTAAAATGGTTATTTTTGTCATTAACAAAACCGAAAAATGAACCGTTATAACTTCGAATATACTCACCATCTTCGGCAATATGCGCCGTTCCCGTTTTGCCGCCGATTTCCAAGCCTTCCATTTTCGTTCCGGTAGCTGTTCCTTGTTGAACGACTTTTATCAGAAGTTTTTGAATGCGTTTCGCAACAGCGACAGGAATAATTTGCTTTTCAGGCGTTTTTTCGGGAAAAAGCTCTTGCCCGTTTGGGGAAATCAACTTCTTAACCAGTGTCGGCGTCAAGATGCGACCGTTATGGTTAAAAACGTTATAAGCACGTAAAATTTGCATAAACGTTGCATTCATACCGTAGCCGTAACCTACAGTTGCTTTGTAAATCGGTGAGTTAAAACGGTTAATAGGAGGGATAATCCCCGGATTTTCAAACGGCAAATCAACACCGCTTCTTGTCGAAAAGCCGAAATCTTTTAACCCTTGATAAAATTCCATCGGATCAAGACGCTGTGCCACTTGTGCCGTGCCAATATTGCTGGAATAGGTGATCACGTCTTCGATAGTCAATTTGTCGACTTTATGTGTGTCTTTTATGATTTTCGTTCCTAGTTTAAAACTACCGCCATAAATATTGACCGTGTCATAAAGATTAATTTTGTTGGCTTTTAGTAAAAGCGCAAATGTCACCGCTTTCATAACCGAGCCCGGCTCATAAATATACTCTATCGCCGAAACGTTCAAGGAACCATAGTCTTTTTTTTCGATCAGATCGGGATTGAAACGGTTGCTGGATGCTAACGTTAAAAATTCTCCCGTATCACTGTTTAAAATGCCGGCAACGATCTCTTTGGCATCTAAACTTTTTTGGTATTTATCCAAAACGTTTTCAATAATTTTTTGCATTTTTAAAGAAATTGTCAAGTGCACGTCGTAGCCGTCAAAGCGGCGTGAAGAGACGCTGTTACCGTCCAAGATAATGGCATTTGAGATGTCACGCGAGCCGTAAACCAAAGCATCTTGTACAGAAGCGAGTTTGTCTTCGTAGTAACGTTCAATGCCTTTAACACCCGTCGTTTTGGTGATATTCTTTTGCTCTACTTTACGCACATACCCAATAATAGGAGTCACAGAATCTCCCGCTGGGTAGAGCCTATCTTCACCACTTTCAATCACACTGAGTCCATGTAAAAAAGCTACTCCTGTTTTTGGGTCTTCATAGCTTTTAAACACGCCTAATTTATAGAGTTTTCGTGAAAGCTCTTGAAGGTATTTCGCACTTTTGGAATCAATACGATACGATAAAACAGTACTGCCTGAATTTGAGTTGAGTGTCGCTGCGACTGCTTTTGGGTCATCCCCACTGTAAAGCGTATAGAGTTTTACAAAAAGATCAAATTTATTGGGGTCAATATTGCGCGTATCGACAATCGCTTTGTAGAGTTTTTGGCTGGTTGCAATTTTAAACCCATCTGAGCTAATAATATTGCCACGAAGCGCATGATTTACTTCACTGTGTTCTAGACGGGGGAGCCTTCTATCAATAGTCGCCCAATAAAAAAGCGTACCAAGGAAAATAAGGAAACCTAAGAGTACAACAACGAATAAAAAGAGGATTTTAATTTTTTTGGTATCAGAGTGTTCCATGTAAAGGCAAAAATTTAAATTTGAGTTTTAGAGATCTCTTTATAAGCACTTAAAGCTTTATTACGAATCTCTAGCATCATTTTCATACTGGTCTCTGCTTTATTAATAGCAATAGCTGCTTGGTGTAAATCTTTCACTTCGCCGGTTGCTATATCTGCCATTGCACGATCTCCCTTCACTTGGCTATCGTTAATTTCTTCAATGGATTGTTGCAAAATCTTAGAAAAATCGCCATTCGCAGAATCAGCTTTATTAACAGTAGAATTTGATTTATTGGTTAATGATGAAATGGTATCAATGCTACTAGGCATTTACATTATCCTTTTAAAATGTCTATTGCACTTTGAGCAATAGATTTTGCACTTTGAAATGCTGAAACATTCGCCTGATAGGCTCTTGTTGCTTCAATTAAATTTGACATCTCTATCACTGGATTGACATTTGGATATGCAACATATCCTTCTTCATTGGCGTCAGGATGAGATGGGTCGTATTTGTAGCGAAATTCGCTCTCATCACGTACCACTTTATCGACTGCTACGGTCATTATAGCAGGATTGGCATTTTCTTGCAAGAATGGGTCATCCAAAGGATTTTCATAGTCTAATAAGTTATTTTGACTCGCAATTTGTTTATTAAGTGTTTTATTAAAATCAATGGCTTTGAACACAACATCTTTACGTTGATATGGACCACCTTCGCTTGTGCGTGTCGTATTTGCATTCGCAATATTAGAGCTGATAATATCCATACGAAAACGTTGTGCTGAAAGCCCATAACTGCTGATATCAAAGCTACTTAAATATGCCATTTTTTATCCTTACAATTTCGCCGAATATTCTATAACGCTTTTAAAAATCAAACCATCTTTTTGTAATGCAGAACTTAAAGCATTAAACATCATGGCATTTTTACCGAGTTCCGATGTTTCAACGTCTAAATCCACGGTATTACCATCATTTCGTGCCATATGACCATCACGAAGATAAAGTGTCGATTTTGAACTGTCAAAATCAGTCGTTCCATCTAAATGGGCACTATTCGTTTGTGCCATTTCAAGTTTAGGCGTTGTTGTAGCGTTACTGCCATATATCTCTTTTGTTTTTTGAATCAACGCACTCTCGAAATCAACGTCACGTGCTTTGTAAAAGGGAGTGTCAATATTAGCAATGTTGCTAGAAATGAGGTCTTGGCGCATTGCTCTTGCGTTTAAGCCTTCCACCATCAACTTGTTTGCTTTGCTAATTTCAAAACCCATTTGATTCCTTTCGTTATTCTTGCCTTTATATAAGCAAATAGTATTCCAAATAGTTCCCCAATCGTGGTTTAAACTATTTTAATGTAAAATCACACTAAATCTAACTATACACTAAGAAACCATGGAAACAGATAAAATACTTTTTTCACTATGTGCATTTACACTGTTTGTGGGCATGACTTTTTCATTGTCTCTGCCAGTGTTTACAACACTCTTTTTTGACTATGCAGAGTACCATTTTTTCATTCGACAATTTGCCGTGGGAATGCTCTGTATTTTTATTATGTGGTCACTCTCGCAAGTAGACCCCGATAAATTCTTAATTTATATCGGCTTTACTATTTTTCTCAGTTGTCTTTTTCTGATGGGTGTAATGCACTATTTACCCGAATCCCTCGTCACTTCTGCTGGTGGAGCGAAACGATGGATTAGGCTGCCTGGTTTTTCACTGGCTCCCGTTGAGTTTTTTAAAATAGGCTTTGTCTATTTCTTAGCATGGAGTTTTGCACGCAAACTCAATAACGAAAAAAAATCACTGAAAGAAGAGATGCTACTCATTTTGCCTTATATTGCCATGTTTATCTTAGTCATCTATCTGATTGCGGTTATGCAAAATGACTTGGGTCAAGTGGTTGTTTTAGCCCTTACTTTTGCTGTTATGGCATTTTTTGCAGGGACGAGTCTTCAACTCTTTATGCTCGCGATTTTAGGCTCTATCTTTGTTTTTCTAATCGCTATTTTTAGCTCAACACACCGTATCTTAAGAATTAAGACTTGGTGGGCGACCATTCAAAATATGGTGCTTTCTCTTTTTCCTGAAAAAATAGCCTCCGTTTTACGTGTTGAAGATGCTCCTGAGCCATATCAAATTTCGCACTCTCTTAATGCTATTAAACACGGTGGGCTTTTTGGCGAAGGTCTTGGCAATGGTCTCTTTAAATTAGGTTACCTCAGTGAAGTACACACAGACTTTGCACTTGCGGGGATTGCTGAAGAAATTGGCGCAATCGGCGTAACCATTTTGACACTTGTGATTATTACAATTGTGTATCGAATTTTTAAAATAGCCAGCCGAAGCCACAATAAGGTCTATTACCTTTTTTCACTTGGCATAGGACTTTTGATTGTTTTTTCATTTTTAATGAACGCATACGGTATTACGTCTATCACGCCGATTAAAGGTATTTCTGTTCCTTTTATTAGCTATGGGGGTAGTTCGATATTGGCATTATCGGTCGGTATTGGTATGGTATTGATGATTAGTAAAAAGGCTAAATTATGATTGCAATTACCGGTGGAGGTACAGGCGGACATCTTGTCATCGCAAAAGCGATCAAAGAAGAGCTGAATGCACGAGGAATTAAACCCATTTATATTGGCTCCACGGCCGGGCAAGATCAAGCGTGGTTCGAACACGATACAGGATTTGAACAAACATATTTTTTAGAAAGCAAAGGGGTTGTCAATAAAAAAGGACTTCAAAAGCTTTTTTCGTTACTCTCTATCCTTCGTCTTGCTTTTACATGTAAAAAGCTTTTCAAGCACCATCATGTAGACTCAGTATTCTCTGTGGGAGGGTATTCTGCCGCACCTGCTTCTTTTGGGGCATTTTTATCGCGATTACCCTTATATATCCACGAACAAAATGCGATTGAAGGCAAGCTGAATACGATGCTCAAGCCTTTCTCAAAAGCTTTTTTCAGCTCTTACCATAATCCCAATGCGATTGAGACCAGTTATCCTGTCAGTGAAACTTTTTTTGATACGCAAAGAATCCGCGAAAAACTCCAAACAGTCATCTTTTTAGGAGGAAGTCAAGGTGCAACCTTTATCAATCAATTAGCACGTACGCTTGCTCCGTTTTTACACGATAAAGGCATTGCTATTATCCATCAAACAGGGAAGAAAGATTTAGAGAGTTTGCAACACTTTTATGAAGAGGCGCATATCCCAGCAGATGTCTTTGATTTCTCAAAAGACATTGCGCAAAAGCTTTCATCTGCCGACTTTGCAATTAGCCGCTCTGGAGCAAGTACACTTTGGGAATTAACAGCGGCGTGTCTGCCTTCATTGTTTATTCCTTTTCCACATGCGGCAGCCAATCATCAATATTTCAACGCAAAAGTACTGGTTGAACAAGGCGCTGCTTTAATGATAGAGCAAAAAGATGTTGATCCTCAAAAAGTTCTTGAACAACTGTTTCAAACTAATCTTTTTGAAATTTCTTCACGTTTAAAAATGACTATGCAACGCGGTGGAGCTAAAGAGATTGTTGATATAATGCTACAAAATCATTAAAGAAGGAGAGTCTATGTTAAAGGATCTTATTGTACGGATTGCCACCAGAGATGATGCTAAAGAGATTGCAGCATTTAATGTACTATTTGCGAAAGAAACAGTCGATAAAAATATTTCATTGGCACTCACAACAGAAGGTGTTCATCAGGTTTTTTCAAAATTCCATAATGGTTTTTATCTCATTGCAATGGTGAATAATGTTATCGTAGGATTAACCATGATTACGCGTGAATGGAGCGATTGGAATAATGGGGCCTTTTATTGTATTCAAAGTATTTTCGTGACAGATCATGAACACGAAAAAGAGATTCACGATGCACTTCTTGAAAAAGCCAAAACACTTGCAAAAGAGCATTATGATGTATGTGGAGTTAGACTTTACGTTCATAAAGATGACAAGGCAACACAAAAAGCATATGAAGAGTTAGGCTTACAAAAAACAAAATACAGAGTGTTTGAAGAAACATTTTAAACGAAAGTGGTGCGCCCGAAGGAATTCGAATCCCTGACCTCCGGTACCGCAAACCGATGCTCTATCCAGCTGAGCTACGAGCGCACATTTTTGTTTGAGGTCGGTATTATAGCTTAGCTAATATAAATTAAGTATTAAAAAAAGAGCCAGAATGACATTTAGTATCCATAAATCACTAAAAACATCCTTGAAAAGTTCATGGACGATTCTAAAGCTGATTGTACCTATCTACATTTTGGCTGATATTCTTTTTTATTATGATATTTTGTCACACATTACATTTATCTTTAAACCAGTGGTTTCGCTCCTTGGATTACCGCAAGAAGCTGCACTCTCTATCGTCAGTGGACTTTTTCTCAATCTCTATGCAGCAATCGCTTTTGCTGCGCCATTAGGCTTAAGTGCAAAAAGTTGGACTGTTTTAGCCGTTTTTTTAGGCATAGCACACGCATTGTTAGTTGAAACAGAAATCATGAAACGTTTAGGGATTGCGCGTATTTATTCTATTCTTTTGCGCCTCAGTGCAGGATTACTCGTAGGGTTGTTTGTTACACTGTTCCCAGAAAGCTGGTTTGGCTCTACACAAAGTAGCTTAGTGACGACTCCTGAACATATACATTATGCAACCGCATTTGATTTAATAAAAAATTCACTCTATGAAGCTTTTTCTTTATCCTTAAAAATTATTGCATTGGTTTCATCCCTGATTTTCTTTCTTGATGCCATCAAATCGCTTTCATGGATTGAAAAGCATTCACAAAAAGTAAACAGTGGTTTTTCTATTTTAGTGGGTGTCATTTTAGGTATTACTTATGGCGCAGGACTTTTAATTGCTGAATATGAAAAAGGGGTCTTAAAAAAAGACGAAATTCTTTTCATAGGCACTTACTTAATGATCTGTCATGCCATTATTGAAGATACGCTGCTTTTCGTTATTTTCGGCGCCAATCCTTGGATCATTGTTGGATTACGACTTAGTTTTGCAACGTTTATTTCTTATTGTGTTGTCCAGTATTGGAAGAAGAAGTAATTTCTTGCTCATAAACCTCTTCTAAAAGTTCTATAAAAATATCAGGCTTTGTATAGCCTATAAATTCGTCAATTACTTTTAAATCCTGTGGATTAAGGATTATATTTGTCGGATAGTATTTTACATGTAAAAACTCAGGCAGGGACGCATCACCTTTTTTAACTTCTGCACGAACATAATGTTGATTGATTTTTTGAGCATACTGTTTATCTTCAAAAACATCATGTTCCATTTGAATGCAATAAGGGCAATTTTCTTTGGTAACACTCAGTAAAATAAGTTTTTTTTCATGTAATGCTTGAGCACGTTGAACGGGTAAAAACTCTGCCTTTAACCCTAGCATACAGATACATAGCACGATAAAAATATGTACAATTCTTTTCATGGATAACTCTTTATTAGTTAATAGATTTTAAAATACGTAGAAATTCACTTTTAGAAGGAGCACCTTTAATTTCATACACAATATCTTCACCAGATGCACTTACAAAATAGAAAGTGGGTGTCATTCGTGATGTAAAAAGAGCGGGTATTTCATCTTTTTCAATATCCAGTTTCAGAAAAACATATTTATGATTGATGACCATCTGAACATCTTCTTTTGAGAGAACGTATTTGTCCATTTGTTGGCAATAAGGGCAGAACTCCATCACCATTTCTACTAAAATCAACTTATGATTTTTTTCTGCTTCTTGTATCGCATCTGAAAAAGTAGCCGCAAACAGTAAAATACCCGTAAACATCCACATCAATACTATTTTCATGAAACAACTCTCTTCTTATCTCTTTGTTGAACTAAAAGACCAAGTATAATAAAGATTAAGCCAATAAATGTTGAAAAAAGAATTTTTTCTCCCACTAGAAATGATATAAATAGTAGCGACAAAAAAGGAGAAATAAAAATAAGATTAGCAATTTTTGACGTATTAATACTGTACCGCATCGCTTGAAGCCATAAAATAAATGTGATACCCATTTCAAAAAGCCCGACATAAAAGGCACCAGCGATCCCATATACATTACATGTAAAAGAGGTTTTTGTTATAAACATATAAAGAAGAATGGCAGGAACGCCTACTAAAAAATTAATAAAAAGTCCAATAAGCGGATCAATATGTAATTTTGTATTATAAAGCCAATAGAGTGACCATAAGAGCGTAGAAAAAAGAGCCAAAAAGACTCCTAAAGAATTAGAAAAAGCAAAAGCTGAAAATTCACCATGCGTAGAGATAATCAATACCCCAATATAGCAGATTATTCCAGCAGCAAAGTCATATCGACTCAATTTCTGCTTTAAAATAAAAACGGATAGATACGTCAAAGTTAATGCCCATGTATAATTAATAGGCTGTGCCTCTTGTGCAGGTAAAAGCTCGTATGCATGAAAAAGAACCAAATAATAAACAAAAGGATTAATTAAACCAAGTACGGCCAATTTTAAATATGTTATCTTTGGATAATATCGTAAAAGAGAAAACTTCTTTTGCCATATTATAACGATAAATAAGAGTAATAAGGAAAAGAATGAAGCGTAAAAAAGTAGCTGCGTTGCATTCATATAACGTAGAGATAATTTAAAAGCACTTGCGACAGTAGACCATAAAAGAACAGCAGACAGTGCAAATAGATAAGCTTTAGATTGATTTTTTTCCAAGAAAGACCGCCTTTGTAGAAGACGAAATAAGGAGTAAAAAAGAATCACGAGAACTGGCGGCGACCTACGTTTCCATCCCAGTAAGGGAGAGTATTATCGGCGATGAAGAGCTTAGCTTCCTGGTTCGAAATGGGACAGGGCGTTTCCTCTTCTCTATAGCCACCAGAATCGTGAAGTAAATCTATGTCGTATTATAACGAAATAGGCTTAATTCACCATTCTTTGGTGATTTTAGTATTGTCTCATCAACAAAGCGCTTTACACTTAATAAGGAAGTGAAATAGCATTATCATACATTAAAATAAATAAGCCAAACGACCTATTAGTACTGGTCAGCTAAAGGGCTCTCACCCATTACACACCCAGCCTATCAAACATGTAGTCTTCATGAGGTCTTCAGGGAAAGTTCATCTTGGAGTTGGCTTCCCGCTTAGATGCTTTCAGCGGTTATCACATCCGAACATAGCTACCGGGCGATGCTCTTGGCAGAACAACCCGTACACCAGTGGTTCGTTCAACCCGGTCCTCTCGTACTAGGGTTAACTCTCCTCAACTTTCCTACGCCCACGGCAGATAGGGACCGAACTGTCTCACGACGTTCTGAACCCAGCTCGCGTACCGCTTTAAATGGCGAACAGCCATACCCTTGGGATCTACTTCAGCCCCAGGATGCGATGAGCCGACATCGAGGTGCCAAACCTCCCCGTCGATGTGAGCTCTTGGGGGAGATCAGCCTGTTATCCCCGGCGTACCTTTTATCCTTTGAGCGATG
>DKFS01000066.1 GCA_002452855.1 Sulfurospirillum sp. UBA6790 | reverse complement strand
AATAAACCTAACACTTTTTTAAGGACATTTTTGAAGACAATTACCGTAGCGCATTCACCCGATGCCGATGATATTTTTATGTACTATGCCGTTAAATTTGGCTGGGTTAGTTTAGAAGATTTGAGTTTTGATAATATTGCTCTTGATATCGAAACACTTAACCAAGAAGCGCTTAAAAATACCTACGATATTACTGCCATTAGTTTTGCACTGTATCCAAAAATCCGCAATGACTACGCACTTTTACGCACAGCTGTCAGCTTTGGCGAAGGGTATGGCCCCAAACTTGTCAAGAAAAAAGAGACCAAACTCAAACGCAATTTCAAAGTAGCACTCAGCGGTACCTACACTACCAATGCGCTTTTATTTAAGATTGCTTATCCCGAGGCGCGCATCATCTATAAAAATTTCCTTGAAATCGAATCGGCTGTTTTAAACGGCGAAGTTGATGCAGGGGTTTTGATTCATGAAAGTATTTTGAATTTTAGCGATGAACTGGTCGTTGAGAGAGAAGTCTGGGATATTTGGAAAAGTTTATCGCCCAAAGACCTTCCTTTACCACTTGGAGGGATGGCACTACGCCGTTCTATGCCGATTTTACGAGCGATTGAATGCGAAGATGCATTGATAAAAGCTGTGGATGTTGCGCATACGCATCAAAACATCCTCTCTAAAATGCTTTTGGAGAGAAGTTTAGTTCGCGTAGACCAAACCACACTTAAAACGTACCTTGGATTGTATGCCAATGAAAACTCCATTGAGATGAATGACCTACAATATGAAGCGATAGATACACTCTTTGAGCTTGGATTTAAACATGGATTTTACGATCAACAAATTCGTGCAAAAGAGTTCCTCATTCCCAAAGAATACAAAGAATTACGAAACAGCTAAGAAAGGTATTTTATGGAAGCAAAACTCATCGGTCTTGGTGTTGAAACATTTAAAATTGCGCTCTATCTTTCTATGCCCATGCTCCTTGCTGGAATGATTGCGGGTCTTGCCATTAGTATTTTTCAAGCAACAACGCAAATCAACGAAATGACACTCAGTTTTGTTCCCAAGATTTTAATCGTCATTGTCGTGGCTATTTTTACAATGCCATGGATGATGAATATGATGATTGAATTTACAACGCGTATGATAGACCTAATTCCAACATTTGTATTTTAATGACAAAATCCATCAACTTTTCGACCTACTCAAGCATTAAAATAGGCCCCAAGGTTGATGTTTTATTGCTGGATAATCTCACTTCATTGCCCAAAGAGTATAAGCTTATTGGTGGAGCCAATAATCTTTTAGTGAGCCCTACGCCACCCTCGCTTGCTATGCTCGATAAATGTTTTGACTTTATAGCGATACACGATGATATTTTGCATATTGGAGGCGCAACGCCCAGTGGTAAAATACTCTCTTTCGCCAAGAAACATAATCTCTTAGGCTTTGAACTCATGCAAAAACTTCCAGGAACCCTTGGAGGAATGGTAGCAATGAACGCGGGGCTCAAAGAGTGGGAAATTTTCAATCATCTCCTTGCTATTCGCACCGAAAATGGATGGATACCAAAAGAGGCAATAGAACACGGTTATCGTTTTGCGCATATCCATGGTATCGTTTATGAAGCAACCTTTACATGTAAAAGTGGTTTTGATGAAAATCTACTGGTCATGTTTAAAAAAATGAGAGACAATCAACCCAAAGAACCCAGTGCGGGAAGTTGTTTTAAAAATCCCGTAGGAAATTATGCAGGCAAACTCATCGAAGAGGTAGGCTTTAAAGGAAAACGCGTTGGCAATATGATGTTCAGCAACGTTCACGCCAACTTTTTGGTTAATCTTGGCGGCGGTACATACGAAGAAGCGATGGAACTCATCACTTCAGTCAAAGAAGCCGTATTCAAACGCTTTGGCATACGACTGGAAGAAGAGATTATTATTTTATAGCCTATCTAAAAACAGCCTTTTAAAAGAAAATATCTTTTGAAGAACTACGTACTTTTAATGCTTTCAGTGCTGTAAATTTACCTTTTTCATACATTTCAACACCGCATCTGCCTATCATTGCCGCATTATCGGAGCAAAATTCCATTTTTGCGGTGTGTAATTTTGCTTTTTTTGTGGCGCAAAAAGCTTCGAGATGTTTACGCAGGTATTGGTTGGCACTTGCACCTCCAACCACACCAAAGTGCTCTACACTTCGCTCTTTATACGCTTTTTTAACTTTTTGCATCAGATGCGCTACCGCTACGCGCTGAAAAGAGGCACAAATATCGCAGAGCGTTTGCTCATCCAAATTTTCATAGGATTCAATGCAAAGTCTGACTTGATTTTTCAAACCAGAATAGCTAAAAGCAAGTTTAGAAGAAGAGGTGCCTTGCAGAGGAATCGTAAAGTCAAATCGTTTTTCATCCCCTTTTTTAGCGTAGGCTTCAATAATTGGTCCTGCTGGATAAGGAAGCCCTAACATCTTGCCTACTTTATCAAAACTCTCTCCAAAACTATCATCCATCGTCGTTGCAAGTAGTTGAATTTCATCTAAATTTTTTACATGTAAAAGCTGTGTGTGACCGCCAGATACCAACAAAACGTCCATAGGAAACGTTGTTTCACCTTCAATAAAAAGTGAATAAATATGCCCTTTAAGATGATTGACACCGATAAGCGGAAGAGAAAGTGCCACACTGAGCGCTTTTGCCATGCTCACGCCTTCAACCAAACTCACCGAAAGTCCAGGTTCATTGGTCACGGCAATGGCTTTAAACTCATGGAAATAAGGCTTGGTCTCTTCAAGAATTTTAGGCAAGGTTATGGCGTGCAGACGAGCGGCTAATTCAGGGACAACACCGCCATATTGGGCGTGCTCACTATCTTGCGATATTTTTTTATGAAACAGAAGTTTTTTATCGCTTATGCGAGTAATTGCTATCGAGCTATCATCACAGCTACTCTCAATACTTAAAATCATTTAAACAATCTTTACGTGCCATGGCTCATACCTGACACCATCTCCATTACCAAGGGTATAGCGCATAGAGATATAGGAGAGTTTTTGTAAACTCCAAAACTCCTCCGTACGCGCAAAATTCGCTGTAAAATTCTGATAACCCCACCCTTTTTTGCCGACATCAAAATCCCCAATCGTATGGTACGAATATGCAGGTGGTACCAAAGAGCGTGTCGCGATAGTAATGTTGCCTTGTTCACTCTGAATCTTTTCGAGATGAAGGCCTAGTTGTTTGACAACACTTCTGATGCCTGATGTTAAAATAACCGTTTTGCCGACATCTTTTATGATGCGATTAAAGGATTCTTGCGAATGCCCTTTGTAGAGAAAATGCCCTGTACCAGAGATTTTAACCACCTCTTTTTCATTAATCGTTGCGGTAAGCTTATCGACTGTTTTTTTGCCGTAAAATCCATAAATAACAGGATCGGTATAAAACACTTCTTCAATAAACGCAAGTTCTGCGGGTGTAAAAGCACCTATTTTAGAGTAATTTTTAGCAATTTTGAGGGTATCATCAAAGGAAATAAGATTAAAATTTGCGTAACCAACAGTATGTTCAACTTGATCGAGTTTTTTTAAAACGGAAGCAAAAACCTCTTTTTGATCTTCTCTTAACCATACATCGCTGTGCTTTAATTCATCAGCAAAAGCAGTGCTACCCAATAAACTGGCTCCCAGTAATCCTAAAAATTCTCTACGTACCATTTTCGCCCTAAGTGGTCATTTTCATTATGATTATAGCATGTGCTTTTGATTTTTGAGCAATATTTCAGTCTCTGCAGCACTAATTGGCTTACTAAAGAGATACCCTTGCATCAACTCGCAACCACTGGTATAGATAAACTCTTTTTGTTCTTTGGTTTCAACGCCTTCTGCTAATACTTTAAGACCCAGTCCGCGTCCTAGTTCTATAATCGTTCGCGCAATAGCTCTGTCTTCTTTACTCTCTTCTAAATTTTGCACAAAGCTCTGGTCAATTTTGAGTTTTGTAATCGGTAGTTGTTTAAGATAGGCCAAAGAAGAGTGTCCCGTTCCAAAATCATCAATAGAAATATCCACGCCTAGCTCACGAAAACGCTTCAAAAGGGCAATAGATTTGGTAGTATCTTTCATAATAAAGCGCTCCACGATCTCCATTTCAATCCACTCTGGTCGGCAACCGCTCTCCTTAAGATTTTGAATCATAAAGGCAATTAGTCCTGCGGATTCTAACTGTTTCCCTGCAATATTAATAGCCACTTTGCCAGGATTAAGCCCCATGTCATACCAGACTTTAATCTGTCGCATGACTTCTGCAATAACCCAATTTCCAATTTCAACAATGAGCTCGCTCTCTTCGGCAATATGAATAAAATACCCAGGAACGGTTAAGCCTCTGGTCGGATGGTTCCAGCGAATCAAAGCTTCAAAGCCAACAATGTGTTCGGTTTGAAGGTTGATTTGAGGTTGGTAGTAAATCATAAATTCATTGTGAATCAATGCTTTTTGTAAGCTTTTCTCAATTTCCAAATGTTCATTCGTTTCTTGATTCATCTCTTGGTCAAAAAAGACATAACGATTACGCCCTTTTGATTTGGCTTTGTACATCGCAATATCTGCGTTTTTAAGAAGTTTACTCGCAGTTTCTCCATCGTGTGGATAGACACTTACACCGATACTCATCGTGATTTTAAAGCTCTCATTACCCATGAGAAACGGCTCTTGAAAAGCATTGACCAATTTCTTAATGGCGACAAAAATATCACTGACATCTTTGCACCCATCCAAAAGAACAATGAACTCATCGCCGCTTAAGCGCGCCACGGTATCGGTTTCTCTGATACTGTTTTTCATACGTAACGCTATCGTTTTTAACAACATATCGCCCGCATCATGCCCCAAGGAGTCATTAACGCTTTTAAATTTATCGACATCTACAAACATGACACCTAAAACCTTATCGTCACGACTGGCTTTTTTAATAGCTTGTGTCAGGCGATCTTGCAATAAATTGCGATTAGGAAGACCTGTTAAAATATCGTGTTCTACTTGGTGCATTAAAAGTTTTTTCTGTTTTTTATTCTCTTCTTCTAACTCTTTACGAATGGTAATATCTCGCACAGAACAGTGTTGAATAATACCTTTGTTCATATGAATTGTTGTCATAACAATACTAATCCAAAAGAGTTTTCCCTCACAATCACGTGCTTGCCATTCAAATTTATGGACACTATTTTGCGAAGCAAGAGCATTCATCCACAGTGCTTTTTCATAAGAACTTTGTTCATCGGGTTGAAACTCAGGAGAAAGGTCCGCCAAAGAGACGTTAATGAGTTTTTGCTTGTCTTTGGCTTTAAACATTTTCATAATTGCCTCGTTACAATCGACAAAAACACCCTCTTTTAACAACCAAATACCATCGGCAGACTTTTGATACAGCGTTTCAAACACCAACTTTTGCTCACGTATTTGTTTATTACTCAGCAAAAGATGGTTTTCATAACGCGATAAAACAGAGCGAAGCTTTGTAGAGATAAAAAACATCACGCCCATGACCAAAAGCATGATAATGAGCGAAACGGCAAGCATATTAATGATAGTGGATTGCATTTTATTTTTAAGGAGTCGTTCTTGTTCAATCAATGCATTATTCTCTTCCATCAAATAAGCACCTGTTCCTATGACCCATTTAAATTGAGGGATGGAGCGAATAAAAGAGATTTTGCGTCTGTCTTCGTCATGCGGATGAAACGAGGCTTCATAGGTCATGAAAAACCCTTCTTCATTGCGTTTACCACCCTCAACAATATCGCGAATAATGTACTGGTTATTGGTCACAACTCCTAGGCGATTTTTACCCACCAAGCTTCTATCACCGTGAGCGATGGTGTTCCCATTGTAGTCGTAAGCAAAAATATATCCGTATTCGCCATACCGAGTGTTTAAAAGCAGTTTTTGTGTCTCTTTTTTAATGCGTTCTCGTATCTCATCTTCATACCGCCCGCTTCCAACATAGATATTTAATGGCGCATATTTTTTAATATAACCTATTTTTTTACGATAAGTCTTATCCGTTGGATTTTTCCAATCCCATTCCGAGAAAAAGGCATCTTCCTTTTTTAAACGCTCAAGTGTACCTCGGATGATATAGTGCCCATTGGCATCTTGCAAATTAAGTGCATTTTGACCTTCAAGCGCTTGATTTTCACCATGCATCACACAGGTGCCATCCAAGCCAAAGATAATATAGTAGCCACTTAAATCGTTAAAAAATCGTGTGTTACGTAACTTGAGTTTAATTTTTTCTAGAATTTGCTCGCGAGGTAATTTTGAATTTTCTATGTCCGTATCTACAATCACATTATACGCGAGATTGACGATATTTTTAATCTCGTCTTTTGCCTCATTCATTACAAATTTTTCGTTCACATTGATATAATCAATCAGCTTATCGACACGTTCTTTTGCTTGTATTTTGGAACGCTTGACATATTCGATGCGGGCATGTTCAACGGCTTTTTGATATTCGGCTTGTTCAGTGGAGATAACAATAATAAGTGTAATTCCAAAGGTGAGTAAGATTGCAAATGCGGGTAAAAAAACAATCCATTTTGTGATATTTTGTTTTTTTAGGCTTAACAATACTTTTACTCCGCAATATATAAGGTTTAGATTAACTCTATAACTTTATCAAAATTTTCTAAAATTTTTCGCACTTTTTCTTGCCATAATTCCCGGAAAAGCTCTTTTTCTTCCTCGCCAAGCGTTTTTGTAAACAACTTCGACATCAGCGGTTGCAAAGACGCATCGTAAGGAATTTTATTAGGATTATAAGCTATATCAACATGCTGTTGTGTATCAACGCGTGTCATCCTTACATGTAAAGGAATCTCCTCTTGAAAAAAGAGCAAGCCTGAACGAATAAAATTTCCAGACAACCCTTTAAATCCACCAATGCTAGCAGCCCCTGTAACCAATGAAAAAACAGCAGCCACCACACCCGTTGTACTTTCTTGTTGCGCTTCTTTGAACGCCACTTTGATAGAGCCTCTTTGCGGAATCTCTTCTCCATACAAGGCTTTTAACCCTTCACGTACCATCAAGTATGCTCCTGCAACCGTGGGACAACTGTGCCCTGCGTTTTTAACAATATCCACATAACTGTAGGTGACAATTCCATTTTCAAAGGCACCTAAGGCTTCACTGAGAGGATCGTACAATGTCATCGTTTCAACCGAATCGAAAAAATTAGGGTATTTCATTTTTACTCCTTTTATTTAGTAAGCATTCTAATCTATTTAAAAAAAAATTGCATTGATTTAAATTGTGTTACAATAAATTTAACGTCACTGAAGGAAAAGCATGCAAGCATTTTGGAATGAGAAATTTCAGACGCCACATTTGATTTATGGGGAGACTCCCAACAACTTTATTCTGGAAAATCTCGACCTTTTACTGCATGCTACCAATATTATGTGTCTAGGGGAAGGTGAAGGGCGCAATGCTATCTACCTTGCTGACCATGGATTAAACGTCGAAGCGCTTGATGCTTCCGATATAGCACTTGTTAAGCTAAGAAAACGCGCGAAAGAACATTATGTGTCTATCAAAGTACGGCACACGCTACTTCAATACTGGGAACCAGAGCCACTGTACGATGCCGTGGTATGTACCTACTTACATTTACCCAAACATGACCAACATCTTTTATTTGAAAAAGCCATAGAAGCGCTAAATGTCGATGGCATTTTTATCGCCGAGCTTTTTAGTGAGAGTCAGATTCATTTTAGTAGTGGAGGCCCTAGAAATAGCGCTTTACTATATGACATCAATGATATTTTAGACTGTGTGAAATTTCTCCCCTGTAAAATCATCAAGCTTGCACAAGAGGTTGTTTTGCTCAATGAGGGTGACAAACATATAGGCAGAGGTAGCGTGATACGTATTATTTTAAAGAAACTTGCTTCTATTTAGCGCTAATAGTTCCATAATAGTGGCTTCGATCAAGATTTTCCACCCAATGATACTCAGGATCATCGTTTAATTTCGTCCAATAAAGTTCTCCCGAATGGCGCCATGGGTCAATTAAAATGCCTGTACTAAAAGGCGCACCTTTAGCGACGACGACAACGGTGTTATGCTCATCAAATTCACCTTTATTAGCAACCCCCCACCTCAAATCAAAGCTCTGATAATGCAATGCTTTTAAATGGATAATCATATCTTCACTCCATTGATAACACAGCCCTCTATCGCGCAGTCCCGTATTAATCAATAAATTGTGAAATGTAGGCGGATACACAAGACCGTACCGTTTTGCCAACACGTGCGGATACCATAACGCCTCATACGCAAAAAGACGCGCCTCTTGATAATCAACGCTTGGAGACAATGCCGCTAAGTCTGTCGTTAATTGTGTCAGTTTTGTAGGTTCTATTGCTAGATTTTCTTGCTTAACACTGCACCCTAAAAAGAAGAATGCTATAAAAAAAATGAAAGCGATATGTCTCATACGGTTGCTTTTAAAGTAAGTTTGACAATTTCACTCGGTGCCATAACACGGACAGAAGGCCCCCAATACCCAGCACCGTTGGTGACAAAAATCTGCGTGGTGTCATTATGTTTGTACAGCCCACTTAAATAGGGTTGGTCTAAAAGAACGAGCAATCCAAATGGAAAAATCTGCCCACCATGCGTATGACCTGATAAAATCAAATCAATTTTTTCACCCTTTATCTCCTGCACCATTTTTGGCTGATGTGCCAATAAAATCGTAGGTAATTCAGGTTTTACATGTAAAAGAGCACTCTGTAAATCAGGTGGCGCAAAATCAAAACGTTTGCCCATCATATCCATCACGCCTGCAAGATTAATGGTATCGTTAATTATCATCGAGCGGTTGGAGAGAACATTGATGCCTAGGTATTCCACGAACTCCATAATCTTATGAACACCATAAAAATATTCATGATTTCCAGGGACAAAATAGACACCGAATCTGCTTTGAAGTTCTCTGAGTGCATCGAGTTTACTGCCAATAGCCTCCACTGGCATATCAACCAAGTCGCCTGTAATAACGACAATATCTGCATCGAGTTTATTGACCTGTTGAACAATCGCATCGACAAAAGATTTTCCCAGAGTCTTTCCAATATGTAAATCACTGATTTGCACAATGCAAAGCTCTTCTTTTAAACCTTTAATCGCCACATCCAGCTCTTTAAGCCTTGGCGGTTTCATGCCATTGAAAAACCCTTTGGCCATATACGAAAACGCTAAAAGCAACATAGTCACATCCAAAACCATCTTAACAAACATACGTCTGGAAGCATTTTGCGGTATTTTTGAATAAGGAATGTGCATCAAATCGTACAGTATCGCAACGCAAAACAGCATAAAAGAGATGCCAATCATGGCCGAAAAAAGCGCGTACAAGAAGGGGTCAAGATTATCTAATCGCAACACTAAAAAATAAAAAATTTCACATAATGTGATAAGAATCATCACCCATTTGATCTCTTTTGCAAACCTAAAAAGCAGGTCCAAGCGCTTTAAAAAGCGCTTGTAGCTGTAAAAATTAATCAACGATAAAACGAGGATTGCGGCAATTGCAAAAGAGAATCGAAACATGAAATTGTCCTATTTTAAACTATCAAAATAGCGTTTGCTCTCACTTGAAATGACTTTAGAAAGCATTAAAAGAGCAATAAGATTTGGAATCGCCATCATACCATTCATCAAATCAGAGAAGTTCCATACAAATTCTAATTTCATCATCGCACCAACCATCACAACGGCGATAAATAAAACACGATACAAACGAATAAAACGTTCGCCAAAAATATACTCAAACGCTTTTTCGCCATAATAACTCCAGCCTAAAATGGTTGAGTACGCAAAAAGCGCGGTTGAAATCACAACCACAACAGAACCAAAAGAGCCAAGATAGAGCTCAAAACTCTGCATGGTAAGGCTACCTGGACTAACGCCTTGTTGCCAAAATGGAGCAATCAAAATAATGAGTGCCGTCATCGTACATACCACTAACGTATCAATAAACGTTTGTGTCATACTGACCAAGGCTTGACGGACAGGGTCATTTGTTTTTGCAGCCGCAGCAGCAATTGGCGCAGAACCCAAACCAGATTCATTTGAAAAAACACCCCGCGCGATACCATAACGCATCGCGGTTGCTATCGTCGCACCGGCAAATCCACCACCCGCAGCGATTGGACTAAAAGCATAAGAAAAAATAAGTCCAAATGCAGCGCCAATTTTATCAAGGTTCATCGCTAAAATAACCAATGCTACCGCAACATACACCAAAATCATAAACGGAACCAAAAAGGAAGTAAAACGACCAATCGATTTAATACCTCCTAGAATAACAACCGCTGTTAATGTTAAAAGAACAACACCGGTCACCCATGTTGGAACGCCCATTTGTGAATCCAAAATATTGGCAACGGCATTGGCTTGCGTCATATTACCGATACCAAATGCGGCAAGTGCTGTAAAAATAGCAAAGGCCATACCAAGTTTGGGCATTTTAAGACCATACGTTAAGTAGTACATTGGTCCACCTTTAAAGCCATGGTGGTGGCCTTGTTGGCGATATTTAACGGCTAAAACGGCTTCAGAATATTTTGTGGCCATACCGACAAGTCCTGTAACCCACATCCAAAAAACAGCACCAGGACCGCCCAGGGTAATTGCAGTTGCAACACCAACGATGTTACCAATACCCACTGTTGCGGCAAGCGCCGTCATGAGTGCGGCAAAGTGACTGATCTCACCTTCGCCATCGCTCTCTTTATGAAAAATAAGCTTGAGCGCATGAGGCAATGCCCAAAACTGCATGCCTTTTAAAATAATCGTTAAGTAAATACCCGTACCCACCAACAAGATGAGCATTGGCGCACCCCAAACGATACCCGAAAGTGTAGAAATAATATTCTCGATAAACTCCATTAAACCATCCTCCTTAATAGCCATCAAAATGGCGCGTTTTTGGTAATACTAAATTGAGAAAAATTCCAACGATGGCGCCCAGACCAATACCGCTAAATTTGGTACCGCCAAAATCAAATGTCATTCCGCCAATCGCAAATACTAAAATAATCGAAACAATGATCATATTACGAGGGTCTGCCATATCGACATTACCCTTAATAATTGTCTCCATACCGATGGATGCAATAATGCCAAATAAGAGCAATAAAATACCACCCATAACAGGCACAGGAATTGTTGAAAGTAGTCCGCCCAATTTGCCCACAAAGGCTAAAACAATGGCAAAAATAGCCGCCCATGTCATAATCGCGGGATTAAATGCTTTGGTAATAGTCACAGCACCTGTCACTTCGGAATACGTTGTATTCGGTGGCCCGCCAAGCAAGGAAGCCGCACTGGTGGCTAAACCATCGCCCAAAAGCGTAAACTTGAGCCCGGGGTTTTTAAGATAATCTTTTTTAGTGACATTGCTAATCGCTAGAATATCCCCCACATGCTCTACCGCAGGAGCAATAGCAATGGGTAAAATATAAAAAATCGCTTCCATATTAAATTCAGGTGTGACAAATGCAGGAACTGCAAACCAAGGAGCTTGACTCACAGCTTCAAAATTGACAAGTCCGAGCAACAACGCTACCGTATAACCGCCTGCGATACCACACATGATAGGAAGTAACCGTAAAACACCTTTCCCAAGAAGCGTCACAAGCATCGTCACGACCAATGCCGCTAAAGAGACAACAATTGCTTCATGAAAAGGAACCAATACTAAAGAGCCATCTCCCGTTTTACCCATCGCCATATTCACCGCTACAGGAGAGAGAATAAGACCAATCGTCATAATAACAGGTCCGGTCACAACAGGTGGCAACATTTTATGAATAAAATTACTTCCACGCAAATGAATCAATAAACTCAAAAACGCATAAAATAAACCTGCCGCAACCAAGCCACTCATTGTGCCAGCAACCCCCCACGTCTTAACGCCATAAATAATCGGCGCAATAAACGCAAATGACGATGCTAAAAAAACGGGGGGAACCGATTTACGAGTCACTAGCTGAAAAATCAGCGTTCCAAGACCCGCAGTAAACAGCGCTACGTTGGGATTGA
>DKFS01000025.1 GCA_002452855.1 Sulfurospirillum sp. UBA6790 | reverse complement strand
GCTCGTTTAGAAGTCATTGATGTGCAAGATCGTTACCTCCAAGAGGTTCTTTTTAGCCCCAAATATGGTTATGGAAAACAGTTTAATCCGTGTATTGATTGCCATGGATTTATGTTCACGGTTGCTAAATCATTGATGCCGCGTTTTGGCGCTTCTTTTATCGCAACAGGAGAAGTTGTGGGACAACGCCCTATGAGCCAAAACAAGGATGCTTTGCGCATTGTAAGAAAAATCGCCGATGACATTGATGAAGATTTAATTCTTCGTCCTTTATGCGCACAAGTACTCGATGAAACCAAGCCCGAACGGGAAGGATGGGTTGATCGAAGTTTGTTGTTGGGTATTAACGGAAGAGGTCGTCAAGCGCAATTAGCACTTGCCAAAGAGTTTGGATGGGAAGATTACCCAACACCCGCAGGCGGCTGTTTGCTAACTGATGTTCAATTTAGTATCCGTTTACGGGATTTTGTTGCTCATGACAGCTTTTCAAAAGAAGATATTCCTTTACTAAAAAATGGGAGACATTTTAGGTTAAAAGACGGTGCAAAATTGATTGTCGGACGCAATGAAGCAGAAAACGATGCCCTAGAATCTCTATCCAATGCTAAGTTTCAACATTTACATGTAAAAGAGGAGATGAGCGCGCCTAGTTCGCTTTTATCGTGCACGGCAAGCGTGGAAGATGAAACAGAAGCGTGTCGCATTGTGCTCAGTTTTACGAAGGCACTACCCGAAAAAACATACGCACTTGGCATAGGCGATAAAGTGATGTATGCATCGCCGTATCACCAAAAAGAGGACGCAAAAAAATATCTTATATAATTTTTTAAAGATATTTTTTGTATTATTTAAAGCTTATAGAATTTAACTATTAGGATTATGAGATGGGCTTATCAAATAAAATGATTTTTTTAATCGTTGATGATTCAAAAATATCACGTAAATGGCTTATTGAGATGATTCCTAAAAAGATAGCTGAAAGCGCAGAAATCATTGAAGGCGAGAATGGCGAAGAAGCCATAAAGTTGTTTCAAGAGCATCAGCCCGACATTGTATTTTTAGATATTACGATGCCTGTTTTGGATGGTTTTGAAGCGTTACAACACATTCGTACGCTCAACCCTGAGGCACTCGTTGTCATGATTTCAGCGGACCGCCAAAAAAGCACTAAAGAGAAAGTTTTAGCCCTTGGAGCTTCTGCCATTATCTCAAAACCTGTTGATGAAGAAGAGTTCCGTACAACCTTATTAAAGCTGGTGTTTTAAATGACAAAAAAGTATTTTAATGCGCAACAAGAAGATGTTTTAAAAGAGCTGATTAACGTTTCCTTTGGACTCTCAGCCTCTTTAATCGGTGACATGCTCGACAATCATGCGAAGTTACATATTCCTGAAATTTCTAATATTGACATTCTCAATTTAGATAACAAAATTGTTGAAGTTTTAGAGGATGATTGTGAGTTTTATCTTACAAAGCAACGTTTTTTAGGCTCTTTTAATGGCGAAGTATTGTTTGTCTTTAATCACTATTCAGCCAATGTTTTTAGTAACCTTTTGCTCAAACAAGAAGAGAGTGACGAAAACGACATCAAATCTTCTATTTTAGAACTCACCAACATCATTACGTCTGCGTGTATTGGTAAATTTTGTGAAATTATTAATGGTGAGACGATTTTCAAAGTTCCTTCGATTGAAAAACGCGAAACTTCAGAGATGGACAAATACGACAAAATCGAAGGCTATGACAATGTGATTGTCATTAAAACCGCTTTGGATATTGAGAAAGAAAATATTTTAGGACATATGTTTATCCTATTGAATAATGAGATGCTAGAGCATCTAAAAAGTACTATTGATAAGCTTTAATTATGATAAATTGTGAAAAGACCATTGAGTCAATCAACGTAGGCATTTTAACCATTGACACAGATTTAAATATCTATTACCTCAACAAATGGGTTGGTATTCACAGTGAAATTACGCCAGAAGAAGCTGTGGGTAAAAATTTACTCTCTTTATTTGCCATTAGCGATGAGCAGCTCAAAGCGCTCAAACGCCATATAAAAGCGGCTTTAACACTCAACAGCCCCTCTTTTTTCACGGCAGATGCAAATCACTATCTTTTACCAATGAAAAACTCCATTACAACCAAATCTATTTTTGAGTTTATGCAGCAAGATGTCACGATTATGCCTTACGATATTGAAAAAAAGATGGTGACCGTCCTCATTTACGACCAAACCAGTTTGATGGAAGAAAAAGCAAAATGCAATAAGGAGAGCGAAGAGCTTGCAAGAGCGATTAAAGTGGCTAATGCGACTATTCGTAAACTCGAAACAGCCAAAAATAAATTGGTGAAGCAACAAGATATCATTTATAAACAAGCGCATTATGACCATTTAACATCTCTGGCGAATCGAACATTATTGCACCAAAGAATGCAACTTCTTATCGAAAGTAACTTGATGAGTGGAAAGAAATTTGGTGTTTTATTTCTCGATTTGGATAATTTCAAAGAGATTAATGACTCATTGGGGCATGATGTAGGCGATATGATTTTAATTCATGTAGCCAAAACATTGCTACTTGCAACACGTAAGACAGATACCGTTGCACGCTTTGGTGGCGATGAGTTTATTATTCTTGTTGATGACATTACAGATGAAAAAAGCTTACAGCACATTGCAGAAAAATTAGTCCACAATTTGCAACAACCCATTCGCGTAAGAAACTTTGATTTAGGCATTACAACAAGCATTGGTATTAGCTTGTTTCCTGATCATGGCAACGATTTTAACCAACTCATTAAAAATGCGGACTTAGCCCTTTATATCGCTAAATCTGCTGGACGTAATACCTATCAAATCTACCTTCCACCTAGCGTATCACATTCATAATTTAAAAAGTATGCCGTTTTAACAACGGCACACAGTTTTGAAGTTTAGAAAAATTCAATGTCATCGTCATGGTTAGCATCAATGCTCTTTTCTTCAAAAATGGCTTCGATTTGAATACAAGAACTCAAAAGCGATGAATCGAGATAGTGAATATCACGAGCAACTTGTGTAATAAAGACATTTTCGCGCCACGAACTTAAATCATGCAACAAATTCAGCAACATTGCCGACAATCGTTTTATTTTTTCAGCTTCGAATTGTTCTTCTGTTAATGTTCCTAAAAAATTAATCAACGTTTGAATAGCAAACCCTAAATGTTCGAAATCCATCAACTCTTCTAGCAAGGTTGCATACTCTTGAAAATTATCATAAATAACCGCTAAATTTTGTTTTGTTGGCTCTTTCTCAAAAATCAAAATCGCTTTATCGGTCTCATCATTGAGTAATTCTAGTCCATCAATTTTAGACATAAAGGATATCGCGGTTGAATCAATGTATTCACTTGCACTTAAGACGGTATCATGCGTTTTAGAAAGAATTTTTTGCGCCTCTTCACTCACGGACAAAACACCATTATCACGTTTTATCTCTTTATCTAACTGAAAAGAGAGCATCTCTTGACTCAAAATGTATTTCGCATTTGCGAAGTGTTTGAGCAAAATATTTTTAATCACATTGTTCTTGAGAGGTTTTACATGTAAAAGCATCATGTAAAGTTTTTCTTCATTCTCTTCCACAAGAACTTCGCATATAAAGTTGTGTTTGAGTAACCACAAACTAAACCCATAGGTAAGGCGCACACAATCACTTAAGTTAATCACATCTTTAGGTCCATTTAGCCAGTAATCCCAAAACTCTGCGAGTGCCTCTTCGCTATCAATTTTAAAAGTAATGAGACGATGAAATACATGTGAATTAAAAGGGTTAAGCGCTTGAGTGTTTTTAGTGATGTCTTGATTGCGTAACTTAAGAATACGAATGTACTGCTTAATGCGCTGTAAAAAGTGCTCAGCATTCAGTGGTTTTGTCAGATAATCTTCGGCGCCCAAGGAGAGCATCTTATGCTTGGAAGCCTCATCATCCAACGCACTTAAAGCGATAATCATACATTTCTTATCCACTTGCTTAATATATTGCGTTGCCTCAAACCCATCTAAATTGGGCATCATGATGTCCATAAAAATAAGATCAAAATGGTTTTTTACACACATCTCGACGGCAATTTGACCATCTTCGGCTTCAAAAACTTCAATATTTTCGACCTCTTCGAGCAATAAATTGAGTGTTAAACGGTTATTGTCATTATCATCTACAATGAGAACTTTACACATCTTTAGTATCCTTCAATCGTTTCGTTAAAGTAAATTTTACACCACCTAAAGTGGTTGAATCTTCGACCTTATATTCAAGATTTAATCCTTCACATAACAGCTTTACAAAATGCAATCCAATTCCGGTTCCTTTTTTCTCCATGCTACTAAGCCCTGCTGAACTTTGCGTATAGAGTTCAAAGACCTCTTCTTTATCCTTAATGCCTTTGCCATCATCTTGAATGATAATGTCAATTTCTTCAGGACTTGAAACCAGATACACCTCAACCATGGATGTGCCGTATTTAATGGCATTAGAGAGGACGTTGGAGAGGATTTGTTTAAAACGGTACTCATCGCTGGTAATAAAAGGATCACTTCCATCACTTTGAAAAAGAATGGTGCGCTTGTACTCTAGCGCTAAAGAACCGTGCTTTTCAATGACGTCTAAAATACTCTCTTTGAGATTGAAAAGCGTTAGATTATAGTACAATTTTTGATGGCGCAGTTTGCCAAGGTCTAAGATATTGGTCACATTTTCTAGCATAGATGTTGCACTTTTATAAATCTGCTCTAAAAGATACAACCGCTTCTCTTTAGGAACTTCTTCAATATGAGGCATATGTTTATAAAGATACTGCGCAAAATTTAAAATTGCATTGAGCGGTGTTTTTAGTTCATGCGTAAACAACACTAAAAAAGCATCTTTGGCTTCAGAGAGTTGTTCTTGTTCATCCGCTTTTTGCTTCAATTCATTTGCAGCTCTCTCTTTTTGTAAAAACTCCGTAATATCATGTCGAATCGCTAAGTACTGCAAAATTTTACCCGTTTTGCTCTCTTTAAAAGGGATAATAACCGTTTCCGCCCAGAAATCACTGCCATCTTTATTACGATTAAGGATATGGGCTCTCCATACTAATCCTTGCGTAATAGTTTGCCAAAGTTCCGTAAACAATTCCGGTGGGGTCAATGGGTGCTTAATCAGACGGTGGTTTTTACCAATCAGCTCTTCGTAACTAAAGCCCGTTGTCTTGATGAAATTTTCATTCACATAGGTAATATTACCATCCAAATCCGTTTGCGAGACAATCGCAAAATCAAGCAACTCTTCAAAATAGTGTCGCTCCGCAATGTATCTGTCATCGTGCAATTGTTTTAAACTTTTTTCAAGATGTTCCAATGCAAGCAGTCGTTCATTGCGCATGCTCAAATAACGTTCGCATTGCAGCGTTAATATCTCATCTAACAACGTCAGATGTTCTGCTTGTAAGAACAAAATAATCTTTATTAGAGGATAACATTGCTTGATATGTCGCAGTAAAGGCACATAAACCTGTTCGTTTGCATGAGAGAGCAAACCAAAGATAAGGTCGATTTTTTCCTCAGACATCACTTGATAGAGCGTGTCTGGAAGCACGTTTACATGTAAAGAAGTACAGAGTTTTTCTGCGGCTTTCACAAACGTCGCATCATAGGCCAATTCCCCAATCAATAAAACGGAAGTTGTATGTGCGGGACAAAATGTTTTTTCCATCAGTAACTCCTAAGAGAGCATTTTCAAAATACCTGAAGCAATCTCTTCAAGATCCAGCGTTTGTGTCACTCCCCCTAATTTTATCGCCTCTTTAGGCATACCAAAAACAACACAACTCTCCTCGGATTGGGCAATGGTTTTTGCACCATTTTGATGCATATGCAACATCCCTTTCGCGCCATCACTTCCCATACCGGTTAAAATCGCTCCAATGGCATTGGCTCCGGCTACTTTCGCAACCGAATTAAACAGAACATCGACACTTGGACAATGCCCACTGATTTTTTGCCCTAATCCAAGCTCAATAAAATAACGCGCACCGGATCTTCGCAAAACCATATGCTTACCACCTTGTGCGATGTATGCCGTACCTGTTTGTAAAAACTCCCCATTTTGAGCCACTTTGACATCTATATCACACAATTGATTGAGTCGTGCCGCAAATGATTCAATAAAACTTTGAGGCATATGCTGCACGACAAGAACGGCAGGCGCATTTTTAGGCAATCCACGTAACACCACTTTAAGAGCCTCTGTTCCTCCCGTGCTAGAGCCAATTGCAATGACTTTATGCGTGGTTTCGGCAAGACTTAACCGATTGGTAATAGTTTGCTTTAAAGGAATTTTCTTTTGAACTCTGGCCGAAGAAGCACTAATAACTTTTTGAATCAGCTCATCTTTAATCAGCTCTTTTCCATCGTAAATATGCGAATGTGGCTTCTCAACATAATCAATTGCACCTGCTTCAAGTGCATCAAGCGTCACTTGAGCACTGCTTCGTGTCAAAGACGAGACCATCACGACTGGTGTTGGAAAATGGACCATCAATTTTTGTAAAAACGTCACACCATCCATCCGTGGCATCTCCACGTCCAAACAAATGACATCGGGTTTTTTCTCCACAACCATATCACGCGCAATATATGCATCAGCCGCCAATCCCACAACCTCAATACGAGAATCGCTCTCAAGAATTTCTTGTAAAACGTGGCGGGCTGTGGCACTATCATCCACAATAAGAACTCTAATCATTCATCATCTCGTTTTGTACGTACTTCAAAATAATGCGGTTGGCATCGCTAATCATCATAATACGCCTGCCATTATTGCCGCCCGTATCTTCCGCACGAATAGGGATGTTATACTCTCTTAAAATCTCTTTTGCAATCAAAATATTCTTCTGACCAATCAACTGCCCTTCGCTATTACTCTTATGAATATTCGCTCCTCCAAAGATTTTTGCTTCCAGATTACGCCTAAGACACCCTATATTTTCCATATTTTCAATAAGTTTTGGAATGGCAACATTGCCATATTTCGGGCTTTCCAATCCATTTCCATTCCACAAAGGCAAGAGATAATGGTTCATTCCACCGATGAATTCAATTTTGTCGTAAAGACAAACCCCTACACACGAACCAAGCACCGTGACAATTTCAGTGGGTTTAATACCAACAAAAATTTCACCGACATGGATAAATTTACGGGGTAGCATCAAAATTCTTTCATATCGCTATTCGTATCATCAAACATAAATTCATTGGCACTTTCGCTCATGGACGCTTCGGCTATCGTTCTATCTTGCAGTGGTAAAATGAGCGTAAAAACTGTCGTAGCATCGGATGAAACATACGAAATCGTGCCATCAAGTGATTCAAGCAAGGCATTAACAACACTTAAGCCTAAGCCCAAACCATCCACACTTTCGCGTGCAAAACTGGGGGAAACCACTTTTTTAAACCGGCTAAATATCTCTTTTTTATACTCTTTTGCAATGGTGTCACCGATATTTTTAACCGTTACATGTAAACTATTTTCCTCTATCCAAGCTTTGATTGTAACGCTCTTTTGGCGGAAAGAGTATTCACATGCATTGGAGATAAGATTCATAAAAATCGTATGCAGTTTTTTAGCATCGCTAATAATTGGCTCATGAATATTCAACTCTAAATCCATGACGAGTGATTTGTCCTGAATAAGATACATAAACGACTCACAAACTTCATCAATAATTCTGCGTAAATCAACTTCACACCAATAATTGGCTATTTCACCCGCCTCAATTTCTGCGGCTGTGAAGATGTTGTTAATTTGGAAATCAAGCTTACGAAGCTCCATATCTAAAAGCTGTTTCATGGCTTGCGTTTTAGGAGAGTCTTCATTTTTACGCATCATAGAAGAGAGATTCAGTAACGAACTTAAGGGGTTATTGAACACGTTCTTAATCAACGATAGAAATTCACCTTTAATAGAGTCATGTTCTTTCAGCTTCTCATTTAAATCATAAAGCTTTTTCGTTAAAAACTTCATCTCCTCTAAGGTACTATTCTTTTGGTCAAAACGGCGCTTGACTTCCTCTAAAAGTAGTTCATCGCTAATAGCGTCAAAATTTTGTTTTTCAGTCATCTTATACCTTTTGATAAATTGAAGCGCTTCTGGATTTAAAGTCCTTTTTCATATCGGTAAGAGCCTCCGAACTTCCTATAAATAAATATCCTCCATCGCTTAACATGCCATGAAACCTATTAACCAGTGCTATTTGCGTTGGTTTATCAAAATAAATCATGACATTACGACAAAAAATAATGTCGAATTTTTTCTCTTTAAAAAGAGCATAATCTCCTGTGACAAGATTGAATTCGCGAAATAAAACATGCTGTTTCATTCGCTCATTCATACGGTAATATATTTCATCTTCGATGCGTGCTGGTGTAAGATATTTTCGTAAATAAACTTCATTGAGGGAGTGACATGCTTTTTGTGCATATACTCCTTTCATAGCTTTCTTAAGCACCTTAGAAGAGACATCTGTTGCTAAAATCTTAATATCCAGTTGTTCATCATTGGGAAGGTGCTCCGCACAAAACATGGCAATGCTGTACGGTTCTTCTCCCGAAGAACATGCAGCTGACCAAATACGCAGTTTCCCACCATTTCGTTCACATAAAGGAAGAAGGCATGTTTTTAAAAAATCCCACTGTTTAGCTTCTCTAAAAAAAGAGGTCACATTGGTTGAAATTAAAGAAGAGAGATACTCCAGCTCATTTGCATTTTTATCATTGACTAAACGCTCATAATAGGCACTAAAACTCTCTAATCCTAATTGCGCTACACGTTTTGCAAGTCTGGCCTGCACTAAATAAATCTTATGGTCACCTAAAGAGATGCCAATATGTTCATAAATAAATGCTTGTAAGAGTTGAAACTCTTTACGTTTTAAAACCAGTCTTTCCATTAAAAGAGCTCTTCAACATTCAAGATTAGGGCGATTTCTCCATTACCCATAACCGCTCCTCCACTGACTCCTTCCGTTTTAGATAAAAATTCTCCAAGCGTTTTAATCACCACTTGCTGACGCCCAACCAATTCATCGACCAATAGTGTAAATTTTCCGCGTGTATTTTCAATGCAAACCAATGTTGCTTCTGAAGGATTTGGCATGGTTTGATCGAGCTCGAGCGCCTTATTAAGCCGAATAATAGGCAATAATTCTGAGCGAAGCTGTACAAATTCACCTTTACCGCTGATGGAATGAACATTTTCTGGTTTTGGTCTAAAGGACTCGGTAATGCATAATGTCGGAATAATAAAAATCTTCTCGCTTGAACGCACCAACATACCATCAATAATCGCTAACGTTAAAGGCAATACAATCGAAAACGTGGTTCCTTTGCCCTCTTCGGAGCTAATATCAATCTTTCCTCGCACGGCTTCGATGGCAGTTTTCACGACATCCAAGCCAACGCCACGTCCTGAAATATCGCTAATCACATCGGCTGTCGAAAATCCTGGTTGCATAATGAGACTGTAAATTTGTGAATCACTCAGCTCTTCATCCACACTTACAAGTCCTTTTGATAGCGCTTTTTGGAAAACTTTTGCTTTATTGATGCCTCTACCGTCATCCTTCACTTCAATGATGATATTGCCACCTCTGTGGTATGCTCTTAATAGAACATTTCCTTCAACACTTTTGCCATTTTTCAGTCGCTCTTCTTCAGAGCTTTCTATTCCATGATCAATAGCATTTCGAATGATATGAACCAATGGGTCTGAAAGCGCTTCAACCATTGTCTTATCAATCTCCGTGTCTTCCCCTTCTAAATTAAGATGAATGACTTTATTCACTTTTTTAGATGAATCGCGTACAACACGCTTCATCTTTTCAAAAGTATCGCGAATAGGAATCATACGCAACGACATCACACGGTTTTGAATCAATCGTGTAATTTTTGAGAGGTTTTCAATCGTTTTAGCAACTTCAGCATCGTGCATTGCCTTAATTTTCTCATTTTCACCTAAGTAATTTTGAGCAATAACCAATTCACCAATCGAATCAAACAATTCATCCAATTTTTGTGCATCAATTTTTAGAAAATTTTTGGTGATGACAGTACTTTTGGGGGCAATTTGAGCCTCTTCTTTATGCTCTACTTTGATTTCTTGCTCATTGATAGGAGCTTCATTTGAAGCTTCCTCCACAAGGGGCGCTTGTTCTTGGGCAGCAATAGGCGTTATTTCAAACTCTTCATCATCTAAAAAGGCAAACACATCCACAATGCTTTCATATGCTTTATTACTAGCAAAAAAGAGGGTTACGCGCTGAATAAGATTGCGTTCAACATTGAATTCTTCAGGGGGAACTTCTTTTGGAACCGTCCAATAGGATGCCAAAATCCGTCCTAGATGTCCTAGGTTTTTGAAAAACAAAAAGTGATCAAACCCTCTTAAATAAATATCTTCATCCAAGCGAAGTGTGATTTTAAACAGCATTTCACCGTCTTGTAATTCATTTAAAAATGCTTGGTCATCACAGAGGGTATGAGAAAGAGGAGCATTAAAAGTTTCATTGCCAAACTCCGCGGCAAGGTCTGCCATAGGAGTTTCCTCAAGAGGTGCTTGCGTTGTAGTTACATGTAAAAGAATATGACGAATACTTTCCAAACAAGAGGCATAACTACTTGGCAACCCCTCTTTTTCTTCAACCTCGCATAATAGCGTCTCTTTAATCACATTGACACTGTCTAAAAAGAGGTCCACGTCTTGCGAATTTGGCACAGCATCACTGGTACGAAAATAATCTAAGACATCTTCAAAATGGTGAACAAACTCACCAAGGCGTGAAAAATTAAATGCATTGGCACTGCCTTTCAGTGTATGCACACCTCTGAAAATCTCATTTAAAAGAGATTTATCGTGAGGCGATTCTTCATAGCTTAGGATATCAACATCCATCTTTTCAATGATTTCATTGGCCTCTTCGATGAAGATTTGTCGTAATTTTTCTTTACTCATTCGCTGTCCAATACATTGTACCGTATGTTTCTAGATTAAGACTCATCGTCTCCATAAACTCTATCTTTATTGAAGGCTTTTGAGCTTTAATAAAAAAGAGTAATGAGAAGAGCGCTGATGTTGAAGGTATGCTATCGTTGGAACGTAATAAAACAATCTCTTCAACATAAGCAAGTCTATCTTTGATAAAAATCTCTAACGCTTTTACCTCTTCTAAGTCCATCTCAAGGTCAAGTTCAAGGACATCGCCATCTATATACATCATACACCTTCATTCAAAAGAAATTTTATACTACGCCTTACACAAACCTGTAAAAAGCAACCGAACTAAAACTCTTTTAAATCATCTTCATCAAGAGGGAAAACCTCTTCATTGTTTCTTTTTGACGTCGTATTCAATGTGCTTTTTGCTTTTTTAGGTGCAATGCTGAGGCGTTTTGGCGCCATGCTGAGCGATGCAACACGTTTATGTGCTGGCGTTGTTTTAAGGCTCTCTTTGCCCATATCATACCCTGCAAGGGCTGCCATTTCCGCGACACTCTCTAACATAGATAACGCTTGAGCATTTAACTCTTCTGCCGCGGCAGCGGTTTCTTCACTCGCAGATGCATTTTGCTGTGTGATTTGGTCTACTGACCCCATCGCTGTTGCGATTTGATTCATACCCTCTGCTTGTTCTTTGGCTGAAATGGCAATTTCACCGATAAGATCAGATGTTTTTTTAATACTCATTAAAATTTCACTGAAAGACTCTTTGGTACGATTGGCAACCTCTGTTCCCATTTTTACCTGATCAATGCTCGCCTCAATAATTCCTGTAATCTCTTTAGCCGCACCCGCACTGCGCTCAGCCAAGTTTTTCACCTCTTCTGCGACAACGGCAAAACCTAAACCGTGTTCACCTGCACGCGCGGCTTCAACAGCGGCATTGAGCGCTAACAGGTTCGTTTGAAACGCAATTTCATCAATCGTTTTAATAATTTTGGCAATTTTCTGTGAAGAATCAGTGATTTTTTCCATAGCAACCATTAAATCAGCCACTTGTTGATTGCCTTGACGAGCCGCATCATTGGAGTGTTGCGCTAAAATATTAGCTTCACGGCTATTGTCAGCATTTTGATTATTGCTTGCTGTTGCTTGCTCAATGGTCGCACTCACCTCTTCCACACTGCTCGCTTGAGAACTTGCACCTTCCGCTAACGAAACAGAAGCGGAGCTGATTTGTTCACTCGCGCTAACCACTTGAGAGGTTCCCTCAGAGAGAGATTTTACAGAATCAACTACGACTTTCACAACACTTTTAATAATAATATAAGCACTTAATAAACTTAAGATAATTGCTATCACTAATCCAATAATCATAATAAGAGAAGCCGTACTTAGTGAATCAGATGTCTCTGTTGAGACGGTTTTAACATTTTCTAGACCATCATCGACAACAGCTTCTACGGCACTAAGCATTTCATTAGCAAGCGTTATCATGATTTTAGATTCAGTGCTACTTTCTTGCATGATACTTACAAAACCTCGCATAGACGCCTCATACGTTCGCATCGCTTGTTCAACGTTTTTAAGGTGTTCAAGGTTTGAAGTTTTCAATGTTGTTGCGCGCATATCAGTTAGTAGTTTATAACCTGTCTCAAATTTTGGAAGTACTCCTTCAATCAATGAAACGTCATTTTTCAACTGTGCACGCTGTCCATAAACTCTAGCAGCTGCTGTGACACTGATAATAGTATGAAGATTGGCAAATTTTTCTCCTCGGTTAGCAAGTTTTGTTTTATCGAGTCTTTCACTTTTTAAGTCATCATCCAGTGAGCTTTTAAGTGACGCCATATACTCATCAACACTTTTGACAAATAATGCTGCATTATCAACCATTTGCGCATCTAAAACTTTTTTACGCGCCAAGATTTTTTCGCTCTTATCGGTTGCCTCGATATATCGTTCAAGCGCAGAAGCAGCAATTTTTTTATTGTCTTGAAGATTTTTTAGATTATATTTTTTGGCATGAGCATCAGCTTCATCCAAATACGTTTTTAACTCTGTAAAAGCTTTTTTGGCATTTGCCAGCGCTGCTTCATTGTCACTTAGCATAAACGCGCGCATTTCATAACGAATTTGATTCGATACTTTAAAAATATCTGTCGCCAACTGCACCTCAGGGACATATGTCACAGCAAGCTTTGTGGCTGCTGAAGAAGCATTACGCATATTTACTACACCAATTGTGCCTAAAACTACAATAATAAAGACTAGGATACCAAATCCTAATGAGATTCTAAATCCTAACGTTGCCTTTTTCATTTACTTCTCCTTTGCCATATCGCTGTTTGATTTACTAAGATTTTGTACGATGCTTAACTCTTCTTCACCAAAAAGAGCAATAAGGTCTAAAATCATGACGACTTTATTTTTATGTTGCGCCATGTTTTTAATAAAACGGGTATCTATCTGTGCTCCAAATTCCGGTGGCAAAGAGAGATGTTCTTCTTCCACATTAATGACTTCTTCAACTTTATCGACAATAAAACCAATCTGTTTTTCGCCCAATTTGATAATCACAATAGCGGTGTACATTTGTGCAGGGATAGAAGGCATCTCAAATTTAAGACGCATATCCACCACAGGAATGATATTACCCCTTAGATTCATAACCCCTTGTATAAACTTAGGTGTTTTGGGGACAGGAGTTGTTTTCATCATGGCGATAATCTCTTTTACATCAGAGATATGTACACCATACACTTCATCTTCCAAATAAAACGTCAAAAAGCGTTGCATGCTTTTCGAATCCGCATGTTTATTTGATTTTTCCATTTTTATAGCCCTAATACCATCGTAATAGCTTTCACAAGCTTGTCATCACTAAAAGGTTTTACCATCCAGCCTGTCACGCCAATGGCTTTGCCTCTCGCCTTCATTTCGGGTGAGCTCTCCGTAGTTAATATAAGAATAGGTCTATTTTTAAATTTTTCGTGAGATTTAAGTTGAGTCGCAAGATCAAGTCCACTCATTTGTGCCATGTTAATGTCACTAATTAAAAGATCATAATCTTCATTACCCATTAATAAAGCATCCAGTAATTCGACAGGATTGAGATACGTCGCAAATTGAATCACTCCTTGTTGCGTCATCTCTTCTAGCGCCATTTGAGCTGTTGCAAGAATTGTTTTGGAGTCATCAACTAAAATAACACGTTTACTCATATAATCCCCTTTGTATCTAATAAGGCTATTGATAATTTTTCGTCATAGTGCTAAATCATAACTAAAAAATATTAAAAACCCGTTAATAAAAGCCCATTATTTCAGCATTTCTGTAAGGAGGAATCGATTTTGCTTCTATCTTTCAACTAAGGAGGCTTCATGCAACTACGTCTTACAGCTGATTGTATTTGTATCCATATCTCAGAGGCATCTTCACACTATTTACATGTAAAACACGTGCTTAATAGCACATTAGGTCGTTCCTATTGGGTAAACGAAACACTCATTAATTTTGCCATTCGTAACGAAAATCCCCACCAACGAAGATCATTTTTAGTTTCTCTGTATCGGTTGTGCACTATCGCTTCGAAAACCCACAACGCATCATTTCTTCAAAAACTTCTCTTAGCGTCAGAAAAACCCATCAAACTTGTCACAAAAAAAGTGGTATATCATTCTAAACAGACCTATCATAAACCATACAATCCTTATTATTTATTGAATGCCCATGAACAGGAGAGTTTAGAAAGTATTCGTAGAAAATACCTTCGTTTAGCAAAAACGTATCACCCGGATACTATCGAAGGCAAGAATGAAACAAAACTCAAAGATTTTACAGTAAAGTTTCAACAAATTCAAGAGGCATATGCCACAATAAAAGCAGAAAAATCAAAACAATTTGCAGCATAAAAGAAGAATTTTAAGTTTTGCTTGGTTAAAATACTTTTTTTCTTCTACATCGGGGTGTTAGCTCAGCTGGGAGAGCGCAACGCTGGCAGCGTTGAGGTCAGGGGTTCGATCCCCCTACACTCCACCATAATATGATAAACTTTCAACTATTTTTCATCAATCAAAACTCGAAACATGTACTGCTAAATCTAAACACCTTTACTACACTTTACTTTTTAATTCAAGCAAATTATTACTTACGGCCATAAAATGAAGTAAAAAGTAATTTGTTGTATTGATATATTGGTATGTTAGTTCACAGTCATGTTTCAGAAAAATTTGATTAGCAATATATAAGCCTAAACCTAGTCCTGAATTTGTGCTTTCTACTTCACGATTAAACGCTCGAGTAAAATCAAGGCGTTGTTCTGGTATTTTTTCTCCTGTATTTCCAATTCTAAGACTATCTTGATAAATATCAATCACTATATGATCTTTAGAATATTTAAGCGCATTGTCAATCAAGTTTTTGATGGCTGTCGAGAAAAGTTCAAAATCTACCAATAATACAGGTGTTTTATCCTCTGCATTTATCTCTATTCTATCCTTGTTTTTCATCAAAAGTAGGTCGATAGCATGATCGATAATATCAACGAGTCGATATTCTTTTTTTGCTAGTTTCCACTCATTGGAAGTTAATTTTTCAACTTTGACCATTTCGCCCACAAGAACCTCTTGACGGATAAAGATTTGTCGTAGTTGGTCTTTAAATTCTTCGTCTTTGATAATGCTCGCTAAGATTTTACCTTTCATAACAGGCGTTCTAAGTTCATGTAAAATATTGCGAAGAAAAAGCGTGCGCGCTTCTTTCATTAAATGCAGTTTTTTCATTGCAAGATTAAATTCTGTTGCAATCTGCCCCAATTCATCATTACTATCTATTGGGATGGCTTCAAATTTATTGGAATCCCCAGCCACGCGAATAGCGCTTTTTAAATTTCTTAAGCGCAACAATTTTCGCAAAACAATACTAAAGAAGATAATTGTAACACTATTAATCGTTCCCCATAATATCCACAAATTATGTAACGAAAATTCTTCAATATTTTCCAGAGCCGGTTTATCATTCATCGAAATTTTATTACCTTCTGCAGACACTTTAATTCCAGCTAAAAGCATAATTCTTAAGAGAGATTTTTCAGGAGGAAGAGGATCTCGTGGAACAAAATAGAGCTTCTTTTGATATTGAATCATATCGCAATAAGAGTCTTCAAGGATTTTTTTACCATTTTCCCTGATTTCTAATTTGGAAAGAGAGCTATTTCGAAGACCTATTTTTGCTAGGGCTTGTGGGGCATTAGGATCATCATTTTCCCGCATTCGCATTCCTAGCATAAAACGCTGAAACGTAAAATACTCAATGTCCTTAATTTGGCGTTTATATTCGATAATGAACGAACCATTAATGATAAGTAAGGCAATCACAAAGAAGAAGGATATAAGCCGAATGATGGATACATTATGCATTGATAAATTTATATCCTACGCCCCTGACCGAGTGAATAAAATGAGGGTTTTTAGGGTCATCTCCAATCTTTTGGCGTATGCGCCCAATGATAACGTCAATACTTTTAAGACCGCTTTGAAATTTGATCGAGTTAATATTGAGCAATAAATCTTCTCTCGAAATAACGTATCCTTCTTTTTCAATCATAAAAGAGAAAATATCGTATTCCGCTTTGGTAAGTTGAATTTCACGATTATTACGCTTAATCATATGTTGTTCATGATCAATCGTAAAACTATTGGTTGATACGCTGACATGAAGCCCTCGACGCAATATTGCTCGTAGTCTGAAAGCTAGTTCAATGGGTTCATATGGCTTAGGCAAATAATCGTCTGCTCCTAATTCAAACCCCATAATTTTATCAAGAGTATCAGAACGAGCAGAAGAAATAATGACAGGCAGATCAGGATGCAGGGTTCTCACTCTTCGGCAAACTTCAAAACCGTCAATACCGGGTAAAGAGAGGTCTAACACAAGGGCATCGTATAAAGTATCACTTTCTAAGAGTTTGAGTCCTTCAAAGGGGTGATAAGCAAGCGTTGTTTCTATATCTTCCAACAAAAGCATACGCTGCAATAAGATGGCCAAATCGACATCATCTTCAATCAATAATATTTTAATCATGCGTACAATTATATCAAAAATAAGTTACTAAAATTATTTATATATATAAATATATACTTAAAAAAAATTATTTTGTATAAATTAAGGTTAGTTACCGATTGTTTACCACACAATGCAAAAGATGGTGCTATGATTTTGATGTAAAAATGACGAAAAATATTTCAGAAAAGAGGGTTTATTATGTACTATACTTCTGAACTTAAAACGAATATCATGCTTGCATTGTTGCAAAATAGAGCTTCTGTGAGTGAATTAGCCCAACAATATCATATTAACAGTAAAACCATTTATCGATGGAAAAAAAGATTTTTAGAGAGTGCTGCATTAATTTTTTGTGCAAAGCCCACCATGCCTGTTCAAAAAAAACAAGTTACAACATTGCTACGAAAAAAAGTAATTTTACAAAAGAAGTTGGAACTTGTAGTCAAACAAAAAGACAATATACTCGAACAATACCAGCACTTCGTAGCTATTCATGATGCAGCTAAAAATTTTGTATTTACTTTTCAGGAATGTTCATCAAGAAATCATTGTACCTTATAATTTGTATGGCTTAATCAGTGCAAGATCATGCAAAGAACGAGAATGAACTTGTACTTTATTGGGTTGGTTTTCATAATTGGATGAACGGCTTAGAGCATTTTGTTCTTCTAGTATTTTCATCAGCTTATGAACTTTATTGACCCCTATTTTAAATCCCTCTTCTATCAATTTTTGATGCATCGCACGATACCCTTTTGAGGATTGTGCATGATTATAAATTTCACAAATTCTTTGCATAATGATTTCATCATTACTATTAGAAGGTTTGGGTTCATAATATAAAGAAGGTCTATTAAGATCAATGATTTTACACTGCTGTGCAATAGATAACGAAGATGATGTTGTGTCAATCAACTGCTTTTTTGTCGTAATATCGAGTTGTTTAAGTTTATCTGCTGCTTCTTTTGTCTCTTGACGTGTTTTTTCAAGCATCTTTTCTAGTTTAGAATTTTCTTTTTTTAATGACGCGACACTTTCCAATGGCGCTACCGAATTGAAGGCTAAATGGGCATTCTGTAAAAATTGCTCTCTCCAATTTTCAATGTTCTTCACGGAAGTATTATAGCGACTCGCTAATTGTACTAAAGTTTCTTTATTCTGGAAAGTCTCTAAGACCACTTGCATTTTGAATTCAGGTGAAAATGAGTTTTTTTGTCGAGCCATTTTACCTCTCCATACGAATAAGTTTTGTTTGACATGAACTGTTTTCAATATAGTATCAAAAAAATTCTTATGTCACTACATGGAAAACAAGAAAATTACATACTATCGTTATATTTTAAAATATATAATGAAATAGTATCTTTTTTTTTCGATAAAGTAAATAGTAATGAATAAATAAAATTCATTATTTTTTTGAATATATTTATACAAATGCCTAAAAAAAGGGATTATTATCAATAATTATCTTTAAAATAGAAAATAAAAATATATAAAATAGTATTGACAAATAGTGGCAATACTTCTATAATTGTAAAAATTAAACTTATATAATTAAACAGTTTATCTGTTTTAATTTATTCAATTTTAATTTTTACATGTAAAGTTTCATAGAAAGGAAAAATCATGCGAGAAACACACGATGACATACAACTATCTACGGATGAAATAGTAGCGCTTATTCAGAAGCGAATAGAAAGTGAACCTGCGTTTAGAGCCATACTGTATAAAATGCTCTCTTTGTGTAAAAATCCCAAAAAGCTTATGGAGGTAGAATCGGCTGTTTTAGCGTATCCTGAGATGAAGGTTCCGCTACAAACACCTCAAATTCTTTTAACGTGGCTTATAAAATGTCAAGCAATATTAGCTGTGCATCCAACTTCTAACGACGAAACTCAGTATCAAACAACGCTGGAAGGATTGATTGCACTTGAACAAGAACAACGTGACGACAAGATAGAAGCGTTATTTACGACAGAGCCTGAATATAAATCAGTATACTTAGACATCCTGTCATTATGTAAAAATCCAAAATCACGAATCGACATTGAAAAACATTTGATGGGTAACCCTCTTTTGGAAAGCCCAAAGATTTATCCATCGTATTTTATTGACGCTTTAGAATCAGCCGGTGGGTTGGAGTGGAACCTTCATTGGGTAACAACATCTACGGCTATATCAAAACTTGTATAAATGCAAAAATAAACATATCACAAAAGGATAGAAAATGGGACTTATGAGTGAAAACATCTTATTGATGGAAAACAGAGCTTACATGTATCGGTTATTAGGAAAAATCTATAAAGAAGAGATTGACGCAACTTTTTACGAACAACTTTCTCAAATGCGTTTTTTTACAGAATGTGAAGATCAGGAACTCGCTGAAGGGTACAAACGCTTTGAAGCATTTTTTCAAAAACAACACTTAGACCCCATAACGGACCTTGCTGTTGATTATGCGCGAGTATTTTTAGGTGCTGGTACACTTGAAAATACTGAGGCAGCTTATCCTTATGAATCTGTTTATACCAGTACGGAGCATTTAGTTATGCAAGAGGCTCGAGATAAGGTACTCGCTATGTACCGACATTTTGGACTTGATAGAGATGAAAGTTTAAATATGCCAGAAGATCAACTGGGGCTCGAATTAGAATTCATGGCATATTTATGCAATGAATGTAAGCAAGCTTTGCACGAAGAAGATTATTCAAAAGCTGCAAAATTCATTGACACGCAAACCACCTTTTTGAAAGAACATCTCTTAAACTGGGTGCCCTCTTTCTGTAATGATGTCGCTCGATGTGCAAGCTCTGATTTTTATTTAGCCATTGCCAAAATGACCAACGGTTATTTAACACTCGATCAAGAGATATTGCACTATTTAACAACAACGATTCTTATCAGTGGTCGCAAAGCGGAAGCCCATGCAGAATATATTGCACAAGAAGCCGTTTCTAGCGACACTCTTTCTTAGCCAAAAGCAAAGATCATGCAAAACGAATCATTATTACATCAAGCTAATAACGTACGAAGGACCAATGTTCAAAGACGCAAATTTGTAGCAGCAAGTGCAGGCATTGCCTTGATGTTTGGGTTGGGTATTGCTGGAGAAGCTGAAACAAAAAAAGCATTATTAAGACCACCTGGTGGGCAGGATGAAGCCTCTTTTTTAGCCAATTGTATTAAATGCGATCGATGCAGAAGTGCTTGTCACACTTCTGCGATTGGTATTGCTTCCATTGAAGAAGGATTTGTTCAAGCTCGTACCCCTATTATGAAATTTCACCTGGGAAGCTGTGATTTTTGCAACAAATGCGTGGAAGTATGCCCTACTGATGCGCTAAAGCCATTCGATAAAAAGAGCGTTAAGATAGGAATAGCTGAATTGACGGATGTATGTATAGCCCTTAATTTTGGTGCTTGTACACTGTGTTACACGGCTTGTCCGTATAAAGCCATCACCTTAGACGCTCAAAAAAGACCAATCATTGATTCTGAAAAATGTAATGGTTGCGGTGTATGTGAAAATATTTGTCCAGCACTGATACTTCGTTCTTACGTTGGTGGAAAAGTACGCGGTGTCGAGATCAAACCCATCTCTCATAAAGAAGTTTAGCCATGAATCAGTTTAAATTTTCATCGTTACGTACCTATACGATTCTTTTTTTTGTTGCACTTGTTGTTTTTGGACTTTTATTTCATTCAGGCACAGGGACACTCAGTGCATTCGGATATAAAACCATTACAGCCATTTGCCCTTTAGGTTCTGTTGAAACCTTCCTCGCTAGTAAAACATTTGTGCCTGCGGTATTTATCTCATTGGCTGTTTTCTTGGTAATATCTATCATTTTTGGACGTATTTTTTGTGCTTGGGTATGTCCTGTACCGCTGTTTAGAAAATGGTTTCCTAAAAAAACATCCGTCGCTACACCCGTTTTACCGGGGGAAAAAATTGTTGAGACAAACACTGTTGCGGCACAAGAGATACAAACAGTATCACAAACAAAAAAAACCATCGATACCAGCTATTATGTTTTAGGCGGGGCGCTTGGTTCAACTTTCTTGTTTGGATTTCCAGTATTTTGTTTAATATGTCCTATTGGACTCACGTTTGCTGTCATCGTGAGTTTTTGGAGATTGATTCAATTTAATGAACCGACATGGTCCTTGGCAATCTTTCCTGCTTTATTGATATTGGAGCTTGCTTTATTTCGATATTCCTGTAGAAAATTTTGCCCTTTAGGCGCTTTGATCTCGTTAATGAGTCGTGCTAATGTTTTTTTTAAACCAAAAATTGATCAACAAAGTTGTCTTCAAACAACCAAAGGTGCTGATTGTAAAATTTGTCAAACGGTATGCCATGAAGACATTAATTTACACCGGCCTTTAACGCCAAGTATCGTATCGCGATGTACCAAATGCATGGATTGTTCAGATGCTTGCCCAATGCATGCAATTTCCTTTTCCTTTTTTAAAAAAAAGTCTAAAGATGCTTAGAGATGCGCAATAGGTGGGAGAGATGATGTTACATGTAGAGCGTTGTTTAAAAACGATTCATCAAAAATCAACGTGTGAGAAGTGCCAAACCGTATGCCCTTCTCATGCGCTTAATTTTTTCACGAGCATTCCATGTATCGATACGCTTAAATGTTTAGAGTGCGGTGCATGCATGCAAGTATGTCCTACGGATGCTTTTGAAAGCCAAACACTTTTGGATGAAACGATTATGGCATCTATCCAATCTCGAAGCTCTCAAAATGAAAAAATTATTTTTACATGTAAAAACATTCAAACGCTTGACAATGCAGCTATTGCATTACCCTGCCTTGCTAGATTAGATAAATCAATGCTGTTATATACGGCGCTAACAACGAAACAAGATATTCATATCGTTCATGGTGAATGCACAACGTGCTCTTTGTCATTATCACAATCACTGATTGAAACAACCATCAATGCGGTTACAATGCTTTGCTCACGTGCAAATTTACCGATTAAAGTTCACCTAAATCAACAAAAACAGTCTATCGCTTCTCGTGAAGATCGCCAAAATGAGCAGAACAGACAAGGAAAAATCAGACGAAGATTTTTACTCAAATTGTTAGGCAAAGAATCGGACACACAAGATAAAACCGTACTTCGTGCCGATAAAGCATTGCATCATTATCATCATTTGACTACACAACCATACGTATATACAAAACATCAACGTTACCTTACGATGTTAAAGACGCTTTTCTCAAAAAAAGAGAGTTTATTATCGACCATTATTGGCACTAAGCCAATCATTAATGCTGATGATTGCCAGCAGTGTTCCATTTGCACACATGTATGTCCATCGGGGGCATTATCATTGCTGCAAAAAACTTCATTTGGTATTTTGTGTGATCCTTCTTTATGCATTGAATGCCATTTATGTGAAGATGTCTGTTTTGCACATGCAATCTCCCAAGAGAACAAAACACTCTTTGATATTATTGAAAACAATGTAAACATTTTATTTCAAAATGATTTTCGTGTTAATCCAGAAAAAATGCAGACAAATGTTGTTATTTATAGAACATGATTTTATGAATAAGCAGAAGGTAACAAAGTACAAAACAGAACAGAACTCTCACTAAAATCGTTCTTAAGAAATCAAAAATATTAAAGCTTTAATTCTTTAATTTTTTTCGTCACAAAACTTTTTTCTTCAGTGGCTTGAGTAAGTTTTCTTTCCAATTCCAAATTTTCTTTTTTGAGTATTTCAAGCGTCTCTTTTGTAGGTGTGTTTTGGAAGGCAAGGTGTGCGTTGTTTAAAAATTGTTGCTTCCAATTCATAATGTTTTTGACTGAAATTTGATGTTTGTCTGCCAATTGTTGTAATGTAAGCTGCGTTTGAAACGCCTCAAGAACAACTAGCATTTTAAAATCAGGAGTGAAAGTCGAACGTTTTCGTGCCATCTTTATATTCTAACCCAAAATGATATTTTAAATCAACGTAATCACGGAATTTTTTCTTATTCACATCATATCAAAACTCAACTTTATTTTATATACGATGTACAAAGAAACTTCATTTATAAGTTAGTATTTTAATTTTTTTCGTCATCAAATAAAACAAAAACAACACTTTAATCTCTACGTTTTTCTAAAAAACTTACTAAATTTTGTACCGTGATAGCCTGTACTATCCCTTTTTAAAAAATTTTATTCCCATGAAAAGTTCGACCACATCAGCCTTTGTATAAATTGAATAAAATAATAAAATATTTTGTATTGACAAATAGTGGCAAATATGCTTATAATTTCTACAATAAATCGATTTATTAAAACATAAATATCTATAAATTTATTCTCTTTTGAACAAAAAGGCTTAAACAAGTAGATACGTCCTTATAACCAAGATTTGAAACTTTTGATGACTTAACGTCAAGGTACTTTTGTTGGTTAGGTGAATTTTATTGTTATCCATCAATAAAATTTTGATTCACGTGAATGCATAGTAAGCGCATTATCTTCTGTGTATTTACATTCCTGATTTTTGCCGTAAGAAGGAGAATTGTATGGAACAAAAAGAACAAACAGCGTTTGGGAGAAGAGATTTTTTAAAAACAACCGCTGTTATCGGTGCATTTGGTGCACTTAGCAGTACGTGGTCGGATGGATTGGTGCCTCGTGCTAATGCCGCTTCTTTAGGGCAAACACCCGATAAAACAGAAATTATCCGAACAAACTGTCGTAATTGTACGGCAGATTGTGGTGTATTAGCCCATGTAAGAAATGGCCGTGTGATTAAATTAGAGGGTGATCCAGAATTTGAACGCAGTAAAGGTGCTTTATGTGCAAAAGGATTGGCAGGCATTCAAGCATTATACCATCCAAGCCGCAATAAGTATCCTATGAAGCGTATTGGAGCTCGCGGAGAAAATAAATGGAAACGCATTTCATGGAAAGAAGCTATTGACGAAATTGCTCAAAAATTGATGGAAATCCGTGAAAAATATGGCGCAGAAGCTGTCATGGGTAGCACTGGTGGTGGTGGTAACCCCAATTTCCCTAGTGTATGTCGCTTTTGCAATGTTTTTGAATCGCCGAACTGGTTTGAGCCAGGCGCTTCTCAATGTTATATGCCAAGACAATCTATCTACTGGATGATGTATGGCGGTGGTCCTGCTGGAAATCCAAGCCTTGCAGATTCAAATGGATTAGAACTGTATTTTTACAATGAGATAAAAATCAAGACCTTAGTTTTATGGGCAACTGATCCTTCTTATAGTGGTCCTGCCCAAGCAGGTAGAGCAATTGCTGAACTTCGTGCGAGAGGTGTCAAGACAGTGGTTATCGACCCTCGTTTTACCCCAGATGCCGCAAAAGCAGATGTATGGTTGCCGATTCGTCCTGGTACAGATGTCGCTTTGATGATGGCATGGGTGAATTATATTATCGAGCATCAATTGTATGATAATGATTTTGTGATGAAATGGACAAACTTACCGTTCTTAGTCAATACAAAAACAAAGATGATTTTACGTGAAAACGAACTGATTGAAGGTGGTCGCGCCGATACTTATGTCATTTGGGATACAAAAACAAAAACGCCAAAAGGATTGACATATCCATGGGATGATGCCCTTCAACCTGCGCTAGAAGGTACTTATACGATCAGTGGCACAGAATATAAAACCGGTTTTACTTTGCTAAGAGAACGTGTTCAGCCTTTTACGATTGCCAAAGCCGCTGCCGAATGTGGGTTGGATGAGCGTAAAATTATCACCGCCATTAAAATGTATGCGGAAGATACTCCTTCAAGCATCGCATTAGGTGTTGCAGTAGATCATGGTATCAATTCAGCAGAAGCTGCGATGGGTGGTGCTACTTTAGATATCATCATGGGTAATGTTGAAAAGCCCGGTACGATATTGCAACGCTATAAAGGCGACACAGGCGGAGCGCTTCGTACAACGCGCTTGAATCATTTCCTACCTAAAGAGCAACTCTTAAAACGCTTAGGGGGTATTGAACATAAGGGAATGTTACAGTGGTGGGTAGCACAACCTGGACCTTTACTTGAAGCGATGCTCACACGTAAGCCTTATGGCATTCATGCATGGATAGAGCGTTCTGGCAATAAAATGGGTGTTGTTGCAAATGCTGCTAAATGGGTAGAAGGAATGCAAAAATTAGATTTAATTGTGCATGCTTTTCTCTATCCGACATCTTTCTCTGCTTATGCGGATTATCTCTTGCCAATGACAGAATGGCTAGAATCAGATTTTGTTACGCAATCTTTTAACAAAATGTTTGCACGAAGGGCAGTTACGCATACGTGGGAAACATGTAATGAAGTCTTTTTCTGGTCACAACTTGTGAAACGATGCGGAGAATTGGGGCATGAGAATTGTAAGCGGGCATTTGATCCAAAAGCAACAGCTCCTGAGATACCTTACTTTAATACATATGAAGAAAAGTTAGATGCATGGACTAAATTTTTTGGCATGACATGGAAAGAGTATATTCAAAAAGTTCCGTTTGAGCACATCCCATTTGATGAGTTTAAACGCTACTATCGTTATTTAGACATTGATCCAAAAACGGGTAAAGAAAAAGGGTTTGGAACGCCATCAAAAAAATGCGAGGTTTATGGTGAGTGTTTCATCAAGTTAGGTCGTACAGGACGCCCTCTATCACCTTTTGACCTGCCTCCTGCATCGAAAGACTACGATCCTTTATTGTATTACCGAGAGCCTGCAGAAAATGACAAAACCCCTGAAGGGAAAATCTATCCTCTCATTATGACCAATGGTCGTTTACCAATGTATCATCATGGCACATTGCGTAATATTCCGTATCTTAGAGAAATTTATCCTGTGCCAGAAGTTTGGGTCAATCCAAAAGCAGCAATCAAATACGGTGTTGCACAAGGAGATTGGACGTGGATAGAATCTGCGAGAGGTAAAATTCGAGCCAAAGTCAGAGTAACCGAAGGTATACCAACCGATACGGTTTATATGGAGCGATTTTGGAATCCAGAAACGTTGGATACTCCAACACACGGTTGGCAAGAGATGAATGTCAATGTTCTTTCTAGAGAATCTGGCCCTTATAACGATATTTTTGGTACATATACTATACGAGGGTATCGTGTCAAAATCTATAAAGCAGATGGTGCCCCAAAAGGTATTTGGGAAAAACCTGAAGAGTTTAAACCGTGGATGCCTCAACCGTCTGACCCAACAAATGTTGTGACATTGTAATCTGGATAAAGGAATAAGACAATGAAAAAAACAATGGTTATAGACTTAGATCGCTGCATCGGATGTTTCTCTTGTGAAATGGCTTGCAAGATGGAAAACGATGTGGCACTAGGCGTTTATTACAATAAAGTTTTGACAATCGGTCCAATGGGAATTTTCCCTGATATTTCGCAATATAACTTACCAACCATTTGTCAGCAATGTTACAACCCATCATGTGTGGATGTCTGTCCAACAGGAGCATCCTATAAAACAAGTGAAGGCGTTGTTTTGGTTAATAAAGAGCTTTGTATCGGCTGTCGATACTGCATGATGGCATGTCCATACGGTGCACGTTCCTACAATGCAGAACAAAAAGTTGTTGAAAAATGTACGTTGTGTGAGCATTTGACAGCAGTGGGTGAAAAACCAGCCTGCGTCAAAGTATGCTGTGCAAAATGTCGTTTTTTTGGTGATCTTGATGATCCAAACAGTGATGTATCTCGTGTTTTACGCGAAGCAGGTGAAGCGAATATTCATACGCTCCCCGATCGTGGCAATCACCCATCCGTGAAGTATATCTTACATCGTAAAACAGCAACATGGCAAGAGATAGAGCCAAAAGAGACATGGAGAACACCGTATCATACAGGTAAGGAGGCACATCATGGGTAGCGAATGGGCATTGGTCTTTTTTACCTCATTGGTAGATTTGGGCACAGGGCTTTTTGTTGCATTATGCATTAATGAATGGTTTAATATTAACGAAGAAGTAAAAACCAAAGGTGCTTTGAGCGTCTTAGTCATTTTGGCACTGGGTGGTTTTTCAAGCGTCCTTCATTTAGGTCATCCTGAGCGAATTTTTGGTGCACTCGGACATCCAACATCAGGTATTTTTATAGAATCATCCATGATTGGATTGACAGGTATTTGTGTGATAGCTTACCTCTATGCGCTAAAACGACAAACATCAAAACAGACACTCAAAACAATCACGTTGATTGGGGCAATTCCTTCAATTATTTTAGCCTTTGCCGTAGGCGACTCTTATGTGATGGAAGCTCGTCCCGCATGGGATACCTTAACCATTCCATTTGTTTACTTAGCATCTGCTGGTCTTATGGGCTCTTTAGCGTATACCGCTTTGTTGTCAAATCCAAGCAAAACACTGATGGAAAAGATGAAACGTATTATCCAAGGAATGGTGCTATTACAAGCTTTTACAATCATGGCTTATTTGATTGCTCTTGGTTCTGCGGATTATCCAGATGCTAGCCGTTCTGTTGGGTACGTTTTGACAGGAGGATTGGCAACTCTGTTCTGGGGTGGCATGGTTGTGATTGGACTTGTGATTCCTCTAGGAATTGCATCGTTTAAAGGTCAAACAGCCGATATGATTGCTATTTCAAGTACTCCGTTTATTTTAGGTGTTATCTGCGCCTTTGTCGGTGCGGCTGTCTATCGTTTAGTGATGTTTAATCTTGGAACGCCTATCTGGCAGTTCTTTTAATCCTCTACGACATTGAGAAGTAGCCTTTGTATGCTACTTCTCTTTTTTTAAATTTTCATAAAAAGGAAAAGGTATGAAATTAACTCGTTTAAGCTTGGTAGCGGGTATTATGGCTGGATTGACAACAACATCTTTTGCAGCGGATACATTATCTGATGCATTTAAAAATGGTCAAATTCATGGAGAACTCAGGGCTTACTATTATGATAGAGAAGGTGCGACAAATAGCAAAACATCTCCTGTTGATTCAAATATCTTCGTGACAGGTGTGATTTTAAAATACGTAACAGATAACTTTTACGGTTTTAAACTAGGGGCAACACTTCAATCAAGTTATGCACCCTTTGCTGATGGTTCAATAGGTACGGCAGGCACGGCAAAAGATGATTTCAAGGGTGATGTTTATGGTTCTGGAGCAATACTTTCAGAAGCATACGTTCAATATACATTGGATAAAACGGTCCTAAAAGTTGGTCGCCAATTTCTCAATACGCCACTCGTAGGGGTCAGTCCATCACGTTTAGTTACTCAATCGTTTGAAGGGGCAACTCTCACCAATACAAACATACCGGATACAACAATTTTAGCGGGTATGATGACAAAATATCAAAATAGAACAGATGTTGCTGGTAATATTGCTGAGTTTGTCAATTTGAAAAGTAGTGCGATATATGGTGATTATGCCTATACGTTGTTAGTTGTCAATAAATCGCTTACCAATACCACCCTAACAGCACAATGGGCGGGAATGTATGGCAATGCTACAACAGGAGTTGATGCTGACTTTTACTACTTAGAAGGGAATTACATTCTTCCAATGGGTGATTTCAAATATGGCCTAGCACTCAATTATGAGTATAAAGCGACTCACGAAATTGGTCAAGATGATGGAACGATGTATGGTATTAAAGGCAGTTTAGGTTACAAAAATTTTAATACTTATGTTGCTTACACAACAATTTCTAAAGATGGCGATATTGAAGGAACAGCATTAACAGGTGGTATTGGAGGAGGTGCGCAAACCGCATTTGCTAAAGGGTACAATAACAAAGCTGGAACCTATACTAAAGACACAAATTCTTATAGCTTTGATGCCAACTATAACTTTAAAGCTATTGGATTGTTAGTAGGTGCGCGCTATACAGGAGTGAGTGATGATGCAAACCATAAAGATTACGGCTATACGGATATCTATACCGTGTATGATGTCCAAGCACTTAAAGGTTTAACATTTGACATTTCATATCAAGATTGGTCTAAAGATTGCGATGGCCATGATTTATGGTTTAAAGCTATTTATAAATTCTAAGACTGATTTTTGTAGTAGCCTATCTGGGCTACTACTTCCTCAAAGCTCTTTCAATCCATCGAATCTTTTACATGTAAAAAGATTTTTGAGGTTTTAAAGAAGTACCACATTCGACTTTTTGGTGACAATGCCGCCTTGGATAATCTTGCAATAAATCCCACGGTGCTCTTGAATGAGTTTTGGGAGGTGTGGGTCAAAGGCTACTAGATGCGTGCAAATGGAGCATTTTTCGGTGACTTGCAATTTGGCTTCACCAATTTGAATCATCTCGCCTAATGACAGCTCATGCGGGTCAAAATTAAACAGAATATTTTCGCCCAAAGAGCCTTGTTCAAGATAAATGCCATTGGTATGCGCAATATCATACGCAATCTTTCCTACGACCATCACCGAGCGTTCGACATTTTTACCCGCAAATTTATCGTTTTTAATGCCATGCCCCTCTATCAATTCAAGGTGTTTCACGCGCGGGCGAACAGGGCCTTTAAACTCTTTGGTCGCGCTAAAAAGGTCAATAAGGTGTAACATCGATCCATCCATTGACAACACGCTCTATTACCTCAGCGACGCCTGCTTGGACATAGCTCACGCCCTCGATAAAATCACTCTTTTTCCAACCCATCGTTTCCATCGTGTTTTTGCATGCAATCAGCTCAATATCATACGCTTTGAGCGATTGAATTCGACTCAGTGTTGTAGCGTCAAAATCTTTTTTAATGGCACGTAACCCTTTTGAGTAAAAGACAAGTGCCACTTTTAAAGACTCTGGCGGGTACTCTTTGAGAACATTATTCACCGCATCGAGTGTGTGATTCATTGTTTCAAGGTCATTCGTAGAAATTTTAATCACCCATTTCCGTGGCGTTTCAAAACTAGGCTTGGGATCACTAAAATCCATCTTGGCAAACAATGACAGACCGAGCATTAAAAAAAGAAGAATTTTTTTCATGTATGCACCTCGCTATGGGGCAAAGGAATTCCTTACCCCATGAAATCTTAACGTTTATATAAAGAGAGCTCAATGCCTGGGTTGTCTTTAATACCGATAATATCGGGAGAATCAAGCTTGATACTCTTGATATGTTTATGGTCTTCAAGATACTTAGTCACCGTATCCCAGATAGGCTCACCATCCGATTTTGACCCAACCGTAGACCATCCTGCGAGCTTATAGACTTTTGACGCTTCAATCTCTTTACCAGAGCTAAGCTTGAGATTGGTGATGCGTTGTCCTATCTTTTTCTGAGGGTCTATCGTATACGAAAGTCCACCGGTTCGCACCATATCGCCTCCTTGTTGCAAGAAAGGGTCTTCGTTAAACAAGTTATCGGCAACGTCTTCGAGAATGAAATGAATGTCGCTCCCCTTAACTTCGCGCAAATAAGTCTCAGGATAGGTCATCGCCGTTTGGGTGGCAATATCTTCAAACGTAATCGCTTGTCCCATCGGAACACTCGTACCCCATCTAAATCCTGGCGACATGGAGATATCCGCGCCTTTGACCTCGCGTAAAGCATCGCAGATGATTTGGTCAAACGTACCATTAAAATTGCCTCTTCGATACAGCGTCTCATCGGTAGTCGCTATCTTTTTCTCCAACAACGCTTTATAGGGTGCGCGAACGGTTTCGATGTACGCTTTCATCGCTTTATCTTCAGGCACGATGTCAGAGAAAACAGGTAAAAGGGTGTATCTAAAATCAGCCACTTTTTTGTTTTTAATCTCCAAATCAAGCACCGATAAAAACTTACCGTTTGAACCTGAGTTCATGACATAGGTTGTTCCCGAAGCATTCTTCACAGGGTACGCTTCAGGCACACCATCATGCGTGTGACCACCTAAAATAAAGTCGATGCCGCTGACCACTTCTGCCATTTTTTTATCGACATCGTAGCCATTGTGAGACAAACAGATAATCGCATCGGGCTTCTCTTTTTCTTTGATGCTGTCTACAAGCTGTTGCATCTCTTCAGGTTTAATACCAAACGACCAATTTGGAATAAACCGCTGAGGATTGGCAATGGTCGTGTAAGGAAAAGCTTGCCCGATGACAGCAACTCTGTTGTTGCCCATTTTTTTCATCGAATAAGGCTTAAACATTCTGCCACTGTCTTCATCAAAGATATTAGGCACGGAGCCTTCCATCAACGCTTCTTCTTTAACAAAAACATTTTGCGCAATAAATTCTGATTTGAGACGCTTAATGTTTGCCATAATCTCTTCTTGGGTATAGGTAAACTCCCAATGCCCCGTACAGATATCAACCCCTAAAATATTCAAGGCTTCCACCATATCTTTTCCACGGGTTTGAAGCGACGTCCAACTTCCTTGCCACGTATCGCCACCATCCAAGAAGAGTGTTTTATCGGCACCAAAATTGCCTCTAAGGTGGTCTACTAAGGTCTTAATTTGTGAAAAACCACCGACACGATTGAACCGTTTGGCATTCTCATCGTAATTCAGACACGTTAGCGCATATTCCATTTTGCTTCCGCTGGTAATTCCATAGCGCTTTGCAAAACTAGAGCCCACAATGTGAGGTGGTTTGCCAAAACTGGGACCAAAGCCAAGATTGACGCTTGGCTCTCTAAAATAGACTGGCATCAATTGCGCATGCGTATCGGTAATGTGTAAAAATCGTGCATTTCCAAAATTCTCGAGGTTGTAATAATCTTCAAGTTTATCAATACCATACAATCTCTTATGTGATTTTGCAAATACTTGCGTCCCACCAAGCCCCAAGATGCTCAAGAGGTAGAAAAACTCTCTTCTGTTTAATGAACTCATGAATGTTTTTCCTTTACTTTACGACAGCATCTGGCCACGTTTTATCATACTCTGCTGATTCTTGAAACGCGATGTCAGATTCCAATTTAGCGCGATTTGCCAAATCAATCGCCTCTTTGTATTTAGCCTCTTTTAGCATTGCTTTAGCCTTAGCGATAAACTCATGGGTTTTTCGCCATGCGATATGCACATGCATGGCTTCTGCGTACCTCGCTTCAGCCGCTGCAATTGCTTTTTCCGCATTTTGTTGCGTCGCTTCCATTGGCGTATTAGGGGTTGTTGTACATCCGCAAAGGAGCAACAAGGTTAGGGTACCGATTAGTAAAGCTATCTTTTTCATCGTTTTCTCCTTTACTTTCGTGTATCTGGGCCATCTATTTTAAACCCATTTGACATGTATGTTAAAAAATACTCCAAGTTTCGAAGCTCTTTGGATTGGATTTGTGGCGCTAAAGAGCCCGTATCTTCAATACATCCTTGTAGTCTTCTTTGAAGCGTACCGAATGCACCCCACTTAAGTCTGTACACAGGAAAATGTGTGACATCTCCAATTGTCGGGCTTAATGCTTCTGCTCTAATTCTCTGACCTGAGCCTGCAACGTGGCATTCCGCACAGTTAAGCGCAAAGTAGCCTCGTTGTTTGTAAAACTCTTTTTTACCCTCGTTATAAGCTTCCATCGCCTCTTTGGTTGGAATTTTGATGGCGATGGGTTTACC
>DKFS01000096.1 GCA_002452855.1 Sulfurospirillum sp. UBA6790 | reverse complement strand
AAAATTATGCCATTAGTTCTTGCTGAGTGTGCCGGTGTTGCTGATGGAAAACGTATTAATATGATTGCAAAAGAACTTTTAGTTTAATTTACATGTAGAGAATTTTCTCTACATGTAAATAATAAATTAACGTGATTGAATAATTTCTTGTGTTTGAAGCGCGATTTCTAACTCTTCATTGGTTGGAATGACAAGAACTTTAACAGGGCTTTCTTGCGTACTAATTTGGAGCGTACGTGTTGAGCGTCGGTTGTTGAGTGTTGGATCAATTTCAATACCAAAATTAGCAAGATCACTACAACTTTTTAAGCGCATATCACTGTCGTTTTCACCAATACCTCCTGTAAAAACGATACAATCCACACGACCCAAAGCTGCACTATATGCGCCGATATACTTTTTAATACGATAACTGAACATATCAAGTGCCAATTGAGCTTGTTCATTACCTTCATCTGCCATTTTTTTAACAGCACGCATATCATTGCTACCACAAATACCTTTTAATCCGCTCTCTTTATTGAGCATGGTATCAAGCTCTTCGATACCAAGACCTTTTTTTCGAGAGAGGTAAAAGAGGACAGCAGGGTCAATATCGCCACTGCGGGTACCCATCATTAATCCTTCTAACGGAGTTAATCCCATGGAAGTATCAACACTTTGTCCATTACGAATAGCGGTAACACTAGCACCATTCCCAAGGTGGAGCGTAATGGCATTTAATTGGTCAAGTTTTTTACCAAGATATTTTGCTGCCTCTTTCGATACAAAGCTGTGCGACGTACCGTGAAAACCATAGCGTCTAATCTTAAGCTCCGTATAGTGTTTATAAGGGATAGCGTACATGTAGGCATGTGGAGGCATAGTAGAATGAAAAGCCGTATCAAAGACAACCACTTGAGGTACACTCGGGCTTTGTTCTAATGAGACTTTGATTCCAGCTAAATGACCTGGATTATGCAAAGGTGCCAATGGAATTAATCGTTCAATTTCAGATGTTACCCATTCATTCACTAACACAGGTTCAAAAAACGATGAACCGCCTTGCACGACACGATGCCCTATTCCATCGAGTTCATTGAGGTCATGAATGACATTGGATTCAATTAAAAGTGCACTCATAAGTTTTAAAGCAACTTCGTGATTTGGGATGGGAAGCTGATGCTCAATTTTTTGCTCAGAGCCCTCTTTATCGACGTATTTAATGCGAGCGGCTGAGGAACTCTCTCCAATTTGCTCAATAAGACCACTTGCCATAACCGAATAGCTTTCCATATTGATTAATTGGTATTTTACCGATGAACTACCTGCATTTAAGACTAAGATTTTCACTTATTTGCTCCATCATTGGTTTGTGCTTGAATAGCAGTAATAGCAACCGTATTGACGATATCAGGAACTAAACATCCACGGCTTAAATCATTAACAGGTTTTCTAAGTCCTTGCAAAACAGGACCTATCGCTACGGCACCCGAACTTCTTTGGACGGCTTTATAGGTATTGTTACCCGTATTTAAATCTGGAAAGATGAAAATAGTCGCTTGTCCTGCCACTTGACTGTTTGGAAGTTTTGTTTTAGCAACAATTGGGTCAATGGCAGCATCGTATTGAATAGGACCTTCAACCAAAAGATCAGGACGACTCTCTTTAACAATTTTAGTTGCGAGTCGAACTTTTTCTACCTCTTCACCTTTGCCTGAATCGCCTGTTGAGTATGATAACATTGCAATGCGAGGTTCAATACCAAACATTTTTGCTGTATCGGCTGATGAAATCGCTATTTGTGCTAATTCTTCCGCATTAGGGTCTTGATTAACGGCACAATCTCCATAAACCAATACGCGTGTATCTAAGCACATAAAAAAGAGGCTTGATACGATAGAAATCCCAGGTTTCGTTTTAATAATTTGAAGTGCTGGGCGAATCGTCTCTTGTGTTGTGTGAATTGCGCCAGAAACCATACCATCAGCGTATCCTAGATAAACCATCATCGTACCAAAATAGTTTTTCATCATCATACTATCGCGAGCCACATCTAAGGCTAAACCTTTTGCTTTACGCATTTCGTAAAAGGATGTTACAAACTCTTCCATGAGAGGAGATGTCAATGGGTCAATAATCGTTGCTTTACTAATATCAAGTCCCAAAGATGCGCTTTTTTGGCGTACATCTTCTTCGACACCCAAAAGAATAATATCAGCAACATCCCGACGCAACAAAATCTCTGTTGCACGCAAAATTCGCTCATCATTGCTTTCTGGAAGGACGATTTTTTTGCGATCCCTTCGTGCACGTTCAAATAAAGCATATTCAAACATAATAGGCGTAATTGAATTTGAAGAAGATTCTGTATCAATGCATTTTTCTATCTCTTCAATATCAACATTCGAGGTAAAAAGTCCCATGGCGAGTGCAATTTTTCTTACACTTTGCGGTGTAATTGTAGCAGGTACGTTTGCAACATTAACGGCAGTGGTAAATGTGCCATCATCTACGCTTAAAATAGGAATAGAAAGGTCTTTAAATCCCGCAACAAGCTTATTAATCGATTTATGAGGCATCATTCCAGCCGTTAATAAAATACCGGAGATATTAGGATAATTGTTTGAAAAAGCTGTACTTAAACAACCGACAATGATATCCGACCTATCGCCTGATGTAATAATTAAATCACCGTCTTCGATATATTCTAAAAAGTTGTCAAGTTTCATTGCCGCAATTTTACTTTGCTTTACAACGCGTCTTAAGTCTTTTTCTTCGCCATAAATATGCATACAGCCCAACTTTTGCTTGATTTCAGCAACCGTTGGTGTATCTAGTTCTGGCACTTCAGGTAAAAAATACAATGGTGCTAGTTGGTACGTCTCATTTTGAATCAACAATTTAAGTGTTTCAGTTTCACTGGATCCAAGGCGATTGACAAAGGTTGCAAAATGCTTACATCCAGCAACTTTGATGGCTTCTGCTTCAATATGAATTTCATCCACTACTTCTTTAACACTTTTATTTTTACCTTTAAGAACACTAATAAAAGGGCTACTGAGGTTCTTTGCAATGGATAGGTTAATATCAAAATCAAGGGTTTGAGAAAAATTCGATTGACTCAATCCTTCAATCAGTACAAAGTCATACTGACTTTCCAAGATTTTAATCTTATCAATGAGATTTTCAAGGACTTCATTATATTTGTTTTCAGCAATTAAGCTTTCAACTTCGTGCACAGTATACCCGTACATATCTTTGGCTTCCATGCCCAATGCATAATGTTCAAGCATGAAATCGATATCTTTATCAATTTGTTTGCCATCTAAAATGACTGGTTTGAAAAAAGCAACTTTCCCAAGACGTCCTTTTAACAGTTCCATAATTCCCATCGCTACAATCAAACTGCCCGCTGCTGGTTCAAGCGATGAGATATATAAACTTTTCGTTTTCATCTCTCTCCTTTATGTATGTCTCTCAACTCATTTTCCAAAATAATATAATAACGATCTAATAAACATATAACAAAATATTTTTTTTATTTTCTTTTAAATAAAACTAGGTGCATCGTTAGAAAAAAGTATCACATCCCCTGCTTTTGTATGTAAGGCCAATGTTTCTTGGAGTTTTGTTTTATCGGATAAAATAATTTTCTCAGCACGGTGGATATGTTCGTCTAAGACTTTTATATTGGCTTTACTGGTAAGGATGACTAAATCAAAAATAGCATCAATTTTTTGTGCAAGTGCTGTATTTGCCTCTTCTGTGCTCTCAACAATACCCGGTGTTATAATAACTTTACGTCCCTGATAGGTGTCTATCAATTCATAAGAGCTTATCATGCCTTCTAAATTACCGTTAAAACTATCATCAATAATCAGCTTTCCGCCAGCTTCGATTTTTTGCAAGCGATGCTCGACACTTTTTAAGTTCAAAACATTTTGTTTAATGATTTCTACCGAAACGCCAAGCTCTTTGGCGACATGGATGGCAGCTGCTATATTGATTGTATTAAATGCGCCCAAAAGATTACATGTAAAATGCTCTTGCTTCCCATCAATGAGCATATCAAACGCTAATCCATCCAAAGTAGCTTCAACATGCGTAATCTCAGAACCAAAAGAAACAACGGTATCGGTTGGTTGAATACGAGCACTTTCATGAATAAATGCTTTTGTTAAACGCGATGAATGAATGATTTCCATTTTTGTATTACGAATATTTTCAAGTGTTTTAAAATATTCAATATGCTGTTCACCAATGGAACCGACAACAGCAATATGGGGATTGACAAAGCGAGCGATTTCATCAATGTCACCTTTTAAGCGGGCACCTGCTTCGACGATATAAACGTCACAAGGCTCAGGTAGGGATTCATTAATGTCTTTTATAATACCCCCAAGCGTATTTACGCTACGGGGCGTTTTGTAGACAGTAAGCTCTGATGATAAGATTTGTGCAAGAAAATTTTTAATACTCGTTTTCCCATAACTTGCTGTGATTGCCACAACTTTAAGAGATGGTTGTCGCATCAGTTTAGCAGAAGCTTCTTTCTTAAAACCATTAAATAAAATCTTTTCATAGGCAATACTCATAAGATGCGCTATGATTAAAGGAATCACAACGCCAAATTTCAAACAATGAATCCAGCTCAAACACAAGAGGTCTGTAAATAATGACACAAGAATAAGAAAGAGGAAAAAACGTTTTACGCGAGCGGTAAAAACCAATTTTTTATCAATTTTACGAGTCCAAAAGAGTAATGAGGCGATATAAACAATGACAAAACCATACAGTGCAACGCCATCTAATACATAATAACCAATCATGGGTATGAGAAAAAAGTAACCATGCCAATCATAGCGATTGAAATGAAAAATAACGCGTTCCAAACGGTAGCTATACCACTGCATAGCTGTAATAAAGTAGTACCCAATGCTTAAAATAAATACAAAATGGATGATGGCTAATATTATTTTATCCATGCCTATCTCTTTTCAAAACGATCAAAATGCAGTGTTTCTATTTTCTCATATGTAATATCTTGTACATCAGAAAAGAGTGACCCTTCATATAATTTACTAATAAAAAACTCGAAATCCTCTTCATACTGAGCATTTACAACCACTTCAACCTTTCCATCTTCAAGGTTACACACATAGCCAACATAATCTAATGTTTGCGCTACTTCGACAACAAACCTGCGGTAATTAACACCTTGAACTCGACCTGTAACGATCAACCTATACGTACTCAATCCATAGACTCCAAAATCAATTTTTCAATTTTTTGTGCATTTTTTAGGAAAAAGAAATGATCACCTTC
>DKFS01000064.1 GCA_002452855.1 Sulfurospirillum sp. UBA6790 | reverse complement strand
ATGGTTCTGTTGATGTTATCGTTTGCGATGGTTTTGTGGGAAATATTTTACTTAAAACCAGTGAAGGTGTAGCAGAATCTATCACAAAAATCATTAAACAAAATGTTAGACGCTCACCTCTTGCAATCGCTGGTGCTGTATTAATGCGCAAAGTATTTACAGTGCTTAAGAAGCAAGTAGATTATGCAGAATATGGCGGAGCACCCTTGATTGGCATTAATGGTTGTGCTATTATAGGACATGGAAAAAGTAATTCCAAAGCAGTCAAAAATGCTATATTTCAAGCTATCAATTTTTCAAGTTCAAATATCAACACTGATATTGAGCATAAATTGGCATTTTTAGCGCAATAAAGGAGATTTGTGTACGCATCTTTAAAATCTATCGGAGCTTACGCTCCTTCTCGTATTTTAAGTAATTTAGATCTTGAAAAAATGGTTGATACGAGTGATGAGTGGATAGAAAAACGAACAGGTATTAAAGAACGACGTATTGCAAGTGACGAAGAAGCGACCAGTGATTTAGGGGTAAAAGCAGCGCAAATAGCCATAGAACGCTCAGGTCTTACTACAGAAGATATTGATTTGGTTATTTGTGCCACACTCTCCCCTGATCATCTTTGTATGCCTTCAACAGCATGTATTATTGCAGCAAAATTAGGTATCAATAACGTTATGGCGTATGATATTAGTGCTGCATGTAGCGGATTTGTATATATGCTTTCTATGGCGAAAGCTTATATTGAATCTGGCATGAAAAAAAATATTTTGATTGTTGGCGCTGAAAAAGTGAGTAGCGTTATTGATTACACGGACCGTGGTACATGTATCCTTTTTGGAGATGGTGCAGGTGCTGCTATTATCAGTGCGACAACCGAGCAGAATGAATCAATTATCGATATACATGCTTCTGCTGATGGTCGCTATGGAGATTATTTAATTACACCAGGTTGTGGTTCTAAATTTCCATGTTCCCAAGAAACATTAGATAATAAACTCAATTTTATTAAAATGAAAGGCAATGACGTTTATAAAATAGCAGTGAAAACTTTGACAAAAGATGTAGTTGATATTTTAGAAACGAACAATCTTAAACCTTCTCAAGTTGATCATTTCATTCCCCATCAAGCTAACTTTCGTATCATAGAAGCTGTTCGTGAAAAGCTTGATTTTCCTATTGAAAAAACAGTTCTAACCGTTGCAAAATATGGGAATACTTCTGCCGCATCAATTCCTATGGCAATCAATGAAGCCTATGAAGATGGACGTATCAAAAAAGGTGATTTAATGCTTTTGGATACCTTTGGTGGTGGTTTTACATGGGCAAGTGCCTTAGTCAGATTTGGCGGGGAATAGTCTAAAGCTGTTTTATATGTAAATTCAAAAATATCTTTTGTAAAAATACTTTTGAGAGAAGCTTAGAATCTTTACATGTAAAGATTCTTTATAAAATTTTATGAAGTGTGGTTGCTTTGCTCATCCATGCTTCCAAACTGCTCCAATCCTCTTCTTCAATCATTTTTTTAGATTTTTCAAGCTCTTTTTCAAAAATATCGATAGAATGCAAAAGATTTTTTCGATTTTGTTTAAAAATATCAGACCACATGTGCGGTGAGCTTTTGGCAATACGACTCATATCTCTAAAACCACCTGCCGCAAGCGATAAAATACTTTTTGGATCTTCTTGTCCCATCACCGTATTGGCCAATGCATAACTAATCACATGGGGTAAGTGTGAGATGAAAGAAGCATGGTCATCATGCGCAATAGGATCCATAAAAACAATTTTCATACCAATATGAGAAAATATTTGAATAGCTCTGTTTTTATGTAAATCTCCGCTGTTATCAGTATCACAAAGCACAACAACTTTATCGTGATATAAATTTTGGATGGCTGCACTTGGACCAAATTTTTCGGTTCCAGTCATAGGATGCGCAGCAATAAAACGGTCTCGAATGCATTTTGGTACCGAAGCAACAATTTCTGCTTTTGTACTACCTAGTTCAATAATCGTTGTTTTATCTGAAACATCTTGCATCTCTTGCAGTGCTTTAATAATACCGCCAACAGGAATTGCTAAAAAGATGACATCACATTTTTTTATTTCTGCAAATGAGACAATATCAGCTACTAAGCCCAATTTTAAAGCTTCTTCGCAGTGGCTTAAATTGTGATCAAAGCCTACAATTTTTGAAACTAATTTTGTATTTTGAAGCGCTAAACCTAAAGAGCCTCCCATTAAGCCAAGCCCTACAATACCAACAACCATTTTGTCTCCTTCTTTCACCACGTTAAGTACCCTAATATTGCCTATAGTTAGGTTTAATAGGCACTTAATTCTAGAGATGGTATTATATTTCAAAATATCTAAAAATTATATTCTAGGGCTAATCAGTATGAAAAAAATAACTGCGTTGTCTCTCGTTGTCGCAACTTCACTGTGTGCGGCTCAGTTAAAAAGCCTCCAGTTTGATGGTTTGATCCACCTCTCCCCTGAGATGGCTTCGGAAATGATCGATATGAGATCCGGTGACTCAGTCGATATGGAAAAAATTGATAAAGCGATCAAAACACTTTATAAACAAAATTATTTTGAAGATGTGTGGGTTGAAGAAGTTAGCGATGGTGCTCTTGTTTTTCATGTAAAAGAAAAACCTGTAGTAGCCAAAATTGATTTTTTAGGTATTAGTGATAGCGATAAAGATGAGATTACTAAAATATCAGGCATTAAAAAAGGCGAAGTGTATGACCCTGAACGTGCTGAAGCTACAAAACAAAAAATCATTAAATTTTATGAAGATAAAGGGTATTTTGATACCGTTGTAGAAACGAAAACAGAGCCTCTTACTGAAAAGCTTTCGATGTCGCTTGATTTTATTATTAATCGTGGCGAGAATATTGTTATTAAAAATGTCACATTATGTGGCTCTAAAGAGTTAAAATATAATGATATTGAACCAAACATCGCAAATAAAGCGGCAGAATGGTTACCTTGGATGTGGGGTTTTAACGATGGAAAGCTTCGAACTAACGACTTGGAACATGATTCAGCTCGTATAAAAGACACCTATATGCAAAAAGGTTACCTTGATTGTGAAGTGAGCCAACCTTTTTTAAAAACGTATCTTGATAGCTATACAGCGGATTTGGTGTACAGCATTAATGAGGGTGAACAATATCAAGTGGGAGATATTGCTATTGATGTTCCTGAAGGAATGATTGA
>DKFS01000104.1 GCA_002452855.1 Sulfurospirillum sp. UBA6790 | reverse complement strand
CTACTTTGACATTCATCCCTTTGATGAGTAACTCCGGGACGATGATTTCACCTGGTTTAAACGTACCATTCATATCCGAAATTCTGCTTTCAAGAAGGGGTAACGTTGCAAATTCATCCTCAGGATCAATCGCATTCAGTCGGATGTTCGTCGTACTGGTAAAATTAGAAAACATTGCGCCAAATTTGATACGGTAAGAGTAACTCTGTACATAAGGGTTCGACTCTAGCTTGGATTCAATAAACTCTAACATTTTGGCATTGAGGTTTTTATCCAAAGGGAGGTTATCGACAGAAGCCACATACCCTTTTTTGTGTATCTGAATATGCCCCATTAATGAGTCCGTAATCTGCCCAACCGTATAACTTTTAAAGCTTGCTGACATCGCCGTGTAGATCAGCACAAAAATGACACCTATGGTAATCAAAGAAGCCGTTAAAAGCGTTCTTCGGTAGTTTCGTTTGAGGTTTCGATAGGATATTTTAAGGATATTGTTCATTTGTTAATCCTTTGATCGGCTACAATTTCACCATCAACAAGGGTGATAAGTCTGTCCACATTGGAGACTATTTTTTCATCATGCGTGGCGAACACAAACGTCGTTTGATGCTCTCTTTGAATTTTTTTCATCAGATCAATAATCATATGTGCCGTTTTGGTGTCAAGATTGGCGGTAGGCTCATCCGCAAAGACGATTTTTGGATTGGTCACAAGTGCTCTTGCTATGGCGACACGTTGCATCTGACCGCCTGAGATTTTATCGGGTGTTTTGTCTTTATGCTCCAACATTCCAACCTCTTCCAAAAGTTTTAAAACTCTCTTTTGACGCTCTTTTTCATCAAGATTTTGGATCATAATAAGAGGATATTCAATATTTTCATACACGCTCAGCACAGGAATCAGATTGAAACTTTGAAAGATAAAACCGATGTTTTCGCCCCTAAAATGTGCCATCTTTGTTCTACTCATCCCCGTAATCGGTGAGCCATTAATGGTAATGTCACCCTTGGTTGGGGTATCAAGGCAACCAAACATATTTAAAACCGTACTTTTTCCACTTCCACTAGGCCCCACTAAAGAGATAAATTCTCCCTCACTAATCTCTAAAGACAAATCTTTGATAACTTCTTGACGTATCTCACCTGTCTGATAGACTTTTTTGAGATGATGCGCTGTGATCATATCCGTTCCCCTTTCCCTTTATGTCATTTGTGAAAGTATAAGGCGACTATGTTAATGCGATGTTAATCACTATCATCTTGGTAAAGATTAAATTCCTTAAGCTGTTTTTTGAGTGTATTGCGTGAAATATCGAGTAGTGTGGAAAGTTGAGTAATGTTTGGGCAGAGAGAAAAGCTTACATGTAAAAAGGTTTTTTGCATCATTTGTTCAAGTTCATGGGCTTTTTCAATGCCCTCTTTCTCTAAAAAATCACGGCAAAATTGCTCCAAATTCTGCTTTTCACAAGGCAATGCCTCTTCAAACTCTTTGATATCATCCGCTTTAATCATCGCATCGCTGGCATTTAAACAGGCACTGTAAATCGTATTGCGAAGCTCCCTAATGTTTCCTCTCCAATGATGACGAGCCAGTTTAACCAACGCTTCTTCCGAAATAGCGTTAATGGTCGTTTTCAGATCACGGTTAGCCTTAGCGATAAAATGCTCACACAAAATAGGAATGTCTTGAATGCGCTCTTGAAGCGTTGGCATTGTGATGGTTAGCATGGAGAGCCTAAAATAGAGGTCTTCTCTAAAACTCTTTTGCTGACTTTGCTCTTTGAGGTTGGCGTTGGTCGCACTGATAACGCGCCCCTCAAACGTAATCTCCTTAGCCCCTCCCACGCGCCTAAACTTCTTCGTTTCTAAAAAACGCAACAGTTTACTTTGAAGTTCGATGTCGAGTTCTCCTATCTCGTCTAAAAAGAGCGTTCCCTCTCCTGTTTGCTCGGCGTACCCGATGTGTTGTTTATCCGCACTGGTAAAAGAACCTTTTTCATGCCCAAAAAGCTGACTCTCAAAAAGATCTTTAGGAATGGACGCGCAATTTACGGCAATAAACGGATGGGCACTTCGTTCCGAATTGGTATGAATAAGACTGGCGATTAGCTCTTTACCCGTACCTGTTTCGCCGTAAATAAGCACAGAGAGGTCATTATTTGCCGCAATACCTATCTTTTTATAAATTTCTTTCATCGTCTCATACGAACCTACAAACGCCTCTTCCCCTTGTTTTATAGGCTTTTTAGCGCTCTTCTCTTTGCTGGAATTCTCCGTGTATTTTCCCACCAACGCTAAGAGTTGCACCTCATCAAAAGGTTTTTGTAAAATATCTTTAATGCCTATTTTAGACGCTTCGATCATATTGGTCGGTGTCGTGTAAGCCGTCATCAGGATGATGGGAAGGGCAATGCCTGCTTTTTTAAACTGCTTGATCAGATCAATACCGGTAAGATTTTCACCTAACATCACATCGACGATTAAAAGCTCAACACCTTGCTCTTCGATGATTAAAGAGAGTTCAAACTCTTCGCCATTAAACTGCAACGGTGTATGCTGATTGCGTTGTAAAATTTTAGCAACCGAGTAGCGAATCTCTTGCTGGTCATCAATAATAGCGATTTTCATAAGACCTCTTCACAAGGGATATATAAACAAAAAGTTGTCTGATTGTTTTGGCT
>DKFS01000065.1 GCA_002452855.1 Sulfurospirillum sp. UBA6790 | reverse complement strand
CAATTTAACTTGGTTTCTTAAGGTTTTAAATCAAAATGCACCTCTCAAATTCCATTTTCTACTGACCAGTTTCGCACTTCGCCTGACATGCTACGATGCAAAAAAAAGTGGCAATCAGCTTTACATGTAAAATGCGTTTGAGAATAAGCGCTTCAGGCAAACTAAGCGCTGTTATTGCCATCATGAAGCTTAAAGCCGTTCCAAGTAACATTCCTTTGCTGGTCAAAACTTCGATCAAAGGCATGACGCCTGCGGCATTGGAGTACATCGGAACACCCAGTAAAACAGCCAAAGGTACGCTGTACCATGTGTTGCTTCCTGCGTATTGCACGATGAATTCTGTGGGAACATACCCATGAATAAACGCCCCAATACCCACACCAATCATCACATAAAGATAAATCTTCTGCAAAATATCGATCGTGTACGCCCACGACTCTTTCACTCTTTTTTTCATCGTAAGTTTAATCTCAACATCTTCCAAATCGCCACTCATCGGCACAACAGGAATGAGGACATACTTTTCCATGCCAAACCTTCCAACGATAAAACCACCAATAATGGCGACTAAAAGTCCAAAACCGATGTAGAGTGCGGTAATTTTCCAGCCAAAAAGTCCAAAAAGTAACGCAATCGCAATTTCATTGTTCATCGGGCTTGAGATGAGAAAACTAAAGGTAATGCCAAGAGGAATGCGCGCTTGCATAAACCCTAAAAACAGAGGAATCGCTGAACAGCTACAAAAGGGTGTGATGATCCCAAAAAGTGCGGCTAAAATATTACCCGTGAACTCACTTTTACCTTGCAGATAAACCCTGATTTTTTCGGTATTGAAATAGGTGCGTAGAAAACTGATGGCAAAAATAATCAGCACCAAAAGAATGTAAATCTTCATCGTATCGAAGATAAAAAAGTGCAACGCACTTCCCATGGAAGTGTCTTTATCCATCCCAAAATAACCATAAACCAGAATATCAACGGCTCTTTCCCACCAATCAAACATGGCAACATCCTTTAGTATAAATTAATTCCTTATGGTCAGCACTCTCAAACTCCGCTTGTAACGTAACATGAGAAATCCCAAAATGCTCTTCTAATTCCTTTTCAATGCCAGCGATAACACATGACACCTCAGACAAAGGCAAATTTTCCTTAAAATCCACATGGGCTTCAAGATGAATCTCTTTGTCGTTAAGTCTCCAAAGATGGACATGATGGAGGTTTTTAACCGTTTCAAATACTAAAACAGACGTTTCAATATCTTTTACATGTAAATGTTTCGGACTAAATTGCATCAAAATTTCCGTTGTCTCTTTCATGAGTGAAAACGAGGTTTGAATCAGATACAGCGCAATTGCAATCGTAATAAGCGGGTCTATCCAAAATGCCCCAAAATACTTCATACTCAGACCACCGATAAGCACAGCGACTGAGGTCATTGTATCACTTAAAAGGTGTAAATAGGCCGCTTTCATGTTGAGATTTTCTTTAGCGTCTTTTTGAAGTAAAAGAACACTGATAAAGTTAAAGACAATGCCAAGCAAAGCTAAATAAATCACAATATCCGAGTCAATCACTTCAGGATGTACCAACTTTTGCGCACCCTCAACAATTAAATAAACACCAATGCCCGCCAACACTGATGCATTAAACAATGCCGCGACAATTTCCGCTCTTTTATACCCAAATGTCTTCTCTTCACTGCTCTCTTTGAATGAGACTTTATTCGCCCACCATGCAATGAGCAGTGCCATGACATCTGAAAAATTATGCAGAGCATCACTCAAAAGCGCCAAAGAACCAGACACAATACCGCCGATAATTTGCGCGGTCGTGATAAAAACATTAAGCACAATGCTCACAAAAAGATTTTTACCTGTGAGCGCGTGATGATGGTGGTCGTGCTCTTCCATGTTAGTTTTCCTTTTTAGTGCTATCGGTACTATACGCAAGAAGGGGAACATAAACCAGCGTCAATATTGTACCCACCAATAATCCACCAATGGCGACATCCGCCAAAGGAGAGAGCCTCTCTAAGCCCACCGCCCATTCAAAGGCAATGGGGAGCATGCCTGCTATCGTACCAAATGCCGTCATCATAACAGGACGAAAACGCACTTTCATCGATTCTAGCGCACTCTCAAAAGGCGAATGGGTTTGTCGTTTGGCTTTATAAAAATCCATCAATAAAATGGAGTTTTTAATAATAATTCCAAAAAGCAACAATATACCCAGCATGGATGGCATACAACTAGGCTTATCAAACATTAGCATTCCCCACGCCGCACCGATTAAAGACAAAGGAAGAACCAATATCATGACTAAAGACATCACAGCAGAGCCATAAATCGCCATCAACGAGACAAATAAAAGTGCGGTTCCGATACCAATGGCTCTGAGCATTCGCATAGATGAATCATTGAGTTGCACAATATCGCCTTCTTGTTTAACTGCAATATCGCCAAGTTGCAAAGACTTTAACGCGACATCGGCATCATCGGTGATATGGCTGATGGCTCTTTTGGAACGATAACCATTGACATCAAGGCTATAAAGCAAGCCATCTCTCTCTATTTTAGAGGGTGTAAAACTCCCTTGAAGCTTTGCCACAGCACCCAAAGGGATAATGCCGACATTAGAGGTGATGGGCAAATTTTGAAGCGAGATAAGATGCTCTTGAAAACTCCCAGAGAGATAAAGTCGCACAGGCTGATTGTTCATGGACGCTAAATTTCCACTCACCGCTACAACTTCCCCACGAATAGGAATTTGCGCTACGATCGCCATCGGACTTAGTCCATAAGCGAGTGCTTTATTATGATCAATGACGACTTCTACCTCAAAAAGATCGCTCAACCAGCTAGGCGTCACACTGGTAAGCCCTCTTACATGTAAAAGTGCTTCACTGACTTTTTTGCTATTTTCATACAAAGCATCAGGAACACTTGCAGTCAGTCGCACATCCAGTGCTGCTTTAATCGATGAGTTTGCCGTCGCCCCAAAATCATACACATCCGCAGATTTTATACCTTCAAGTTCATTAAGTTTAGCACGAATGGCCTCTTCTATTTGCCATATCGTTTGGGTTCTCTCAAATCGGTTTTTACACAAAATGGTCATCGAAACTTCCGTTGGCAAGTTGCCACTTCCAATCGATAAAACACCCGCTTCGCCACCAAAAGCAGTTGAGCTTGTTTTAACAAAATCTTGCTGATTGAGCCATAGAAAAAAAGGCTTCATTTTAGCTTGCACTTCTTCCACTTTACTATTCACGCTAAAGGCAATTTTTGCTTTAACGATACCCGTATCCATCGGAGGCATTGCATCTTTTCCGATAAGAGGCATAACACCTTTAACGCTAAAAGCAAGGAGGAGAATAACCCCTAAAAAAAGCATTGTTTTTCGTAAAATCGTTCTACCTGTGTTGGAAAATTTTAGAACAGACTCATACGGGATGATAGCTCTGCCTAAACTTTTTTCATAGATCGTTTCAAACATCACTTCAAAACGGTTTTTATTGACGCCATTACGATAAAGATATGCCGAGAATTTTGGTACCAACGTGATAGATAAAATATACGAAATAATCAACGCGATAATCAAGGTTGCAATAAGAGGGCGATAAATCGTTTGAGGAAAATCGCCGACAAACATCAAAGGCGCTATCATCACAACGGTTGCAATCGTCCCTGCAAAAACAGGCATGATGACCTCTTGCGTACCTTTAAAAACGGATTGTTCTAAATCTTCGTGCAGTTCAACCAAATGCCTCTCAATATTTTCCAAAACAACCACGGCATCATCGACAAGCATACCAAGCGCTAAAATAATAGCGGTATAAATAACAATGTTTAACTCACCACCACCTAGCCAAATGACGCCAATCGTCCCTAAAAAAACAAGAGGAATGGAAACGGCGGCAGCAGCAATAGCTTTGAGATTACCCAAAAAGAAAAGCAAAACGAAAAGCGTAAAGATGATTGCATCTCTTAAAGCTTCAAGCATATTGGTGTTAGCTGTTTCTATCAAATCCCTTTGGGTATCAACAATTTCAAAAGAGATTTTTGGATAGGCTTGTTTCAAAAGCGCTAATTGTTCCCTTGTCGCCTTGCTGGTTTCAAGCACACTGCCTCTGGGGGATCGTTGTACAGACAGAGCAATACCCTCTTTGCCATTGCCTAAAAAACCGCTCATATTTTCCGCTTCACTCCACGCGACGGTTGCGATATCGCCCAAAGTGACATTGGGAGCAACTTTGAGTTTAGTGAGGCTTTTAACGCTACTTTTTTCACCATAATAGGTAAAAGTTGTCACGCCATCTTGATTTTTAATGAAGCCCATGGGCATATCTTTATCAATAGAGGAAATCGTTTTAGCCAATGTCCCCATGTCCAAGCCATTACGCGCTACTTTTGTGCTATCAACTTTAATCACCAAAGCACTTTGATGACCTCCAAATACTTCCACATTACCAACACCTTTAGTAGAGAGTAATTTTGGCTTGATAAAACTATCGGCGATTTTGCGAATATCCGCTAAAGAGAGAGTAGCATCTTTGGAACTCAGCGCGATGACTTCAACGGGAGCCGTGAAAGAGCCCGTTACATAGACTGTCGGATTGAGACCCTCGGGCAATTTTGCCTTAGCCGTTGCAATTGCGTTACTAACATCTACCGCAGCGCCGTCTAAACTTTTGGCGTATTCAAATTCTGCTTTGACTATCGAAAAATTGGCAAGATTGATCGAACTTACCGTTCGAATCATTCCCAGTCTTGCCACCTCTTCTTCGATAGGCTTTGAAACACTACTCGCCGCCACTTTTGCGGTCATTCCTGGAGATTGGGTGATGACAACAACCGTAGGTCGTTCCGCATCGGGAAAGAGATTTTTAGGCAGCGTCAAGAGTCCTACAACACCTGTAAATGCCATCAGTAAAACCATCGCCACTATATAATAAGGGCGTTTATAGAAAAATTCAAACATCCCTTACTCTTTAACGATAATGGAAGTTGAGCCAAGCAACTTCAATAAAATATCGGGCTTAGCAATAACAATTTTTGCCTCAGGCACATCTTTTGTAACAAATCCTTCATCGCCTTGGGCAAGAATATGTAACTCTTTGGGAACGGCTTTTGTACCATCAGCGATAAAATAAAACGATTGATTATCTTTTTGAAGCACGGCTTCTTTAGGAAGTAAAACGCCCTCACTATCAAAAGAAACTAATTTTGCTTCAATTCTTGCACCACTTGGTAGTGCATTTAATGGCATATCAGCTCTGTATTCGTTAAGACCATTATTATTTTGTAAAAACACCAATGGGGCTTTAACACCATCATAAATCAACCCTTGTGCTTTCGCTTCTAAGGGCGTTTTAACCCATAAATAAGAACCTTGGCTGGCTTTGAGTGCCAAAAGTGGTTTTCCCAATGTTGCCATTTCGCCTTGCATCGTTAAAAGTTGTCCTACTGTGCCATCAATGGGTGATTTTAGCTTGGCATACCCCATTAAAATATCGGTCTGTTCAAGGTCACTTTGAATCTGTTGTTGTTTGGAAGCAACGCCACTTAAATCTGCTTTGAGAAGCTCAATTTTACTGATTTCCGCGTTGGATTGTTCAATGGAAGCTGCTTTTACATGTAAAAGTTCCAGCGTTCGTTGATGAGACTCTTCTTCGTGCATTAAGCCAATTTTTTTAGCTCTACCCTCTTCTTTTGCAGCGATTAAAGCGATTTGAAGAGCACTCTTCTTGGCTAAAAGGTCTTTTGCATCAAGCTCTACGAGTATATCTCCTTTTTTAACAACCGTTCCAGCTTGGATGATTTTTTCAACATTGGCGGCAAATTTTGAGCTGAGTGTTACGTCATTATCATTTTTTACCATCGCTAAAATGGGGGTTGTCAATACCACAGCCCCCGTATGAGGGGTCATAGTCTGCACAACTATCCCAAAATTTTGAACGGGAGGAATTTGTGCATTTTGTGTCGCTTTGTTTTTAAGAAGCAATCCTGCTCCTACAACGAGCACTATGACAATTATAATCGATAGGAGTTTTTTCATTGTACAATCCTTTTAAAATCTTTTCCTAACAGCGCCGTGCGGGTTGCAAGATTTTCCCACAGTTGCATTTGTGTCGCATACAAACTCGCCTTTGCACTTACCAATGCCTCTTCATAACGCAAATACTCTTCTTGCGTCATGCGTTGATTGAGGTACGAAACCTTAGAAGCATTGAGCAGTGTTTCATAATTTTCAACACTTTTTTGTGCCAATATTTGAGAGTTTTGAAGCATAACATATTCATTATCGAGAGCCTTAAGCGTCACAGTGGCTGTATGTTCGGTTTGCTTAAGCAGTTCACTTGCTTGCATCTGTTTAACCCTACTTTGCTCAATCGCAACATAGCTTTCTTTATCATAGAGCGGTATTGTAAGGCTCAAAGAGACACCACTATAATCTCTGTTAAAATTTTCCCCATTGTTATACGATTCACCGTATTTTCGTTGCCAAAAGGCATTAGCGCTCACGGTTGGATATAAACTCTCTTTAACTGCTTGCGTACTAAGTTGCGCCACCACAAGGTCTTCTTTTTGCAATTGCACATCCAAGGCATCTTGATTTTTAGGTAAATCATCACTTATCAATGTCAGAGGAACAGAATGCTCAATAGGAATTTCTAAGATAGAAGTGAGTAATTTTTGAATTTGTGATTTAGCAATAGCATTCTCTTCTTGTTTAAGAGCAATTTGATTGATCTGCTCATCAATGCGTATGAGTTCCACTTCTGGCAATCGTCCATTGTTCACTT
>DKFS01000088.1:15148-17704 GCA_002452855.1 Sulfurospirillum sp. UBA6790 | reverse complement strand
AATGGTACTGCGGCAATGCATCTTGCGATGTGTGCGCTTGATCTTAAACGTGGGGATAAAATCATTTGCTCAGTCAATGCATTCCCGTCAGTTGCAGAAGTGGTGCGACATTTTGATGCAGAGCCTATTTTTGTTGATATCGACAAAGATGATTTCAATATTGATGTAGACCAACTAGAGAGCGTTCTCAAAAACAATAAAGCCAAAAAACTCAAAGGTGCTTTCATCAGCCACATTGCTGGACAACCTGCTGATTTAGGACGTATTTATGAATTGGCAAAACATTATGATATAAAAATCGTTGAAGATGCAACAGCAGCTTTGGGTGCAAACTATAATGGTAAAAAAATTGGTTCACTTGAGGCTGACATTACCGTTTTTCGTTTTAATCCACAATCCAATTACTCTATTTCAAGTGCAGGAATGATGACAACAAAAGATGAAGAGCTGAGCAAACGTGCTCGTCTTCTTCGCAACCACGCTATCGTAGGTGAAGGTTGGGATAAATTCGGTAACATCGGTTATGTCTATGATGTTATTGATATTGGTCTTAAATATGACCTAAATGAACTCAATGCCGCTTTTGCAATCGGCCAACTAGAAAAAAATGAAGATTTTATCGAAAGAAGAATGGAAATTGCCGACATCTACAACAAAGAGTTAGCATCATGCCCTCATGTTTCTACGCCGATTAAAAAACGTGACCATATTTATGCACAATACATTATCAAAATTGACAAAAACCGCGACAATTTTGCAAAAGAGCTCAAAGAAAGAGGTATTTACACAGGTCTTCATTTTATACCATTGCATTTATTGAGCTATTACAAACATAAATACAACCTACGTGTCAATGATTTTCCAAAAGCACTCAGTAACTATCAACAAATTCTTTCATTGCCTATTTATTCAAGTTTGAGCGATAAAGACATTCATCATATTTGCGATCACATCAAAGAGATTGCTAAAAATCGTGTTTAAAAGCTCAAAATTTGTTTTTTGGGTAGAAGAGTATCTCTTCTACCCAAAATCACTCTTTCAACGAATTCTCTCCTTCTTACTTCTTCCTTTAACGGCCATTTATTGCAGTATTGTACTTTTTAAACGGTTTCAAGGAGAAAAAAATAAATTTGTCTCATCGATTCCTATTATTAGCATTGGAAATCTCACCGTTGGTGGCAATGGAAAAACACCTTTTTGCATTGCATTAGCAACGAAATTCAAAGATGTTGCCATCATTTTACGAGGGTATGGTCGTAAATCACACGGCTTGATTTTAGTATCGGATCAAGGACAAATTATGTGCGATGCAATGGCAAGCGGAGATGAAGCGATGCTTTACGCAAAATCACTTCCTCAAGCAACGGTCATTGTAAGCGAAGATCGTATAGAAGCGATTCGTTTTGCAAAAAAAAGAGGTGTGAAAATTATTTTTCTTGACGACGGTTTCTCAAAGAGCAATATTGCCAAAATTGACATTTTAATGAAACCAAACCCAGAGCCTAAAAATAGTTTTTGTCTTCCAAGTGGACCGTATAGGGAACCTCGTTTTTTATATAAAAAAGCTGACATAGTCATTACAGAAGGTGATGATTTCAAACGTCATGTCAATGTCAGCGCACCTACTCCTAAAATGCTGCTGGTCACAGCTATTTCAAAACCCAGTCGATTGGATGCGTATTTACCTGAAAACGTAATTGCAAAAGTAAGCTTTCCAGATCATTACATGTACAATGAAAAAGAGCTTGAAACCCTCTTGCATACTCACCAAGCAACCTCTATTTTAACCACACAAAAAGATGCTGTCAAGATGGCAACTTTCGATATTCCCCTTTCTATTTTAAAACTCGATATTGAGATATTTCCAGAGACTTTTGCAAAAATAAACGCATTTTTAGCTCCTAAACGCTAAAATAAATCTTCTTAATATATCCTCAAAGGATGCATCGTGCAACATAAAATTCAACAAGCACAAATCTTGATGGATGCATTGCCATACATCAAACACTTTAATAAACAAAAAATTGTCATTAAATATGGCGGTGCGGCACAAATCAACCCAGAACTGAAAGAACAATTTGCAAAAGATATCGTTTTACTCTATCTTGTCGGCATTAAACCGATCATCGTTCATGGCGGTGGAAAAAAAATCAATGCTTTGTTAGATAAACTAGAAGTAAAAAGCAATTTTGTGGATGGTCTTCGCGTTACGGATGACCAAGTGATGGAAGTTGTCGAAATGGTCTTAAGCGGTAGCATTAACAAAGAGATTACAACACTTTTAAACCATCATGGCGCAAAGGCTATTGGTATTACGGGTAAAGATGCCAACTTCATGCATGCAAAACCCATGGACGATGGACGCTATGGATTGGTCGGTGATATTACCAAAATTGATAAAAAAGTGCTCAAACATCTGATTCGAGAAAAATTTGTTCCGGTCATCGCACCTATCGCTTCTGGAGACAATCCTGACCACCCTGGCTATAACATCAACGCTGATCTCGCCGCAAGTAAAATAGCCGTCGCCTTACAAGCGAAAAAAATCATTTTTCT
>DKFS01000088.1:0-15112 GCA_002452855.1 Sulfurospirillum sp. UBA6790 | reverse complement strand
GGCACAATCAGTGGCGGCATGATTCCAAAATTGGATGCGTGTTTAGAGACCATCAAAGGTGGCGTTGAGTGTGCTCATATCATCGATGGACGTGTTGAACACTCTATTTTATTAGAGCTTTTTACAAAAGATGGCATTGGTACGATTATTAAAGAATCAAACTAAATGTAGTGCCTTTGTGGCTAACGTAGCTTAAAAAGCTTTGCTTTTTTAGCATCATAGAAAATAAATAAGGAAATTTATGTTTATCGAAACTCGTGGAAATGATGGTATCAAACCAGATAAAGTTCCCTTTTCATTTGCTATTTTAAACCCAAGTGCAAGCTTTGGCGGTTTGTATGTTCCAGAATCTCTTCCAAGCATTGATAAAACATTTTTAGAAAATGCACGAACCAAAAGTTATAAAGAAATTACACTAGAGATTTTAAAGCTTTTTAACATTGATATTGAAGATGAGGTCTTGCAAAAAGCCGTTGCTCTGTACGATCATTTTGATAATCCGAGTGAGCCAACACCACTCAGCCAAATTAAAGAAGACCTTTTTGTCAATGAACTTTACCATGGTCCTACGCGTGCTTTTAAAGATATGGCATTACAACCCTTTGGTTCTATTCTCTCGCATTTGGCCCAAAAGATAAACGAACAATACCTGATTTTAGCAGCAACCAGCGGTGATACCGGTCCTGCAACCCTAGACACGTTCGCGAACAAGCCCAACATCAAAGTGGTTTGTCTCTATCCAGATGGTGGAACAAGCGATGTACAACGCTTACAAATGACCACGCAAAAAAGTTCAAATCTAAAAATTATTGGCATTCATGGTAATTTTGATGACGCGCAAAATGCATTAAAATCTCTCTTAGCCTCGGCTAGTTTTAAAGAAGCGCTTAATGAACGCCATATTAAATTAAGTGCGGCTAATTCAGTCAATTTTGGTCGCATTATTTTTCAAATTATTTACCATGTTTATGCCTATATTGCACTTCTCAAACAAAATAAAGTCACCGTGGGTGACCCTTTTTATACCATCGTACCGAGTGGCAATTTTGGAAATGCATTGGGCGCTTATTATGCAAAAAAAATGGGCTTACCAATTGAGAAAATTCTCATTGCATCCAACATTAACAATATTCTAACCGACCTTATCAACACAGGCGTTTACGATTTACGTCATCGAACGCTTCTTCAAACAACTTCTCCTGCGATGGATATTCTTATTTCATCCAATGTTGAGCGTGTTTTATTTGATAAATTTGGAGCAAAGCGTACAAAAGAACTTATGGATTCTCTTAAAAATGAAAAAATGTATTCACTCACACCGGAAGAATTAACACTTCTACGTGAAGATTTCGATGCTGTCTATTGCGATGATACTTTTGGCAAACAGACGATTAAACACTTTGCAGATCAAGGCTATGTGATGGACCCACATACGGCAACATGCCTTAAAGCATATGAAGTGCTTAAGACAAAACCATTGCCAAGTGTGCTTTGTTCAACCGCAGAGTGGACAAAATTTGCACCAACCATGCTCAATGCTATTAACGAAGATACAACAAAATATACCGATAAAGAAGCGTTGGAGGGTATAAGCTCTGCTTTACATGTAAAAATTCCTGAATGCATTCATGCGCTTTTTGAGCAGCCTATTGTGCATGGTAAAGTCGTTGCTAAAGATAAAATTGAAGCTGAAATTTTTACGTTTTTAAATACAAAAGGCTAAGGTATGATTATTATTCCTGCGAGACTTGCATCAACACGGTTTCCCAATAAAATCTTGGCAAATATTCATGGCATTCCTATGGTAATTGCCACGGCAAAGCGTGTTCAAGCTATTGATAATGTCACCATTGCCGCCGATACAAATGAAGTCGTAACTTTGGCACAAAACTACGGGTTTAAAGCGATTTTAACATCACAAAATCATCAAAGTGGTACCGACAGAATCAATGAAGCAGCATCAAAGTTGAATCTGAATGATGATGAAATTATTGTGAATGTCCAAGCCGATGAGCCTTTTATTGAAGAAAGTGTCGTTAGAAGCGTTATCGAACGCGCCAAACAAAGCGATGCGATGATTACCAGTGCTTGTAAGAAAATTGATCTTTTACATGTAAAAGACCCCAATCTTGTCAAAGTCATTTTAGATGCAAACAATCATGCAATCTATTTTTCACGCAGCCCAATTCCCTATGATAGAGAAGGTGGATTTGAAGATTATTTTGGACATTTAGGTATTTATGCCTTTCGCAAAAAATCACTCCAAACTTTTTGTGCACTCCCCAATGCACCTTTAGAGCATATCGAAAAATTAGAACAACTTCGAGCTCTCTACCACGGATATAAAATCGCAATGGTAGAAGTTACAAGTCAAAGCTTTGGTATTGACACACCCGAAGATTTGGAGAAAGCTTTAGCCTTTTTTGCGTAATTAAACAGAAACTTGCTCAAACGTATCTTTTTCTTGATGGAAAAGATACGCTTCCATTGGATTATCTCCTACTTGGAAAATAATTTTACATGTATCAAACCCTGTTTTTTTCAATCCCTTTTCAACTACTTCTAAAATGAAAGCACGCGTACTAAAAAGATGCGTTGTTGTCGTACCATGATACGCAAGTGCTTCATCCGGAATTGGGGTAAACCCTTCTTTTTTTAAATGCTTTTCAAATACGTCTTGATCTTTTAACCCTTGAACTTCAACAATTAAAACAACTTCCATCTTACAGTCCTAATTTTTCAAGATGTGCCAAAAACTCATCGGCATTTTTATACCCTACTAAACGTAGCTCGCTGATTTCTTTCCCATTTTTAAAAAATAAAATTGCTGGCGGACCAAAGATATTAAATGTTTTTTGTAAAACCTTGTCATCGTCACTATTTTTTGTCACATCGGCTTGTAATAGCATTAAAGATGCTAATTTGGCTTTAACTCTCGGGTCTGAAAAGGTAAATTGTTCAAACTCAATGCAATTAACACACCAATCAGCATAAAAATCTAGCATGACTACTTGCTCAGATGTTTGCAGTGTCTTTGTCAGTTCCTCTAAGTTTTTTATTTTTTTAAAAACACTCTTTGTTACATTCTCTTGTGTGCTTGTTGTTTTAAGCGTCAATTTTTCCAAAGGCATCAATGGATTGGTTGCACCACTGAGAAGGCCAAAAAAGAGCATAACACCATAAAGCAAGACAATAAATAAAAAACTTTTCAAAAGTTTTTGCCATCCACGCGTTGTGGAAACAAAAGGCTCTAATGCTCCAAAATAGATTGAAGAACAGATTACAAGTAACATCCATAATGCCATCGTTGCATTACCCGGTAAGATGCGTGAAAGCATCCAAATAGCAACGCCTAAAAGCAGTACACCAAAAAAGGCTGTTATGTTTTGCATCCACACGCCAGGACGTGGCATATAACGCCCAGCTGTTGTACCAATGAGCAAGAGTGGCGCGCCCATCCCAAGACTCATAACGAATAATGCCGCACCGCCTAAAAGAGCGTCTCCACTTTGTCCAATGTATATCAATGCGCCTGCAAGAGGTGCCGCAACACACGGTCCTACAATCAAAGCCGATAAAAATCCCATAATAGCGATGCCAATAACACCTTGTGCTTGAGCTTCGCCAGATTTTTTATTGACTCTATTTTGTATGAAATTAGGCATTTTAATCTCATAAAAACCAAACATGGAAAGCGCTAACAAGACAAAAATGGCACTGAAGAGACTAATCACCCATGGATTTTGCATGGAAACTTGTAAATTTGCACCAAACAGAGCTGCTAAAATCCCTGCTATCGTGTAAGCTAAGGACATGGCTAATACATAAATTAAGGAGAGTAAGAAACCTTTTTTAGCACCCATTGAAACACTTGGTTGCGATACAATAATAGAAGAGAGAATAGGAATCATCGGAAACACACATGGTGTTAAAGATAGAAGTAAGCCAAAACCAAAAAAGCTCAGTAAAACGAAAGCAACATTTCCGCTAGCCAATTGTGCTGCAATACCTTCTTGTTCAGATAATGCTACGCTTCCTTTTTTAGGAAAGCTAAATTGTGTAGAGAGTGGCTGATAACAAATCCCCGCATCCGCACACCCTTGGTACGAAACTTTTAAAGTAAAGGAACCTTTTGGACTGTATTGATGCAATAACGCTTGTGGCACTATCAACTCAAATGATTTTCTCTGTGTCATATAATCATGGAAATTTTCGGCAGGAGGTCTTTTAATGGAAGGGGTAAAATCAATTTTTTTAGGTTCTACCAATTCAATTTTTATCTTATCATCGTATAAATAAACACCTTGATGAATATCAAACTGTATTTTAACGCTTTCTGCATCTTGAATAGCACTAACTTTAAAAGCCTCTTCAGGCGTTATAAATGTCGGTTTTTCTATTGCATGCAGCGAACCAAAAAGAAGGAAACACACCAAGGTAAAATATTTTATAATATATCGCACTAAATAGCCTTTACTAATATAATTTTTTATTGTATCTAATCTCCCTCTAAATCTTTTTTAAATTAATACGATTTCTAGAGAGTGATATCTCAAAATGGAGTGCACATGGGCAAAAAGAAAAAAGAAAAAATCACACTTCAGAATGAAGAAGTGGTGATGGCTAAAGAGTCAGGTGACAATGATAAAGTGCAAATTTGGGTTAAAAAAAGCGAACTAAAATATGAAAAAGAACTCAAAACTCTTCAAATTGAATTACTCAAATTTCAAAACCACGTTAAAGACAAAGGTCTTAAAGTGTTGATTCTTGTTGAAGGACGTGATGCCGCTGGAAAAGGTGGTACCATTAAACGTATCACAGAGCATCTCAATCCTCGTGGCGCACGCATTGTCGCACTTTCAAAACCCTCCGATACAGAAAAAAGCCAATGGTATTTTCAACGCTACACACAACATTTACCCTCAGCAGGTGAAATTGTTTTATTTGACCGTTCTTGGTACAATAGAGCGGGTGTTGAACCCGTGATGGGCTTTTGTACACAAGAAGAACACAAAGAGTTTTTAAGAGAAGTTCCCAAATTTGAGACGATGCTTGCAAATTCTGGGATTCTTTTATTTAAATTCTATTTTTCAGTCAGTAAAGAAGAGCAAGCCAAACGCTTTAAAGAACGTAAAACGGACCCTCTTAAACAGTTTAAACTTTCTCCTGTTGATGAAAAATCACAAGAGCTTTGGGATGAATATACTGTCGCTAAATATTCAATGCTTTTAGCATCCAATAACCCTCGTTGCCCATGGACGATTGTTTTGTCTGATGATAAGCGAAAAGCACGACTCAATACAATTCGCCATATTTTACGCAATGTCGAGTATCCCAATAAAATCAAAAACAAAAAATTAGCGTGTGATAAAGAAATCATTAGAACAGGCAAAGAAGAGATAGAAATTATGGAAAAAAGCTTGCCAAATGAAAATTTATCACATTTAAACGGTTAAAATATTATTTACATGTAATATTATTTTAGAGGTTAAATGAAAGAACTCTTCAATCCGTTTGAATGGATTGAAGAGCTTAGAAGATTATTCTACTTCAGCGTCGATGACATCGTCATCTTTTTTAGCTTTTGGTTGTTCAGCGCCACCTGCTGCACCACCCTGTTCTTTTTTATACATTGCTTCTGCAAGTTTATGGCTTGCTTCACTTAACGATTTTACTTTCGCATCAATTTGGTCTTTTGTTGCACTTTCATTCGCTAAAACATCTTTAAGTGCTTTTAGTTCTGCTTCAATTTTAGCTTTATCTTCAGCACTAATTGCATCGCCCATCTCACTTAACGATTTTTCTGTTTGATGTGCTAGCGCATCTGCTTGATTTCTAGCATCTACTGCTTCTTTACGTTTTTTATCTTCTTCTTTATGAAGTTCTGCATCTTTGACCATTCTCTCGATTTCAGCATCATCAAGTCCTGAGCTACCAGAAATTTTAATTTCTTGTGCTTTACCGGTTGCTTTATCTTTAGCTGAAACAGTTAAGATACCATTTGCATCGATGTCAAACGCAACTTCGATTTGAGGTACACCACGAGGTGCTGGTGGGATACTCTCAAGATTGAACTGACCGAGTGACTTATTATCTCTTGCAAACTCACGCTCGCCTTGTAGGGCATGAATGGTAACCGCGGGTTGGTTATCTTCTGCTGTCGAGAATACCTGAGATTTTTTAACTGGAATCGTCGTACCTTTTTCGATGAGTTTTGTCATAACACCACCTAGTGTCTCAATACCAAGGCTAAGAGGTGTAACATCTAAAAGAAGAATATCTTTAACATCACCTTTAATGACTGCGCCTTGAATTGCTGCACCAATAGCAACCACTTCATCAGGGTTTACAGATTTGTTCAGTTCTTTCTCGAAGAATTCTTTGACTTTTTGTTGAACCAGAGGAACACGCGTTGATCCACCGACCATAACAATTTCTTTAATCTCAGCTTTTTTCAAATCAGAGTCATTAACAACTTCTTTGATTTTTTTAATAGTAAGTGCTACTAAATCTTCAATCATAGACTCAAATTTTGCACGCGTAAGTTTTTTAACCAAGTGTTTTGGACCTGTTGCATCCGCTGTGATAAATGGTAAATTAATCTCTGTTTCATTGGAAGATGAAAGTTCTTTTTTTGCATTTTCAGCCGCTTCTTTAAGTCTTTGAAGTGCCATAACATCCGCTTTAAGGTCAATGCCATTTTCATTTTTAAATTCTGCAACCAACCAATCGATTAAGCGGTTATCAAAGTCATCACCCCCTAAGAATGCATCACCACCGGTTGCCAAAACTTCAACAACATTATCACCTGTTTCAAGAACGGTAACGTCAAATGTACCACCACCCAAGTCATAAACAACGATTTTTTCAGCCTCTTTTTTATCTAAACCATAAGAAAGAGCCGCTGCTGTTGGTTCATTGATAATACGAAGTACATTTAAACCTGCAATCGTACCCGCCTCTTTTGTTGCTTTTCTTTGGCTGTCATTGAAATATGCAGGAACGGTGATAACTGCGTCAGTTACTTCTTCACCCAAGAAACTCTCTGCATCTTCTTTTAATTTCATTAATACTTTTGCGCTGATCTCTTGAGGTGTATAAACTTTACCATCAATTTCAATAGCACATGCGCCATTTCTGTCTACAACTGCATATGGAAGACGTTTTTTAGCTTCATTTGCTTTGTCTTCGTTGCTCATAAGACCCATAATTCTTTTGATAGAATAGATGGTTCTTTTTGGATTGGTGACGGCTTGACGTTTTGCTGTATCACCGACAAGAACCTCTTCTTTATCGGTAAATGCAACAACGGAAGGCGTTGTATTTTTACCCTCTTTATTAGGGATAACTTTACTTTCACCTCTTTCATAAACACATACACACGAGTTTGTTGTTCCTAAATCGATACCAATTACTTTTCCCATTTTTTTATCCTTTTATTAATTTTTGACATGCCAACAAAGCAAAGCTTCTTTTGGCCACGTTAGCCTCTCGGCACTGAAGCTTGCTGACAAAGCCAGCAGAAACTTAACTTTTTATTTTACGATACTCACCATTGCTGGTCTTAAAATACGGTCTTTTATTTTATAGCCTTTTTGAAATACCTGTAAAATTTCACCACTTTGTTTCTCGTCACTCTCTAATTGCATCACCGCTTCATGAAAGTTTGGATCAAAGGCGCCTTCAATATCTACAAGTTCAACGCCATGCTTCTCAAATGCTTTTCGAAATTGCTCAATCGTTAATTCTAAGCCTTCTTTAACTTTATTTAAAAGCTCTGCGCTTTCTACTTCATTGTTATTGCCAGCAAGAATTGCCATTTCTAAAGAATCAATCACTGGTAATAAATCACGTGCGAATACTTCATGAGCGTATGAAATAGCTTGCATCTTTTCTTTTTCTAAGCGACGTTTCATATTATCGAAATCTGCATTAGCTCTTAAATACTTATCTTCAAGTTCAGCTACTTTGGATTGAAGTTGTTCCACTTCATTGGGTTCACAACACGCTTCGTCATCACTGTTTTCACAGCACTCTTCCGAAGGTATCGCTTCAGACTCCTTTGGAATCTGTTCTTCTTTTAGTTTGTCATCCACATGTTACTCCTTAACTTGATTAAAAAAATCTTCAAAATCGCTCTCAATGCGACCAAAACAGAACATTTCAGCATTAGAAGCTTCATCTTTAAGCTGAACCTTTTGTTTGACTGCCATACACCCTTCGGGAATGAATCCACCAAAATAAAGTCCATCATCAATTGATTCAATAAAATGCAATGTTTGAAACCGTTCTATAAAAGTATCATTTTGTAACTCTTGTGCAATAGCATACATCTCGCGTTCACCCTCTTTAAGGATAGGCGATTGTAAGAAGATTGCAGAAAGCTTTTCATGTAATTCATAGAGTCCCACTTGTGCTGAAATGTCTTTGAGCTCTCGCATTTTACAACCAACCAAACGATTGAGAAATTGCTCTACTTTAATATTGTATTTTAAAACAACTTCATGCCCATCAAATACCAAAAGTAAAAAACGATTTTGAACACTTACAAGCTCTTTAAGCGTTGCTTCAGCGCTTTTTTCAACAATGCAAAATAAGTTATGTTCATTGGTTGAACGTTTAATTCTATCAATATTTTTAATGGTTACGGGATGTGATGTATCAATTTTTTCTTGCCAATACCCTTGTAAAGCTTGCAAGGTCGGTACACGTCCGCTACTGACATGTAATTGTACTAATGAGCCTTCATCAGAGAGTTTTTTAAAATAGATACGAATAGTTGATGGTGAAATACCTAATGTCATCTTCATTTGAAGTTCAGATGAACCTATAGGCATTTTTGATTTTAAATATTCTTGAATAATCGATTCTAAAATCAACTCTTGCTTTGAAGGTTTTTTCATTTTTAGCACTCTTAATGTTTAATTGCTGATGAAATTATACAACATTGAGTGTAATGTTGTCAAGTAATAGTTAAAAGAATTCAGGCAGAGGAAGCGTAAAGCAGTAATAACAAGGTATTAAATTATTGATGGATAATAGAAGAATATAAAGGGATAAAGAAGAAAAGTAAGATTAACGTACGGGGTGTTTGATTCGCTTTTTATTACGCATAAAAAGAAGTTTCAAAAGGTGTTTGAACTCGCCTTTTGTCTCTTTCATTCTCGAGAAAAAAGTCTCTTTTTCAGTAATGGAAACAAAGATATCATTTAAAGCTTTTCGTTCATTTTGTGACAATGTACTCATTTTTCATCCTTAATATCTTTTACAATACGTTTAATCAAACGCAAAGCATCATCTTCATCAAGTTCACCAAGCATTTTAAATATTGCTGATGCCGCTTGAGGATTGGAATTGCCCAATCTCCAATCTTGATACGTTCGCATTGATACGCCAAGTTTATCTGCCATTTCACGCTGAGAAATCTTCTTTCCCATAAATTTTGATTCAACAGCATTATGAAGGAGATTAAAAATATCGTTTGTTTTCATGACAATGATTCTAGCCAAGGCTGGTTTAATTATACATAAATACGATATTTTATAAGTTATTATATCTTAAAAAATACATTTTTATACATTTTTATCTTAAAAATAAGTATTTTATACGTTTTTTATATTTAATAAACATTTTATATATATTTTATACGGTTTTTCGTATGAAAATTAATATTATATGATATATTAATAAGTATTAAGGGCATAATAAAATGAAGGAAAAGCATACGCCATAGAATTCATGTGCTGAAAAAAAGTGAAAATGTAACGATAGAGGAAAAAAAAAAGGGGGGGGGGAAAGGATGAGTTGCCTCATCCTAAATATTTGAATAAAGTATGTGACTATTTATCTCTAATAGAAAGTTCTTTAATCACTTTACTGTATGTTGCAAAATCTTTTCTTTTAAGATATTGCATTAAACGTTTGCGTTGACCTACTAATTTTAGAAGTCCGAGTCTTGATGAGTGATCTTTTGCATTGATCTTAAGATGTCCCGTTAAATCACTGATTCTTTTTGAAAGAAGCGCGATTTGTACTTCTGGAGAACCTGTATCTCCTTCTTTTCTGCCAAACTGACTAACAATTGCTTGTTTTTCCGCCGAACCTAAAGCCATGATGACCTCCTGATTGGTAATATATTTGCTTTTAAAAGCCCGAAATTTTATCTAAAAAAACCAAAATTAAATATTAAATGAATATGAGTTTAATAAATGCCTTGTATAACTAGCTTAACGATTAAAGCAAATTCTAACAATTATTTAGTACAATATTTCTCTTATTTAACTTTATGAAACTATTAGAGGATGGACGATGCTATTAACCAAAGCGAGTGAATACGCGCTACTTTCATTAATTATTATTGCACAAAAAAATAGCCCACAAGATGTTGATACACTATCGAACCAACTTGGTATTTCAAAAAGTTTCTTAGCAAAAATTCTACAAGCACTAGCAAAAGAAAATATTCTCTCTTCGTTTAAAGGAGCCCACGGTGGATTTATGCTTGCTCGAAAGCCAGAGGATTTGACACTTAAGATGATTGTAGAATGCGCAGAAAAAAAACAGACCATGGTTTTTGAATGTTCACCCTCCTCACAAAAATGCCCGGGAGGAAAAGGAAATTTTTGTCGCGTTTGGCCTATTTTAAACAAACTTCAAACTAAAATTGACCAATTTTTGGATAATATGACACTCAAAGATATTATCGAAGCTTAAAGGCATTTATTGGCAAAAAATCAAAATGAGTTACTCAAGCGTATTATCCCCTATTTAGAGCCAATAACCAAATCAAAAGACCTGACCGTTGTGGTCTTTATTGTTGCTATTTTGGCTATTATTATCGTCCCTCTACCTAGCCCTGTACTCGATTTTTTCCTGGTTATCTCTTTATCGGTTTCTGTATTAATCATTTTAATTTCGCTCTATATTCCTAGGCCTACGGATTTAACAACCTTTCCAACACTCATTTTAATTATCACGTTGTACCGCTTGGCGCTCAATATCTCAACGACCAGAATGATTTTAACGAATGGACATTTAGGACCTGATGCCGTAAGCGAAATCATATCGAGTTTTGGTCAATTTGTCGTAGGTGGAAATTACGTTATTGGTATTATCGTTTTTTCAATTTTAGTGTTGATTAACTTTATGGTTATTACCAAGGGTTCTACAAGGGTTGCAGAGGTTGCGGCACGTTTTACCCTCGATGCGATGCCGGGTAAGCAAATGGCGATTGATGCTGACCTTAATGCTGGACTGATTGATGAAAAATCAGCACGAAAACGTCGTGAAGAGATTATACAAGAAGCCAATTTTTACGGAGCGATGGACGGTTCGAGTAAGTTTGTTAAAGGAGATGCCGTTGCGGGCATTATCATCACTATTATCAACATTATCGGTGGTTTCTTAATTGGTGCTTTCCAACACGACCTTAATCTTGCCACAAGCGCACAAACATATACTATTTTAACGATTGGCGATGGATTGGTCTCACAATTACCTGCTCTTATTAGTTCAACAGCAACCGGTATTATTATTACCCGTGCTAACAAAGCTGATGAAGAAAGCTTTTCAGATGGTGCTGTCAATCAACTCTTTGGAGATTATAAAACGCTTGCTATCGTAGGCTTTATCTTGGTTATGTTTGCTCTTGTTCCAGGTCTTCCGACCCTGTCACTCGCTTTTGTCGGATTTATTTTTTTAGGTCTTGCTTATTTGATGAAGCAGACACACGATGGTCACTTTTCATTGCAAAAATTCTTTGCATCAGCCTCCGCAACAACGCAAAAAGCGCAACAAGAAGCCCAAGCAACGCAAGCAGCTCAAGCACCTAAAAAATCACCTGAAGAGCTTCGTAAAGAAGAAGAAACCGCTCTTAATGACATTCTCAAATTAGAAATCTTAGAGCTCGACTTAGGGTACCAACTCATTAAGCTAGCAGACCCCGCACAAGGTGGCGATTTGTTAGATCGTGTCAAAAGTATGCGTCGTAAAATTGCAGCAGATTTTGGTTATTTGATTCCACAAGTGCGCATACGAGACAACTTGCATTTGGCACCGAATCATTATCAACTCCTTCTAAAAGGTATTGAAATCGGCAGCGGCGAAATTTATCCTGACAAATTTTTGGCAATGGACAGCGGTCTTACTATTGATAAAGTACAAGGTATTCCAACCAAAGAGCCCGCTTTTGGACTGGATGCTATTTGGATAGAAGCCAATGCTAAAGAAGATGCCATCATTAAAGGGTACACAACGGTTGATCCTGCAACGGTTATTTCAACGCATTTAAGCGAATTGATTAAGAAGTATGCTGAAGAGCTTCTCACCCGTCAAGAAGTTCAAAGTTTGATTGATAAATTGCAAAAAGATTATCCTGTTGTTGTGGCCGATTGTCTTAAAGTTGCCAATGTGGGACTCATTCAAAAAGTTCTTAAAGCCCTTTTACATGAAAAAATTCCGATTAAAGACCTCCTCACAGTGATAGAAACCATCAGCGATGTGGCAGAAGTGACTAAAAATGTCTCTATTATTGTGGAACAAGTACGTGCAAAACTTGCGCGTGTTATCACAAAACTCTATAAAGATGACAATGGTTATTTAAAATTGCTCACATTCAATGCGGCAACCGAACAAAAACTTTTAGATGCATTGCGGGAGCGTGATGGGGTACGAGATTTGGTACTCAATATTGGGCAAATCAATACCCTCGTTAAAGCGTGCAGTGATGAAGCAGCCAAACTTTTACACAAAGGAATTGCGCCTGTTCTTATTATTGTAGACCCTTTACTTCGAAAATCACTCTCAGATATTTTTGAAAAATTTGGTTTAGAAATTGTTGTCTTATCACATGCAGAGATTGATTCTACATCAAAATTTGAAGTGATGGGTTCTATCGAAATCGACAAATTATAATAAACACTACGAATTTAAGGATATTTATGGATTATCAATTACACCACCTCTCACATACCGATTTGGATGGTTATGGTTGTATGATGGTGAGTGCACACTATTTTCAATCAATCAGCTTTTATAACTCAAATTATGGTAAAGAGATCAATGAATGTTTCAACCAGATTTTAGATGTCATTCAGACCGCTTCCGAGCAAAAACACGTTATCTTAATTACCGATTTGAATCTTACGATGGATCAAGCCAAAGAGTTTGAAGCGAAAGTGAATATTTGCGATAAAGAGATTATGTTATTGCTCTTGGATCATCATAAATCGGGTCAAGAGTGTGCAGATGCCTTTGAATGGTACTATCTTGATTCCAACCGATGTGCGACCAAAATCACTTATGATTTCTTTAGCGCACTCTATGGTGCAGATGAAAAGCTTAGTACCTTTGTCAATGTGGTCAATGCTGTTGATATATGGCTCGAGAATGACCCTTCTTTTGAGCTGGGAAAAGTCTGTATGGGCATGGTCAGTGGTGCTAAAGAAATCAATAAAATCATGTTCCCAAAAGAGAACACTGCTTATATATTTTCTCTGCTTCAGCAAGCACAAATGTACTTTACATGTAAAGAGGCTCATATCGCCTTAGATGACGCTATTCATGGTATTAAAAAAGCCTTTTTTACAACCACGTGCAACAACACGTTAAGCAATCTTGTCTCTGCTTATAATGTCATTTTACTCACTAATAATAAAGAGCGCATGCAAATCAATTATAAAGACTATAAAGGGATTTTAACCTACAACATCGGTAATGTTTCAATCATCGGCAACGACTTTCTAGTCGCTAATCCTGACTTTGACTTTTTTATGGATGTGACCTCTAAAAAGACCATTAGTCTTCGTTCAAGCGGTAAAGTGGATGTCAGTAAGATGGCGGCGCATCTTGCCAATGGCGGGGGTCATCATAATGCCAGTGGCGGGCTTCTCAGCAATTTCAAAGATGCTTTTATCTATGATGCTATTCGAGCGCAAGTTATGACAATTATCTCATCAAAAGGATAACCCAATGGATACCAAAGAACTTCAAAAAGCACTGGAAAAAGCAGAAGTAGAAATTGAAGAAATGGCAATGCAACTTGCCGATATGTTAGGTGCGGCTCTGCATTTTGCCGGCGTAAAGAACGAAGATATTCCTAAAGCAATCGACCTTTATATTAAAAGTATCGATGAAGTCTTTGAAGACGAAGACGATGATTCAGAGATGGGCTTTGAAGAGGTGATTGAAGTCATAGAATACCTTAAAACCAAGCACCCTAAATTATTCCATAAATAAAACCATATAAAAAAGGGCTTACCCCCTTTTCTTGGCCACAAAAGTCACAAAATTTCCCCATTTAAAAATAGTTTCTATTGTTGAAAAACCTGCATTTTTCAGCATCTCTTTGTTTTCATCTTCCGTATACGGGATTAAAACATTTTCAAGTGCTTCTCTTTTTTGAGCTATTTCAAAATCGCTATACCCTTGTTCTCGTTTAAAATTATAATAAAGGTCTATCATCTGCTTAGTCAGCACTTTATCGTCAAAAACAATCTTTTCACTAAAGATGAATAAGCCATCAGGATTTAAAGCGTCATAGATTTTTTTTACAAAAGCCGTTCGTTGCAAAGGCCTAATAAATTGAAGCATATAATTAGCGATAATGACATCTTGCTCACGCAACGCAACTTCTGTAATATCTGCTGATTGTAACTCAATTTTAGCGCCATAGGCATGAATCTTTTGCTGTGCTAAATGTAACATCGCTTCGGCATTATCAATGCCTAAAAGATGATAGCTCTTATTGCTTTTTTTATACAAGGCTAAAAGCGTATTGGCAGTTGAACAACCCAGATCAACCACATGAGCGCCCTCTTTTACATGTAAACAAATAAAATGACATGTAAGGTCAATCACTTCTTTATAAAAAGGGATGGAGCGTTCTAGCATATCGTCAAATACAACGGCAACATCCTCGTCAAATTCAAATTGTTTATGAATGGGTTTTGTAAAAAGTTTGTCCATAATGCTTCCACAATGCTAAATTTTAGGCAATTATAACAAAAGAGTACTTGTATATTAGTTACTCTTAAGCATTCTCTTTTTATACTAGGGCAATTAAAAGCATTAGGTAAACAATGAACCAGCGACTCCAAGAACTGACCGATTTAAC
>DKFS01000023.1 GCA_002452855.1 Sulfurospirillum sp. UBA6790 | reverse complement strand
TTTTTACAGCTGTACGGCATAGCAATTTCAACAGGTATAGGATTTATCATGAGTCTTGTTGTGATTACTTTGGCGTATAACGATACCAATATGTTTCATTATGCCGATAAACTTGCTATTTTATTAGGCTCTTTTTGTTCTGGTATCATTGGCTATCTTTTTTTAAAAAAAGTTTTATAACAAATTTCTAAGCTTAGAGATACTAAAATCAGGTAGTCCTTGCATCGTCTTAAAGGAGCCTTATTGTGAGACAAATCACTCTAACGAAGCGTCTTTTTTGGATCATAGCGACATTTATTTGTGTGGCCAATTTAGTCGTTGTTGTTTATTTGTATGAACAAGCAAACAATTTATCACAGATAAGAGCTTATTCTAAAGCAAAGACTTTACAAGATTACTTTATTTCAATGCGTTATATCTATCACCAGCAATTTCTCTCTAGTGGCATTGACCTCAATGATTCGACTGTGGGATTTTTGCCCGCGCATGCTTCAACCCATATCAGTGAAGAATTTCATAAAACCTCAAAACAAGGCATTACGATTCGTAATGTCTCGGATAGACCACGAAATCCAGCGAACAAAGCAAATCCTGATGAAGAAGAGATGATTCATTATTTTGATAAGCACCCCGAACAAAATGAAAATATGCGCCTTATGAACGACGGTAATACAAGCTATTATTTTTTTACTTCTCCTTTGCGTATTAAGGCATATTGTTTAGCCTGTCATGGTGAAAAAAGTGAAGTCTTGCCTTATATCGCAAAGCGATATGATTCAGCGTATGGCTATAAAATAGGTGAAGTCAGAGGTATAACCAGCATTAAAATCCCCAAAAAAACGCTGTTTGATGATGTCATAGTCCTATTTTGGAAAGAGACATTTTTTAGTGGAATAGTCATGTTACTTTTACTGATTATTCTTTATATTGCGATCAAAGATTTAACAAAACGTGATGTTGAGCAGAAAAAAGAGTTGGAAAGTTTAATTTTAGAACGGACACAAGACCTGTTCAACAAAAGCAAAGAATTAGAAAAAGCATATGCTCATCAACAGCATCTTTACTCTGTTTTACGTACCGTTACCGATAGTAATCAAATCTTAATTACGACCTCAAACGTTCACGAGCTATTGCATCAAACAGCATTATGCCTTTTTGCAAATGACTCCTTTGCCCATGTTAAAATTGCGTTATTTGAAAAAGGTTCATTAATTGTCAAAGAGTCTTATGGATTAGAAGAAGAATTCGATATTAATGAAGTTGAACAACTTGTTTTCAATACAGGTAGTTTTAAAATATTAACGGCAAGAAGCTCAGATACACCATCAAGGTGTAAAGCAATGATGCTTCAGTATAATGTAACCGAGGCATACATTACTGTTTTGAAAAGCGATAAATTTGCGCATAATGCGCTAGGTATTTTAACAATATGTACCACGATGAAAGAAGGATTCAGTGTAGAAGAGCACGCAATGATTGAAGAATTAGCAGGCGATATTGGGTTTGCAATTAACTCTTTTATGCAAAAAGAGAGTATCTTGAAGCTCTCTTATTATGACCCTTTAACCGATTTAGCGAATAAATTGATGCTTACCGAGCAGATACGTTTATGCATTAGTGCAAGTAAACGTTCAAAAACCTATGGTGCACTTTTGTTTATGGATTTGGACAATTTTAAATCTATCAATGACTTAAAAGGGCATGCAACAGGCGACAAATTACTTATAATGATGGCAAGACGTTTAGAAAATTATGCTAATGAGAGTGATATTGTCGCTCGCTTCGGCGGTGATGAATTTGCTTTTTTATTACCCAATTTAAGTACAACATTAGAGGAAACTGCAAAACTTGCAGAAGATATTGCGATGCAAATTCTTCTTGCAACCAAAGAGCCTTTTATTATTGATGAACATCCTTTCTTTATGACAGTCAGCATTGGCATCAGTCTTTTTGATGAACATGAGAGTGCAGAGGAACTCTTAAGCCATGCCGATAGCGCTATGTATGCAGCCAAAACAGATGGGCGCAATACTATTCGTTTTTTTGATGCTTATATTCAAAAAGTGATGGAAGAAAAATCATTATTACTTCAATATTTACGTGATGCTCTTGATTCAAAACGTTTTTTTCTTCACTATCAACCACAAGTAGATACCAATGCTCATATTATGGGCGTTGAAGCGTTAGTAAGATTGAAAAACCAAGAAGGCGCACTCATCTCACCTGCTGAATTTATTCCTTTATGTGAAGAATCTGGACTCATTCTTCCTCTTGGAAAATGGGTCATGTATGAGGCAATGCACCAAGCGAGTCATTTTATGCAAGACTTCAATAAAAGAGGTTGGCGTGTCTCTATTAATGTTAGCACCAAACAATTTGAGAGAGATGATTTTGTGACCATTGTGCGTGAAACGTTAGAAATGACAGGGGCAAATCCTTCATCCATTCGTTTGGAATTAACTGAAAGCCTTTTAATCGGTGATAGTGCCAAGGCAGTGAAAAAAATTCAGGCATTGAAACAGTTAGGTATCTCGTTATCTGTGGATGATTTTGGCACAGGCTATTCTAGTTTACAATATCTCAAACAACTCAGCGTTGATGAGCTAAAAATTGATCAATCGTTCATTCATGATTTTATGATAGATCGCAATGATGCAATGATTGTTGAGACCATTATTTCTATTGGTAAAAATTTTCATCTGGATGTCATTGCGGAAGGCGTTGAAACCAAAGAGCAGTTTGAAACATTAAAATCGTTAGGATGCCAATTTTTCCAAGGCTATTATTTTGGAAAACCTACACAATTGGAGTTATTGTAGTTTTACATGTAAAAGGTTATTCACGAACGATGTCATAGCCTTTTGGTATTTCTGCTTTAAACAATTCATCATCTAAAAAAAGATTAATAGACTGGTTTGAAAAAAGGATTTCAACGTTGTTTTCAAGCTTGTCTTTATACGATATTTTTTCAATACTTTCGTTACTAGCTGTTATTGTATAAACCGTGTCCATAAATTTGGTGACATAGGTATGGGGTGCTACCTCTTTAGCTTCACGTAGGAGTTGCGCGATATTTGGAGTATTTTCAAGGGTTGTAATAATGGCTTGTTCCAGTTCCGGTTCTAAAATTAAAACCTTAGATTGATTAAAATAAATCTTTTTTGCCACAGGTTTTTCATAAATCCAGAGTGCCTTTTTATCGTGTGTGGCATAAAAAACTCCCTCATAAGTAATCGTTTTATTTTGATCATTTGTCACTTTTTGAACAAAATCGCTTTGTATTGTTTTAAAATCTCCCATTTTTGCAAACAAAAGTGTCGTTATACAGAAAAAAAATCCTAAAAATCGCATCACATACTCCTGTTCAAGATAAATAAGATATGGAGTTTTATCAAATAGATAGTAAAAGTATGATAAAATCCTAAGTTTTATTGATAAGAATGTACGTAACGAAAGAAGAATAGGGGTAGAATCGCATGTTATTGAGTAGTATTGTTCGCAAAATTTTTGGCACTAAGAATGATCGTGTTGTTAAGGAATTAATGAACCGCGTTAAGAAAATTAATGTTTTAGAACCAACGTATGAAAAATTAAGTGATGAAGCCCTAAAAGCGGCCTTTGAAGAGTTGAAAGAAGCAGTAAAAGCTGGCACAAAATCGTTAGATGATGTTTTAAATGATGTTTTTGCAATCACAAGAGAAGTCAGTAAACGAACCACAGGTATGCGTCATTTTGATGTTCAAATGATTGGTGGTTTAGTCTTGCATGGTGGTAATATTGCTGAAATGAAAACCGGTGAAGGTAAAACATTGGTCGCTACTTTACCCGTTGTCCTCAATGCTATGACAGGTGAGGGTGTTCATGTCGTTACCGTCAATGATTATCTTGCTAAGCGTGATGCTGCAGATATGTCGCGAATCTATACGTTTTTAGGCTTAAGCGTTGGGGTTGTAACCAATGACCTTGAAAACGATGCAAAACGTAAAGCGCAGTATGATTCTGACATTACTTATGGAACCAACAATGAGTTTGGTTTTGACTATTTGCGCGATAATATGCGCTATTCTTTGGACGAAAGAGTACAACGTACACACAACTTTGTTATTGTGGATGAAGTCGATTCCATTTTAATTGATGAAGCGCGAACACCACTGATTATTTCAGGACCATCCAATCGTACGTTAGATGGTTATAAAATTGCTGACAATGTGGCACGTAAACTCACAAAAGAAGAAGATTTTACTGTTGATGAAAAAAACAGAACGATTATTATGACAGAAAACGGTATTAGTAATGCCGAAAAACTGTTTGATGTCGATAACCTTTATAGCCTCGAAAATGCCGTTTTATCTCACCATTTGGATCAAGCACTCAAAGCGCATTATCTTTTTGAAGTCGATGTGGATTATGTTGTCCGTGAAGGCGAAATTGTTATTGTTGATGAATTTACAGGACGATTGAGTGAAGGAAGACGTTTTAGTGAAGGATTGCATCAAGCACTAGAAGCAAAAGAAAATGTGATGATTAAAGAAGAGTCACAAACACTCGCTGACATTACATTCCAAAATTATTTTAGACTTTACAAAAAATTAGCCGGTATGACAGGTACCGCGCAAACTGAAGCTACAGAATTTTCACAAATTTATGATTTAGAAGTTATTTCTATCCCAACAAATTTACCTATGCGTAGAGATGATATGAATGACCTTATCTACAAAACAGAACGTGAGAAATTTGAAGCGGTCATTAAAGATATTAAGTTATGCCATGAAAAAGGACAACCTGTTCTTGTTGGTACAGCCTCAATTGAAAAAAGTGAACTTTTACATGCCCTGTTAAAAAAAGAAAAAGTGCCACACTCTGTTTTGAATGCTAAAAACCATGAAAAAGAAGCGCAAATTATTAAAGATGCTGGTGTTAAAGGTGCTGTTACCATTGCAACCAATATGGCTGGACGTGGTGTTGATATTAAGCTAGATGATGAAGTCAAAGCATTGGGCGGCCTTTATATTATAGGAACAGAGCGTCACGAAAGCAGACGTATTGATAACCAATTACGTGGACGTTCAGGTCGTCAAGGCGATAATGGAAAAAGTCGATTCTACCTTAGCTTAGAAGATAATTTACTTAGAATTTTTGGCAGTGATCGTATTAAAGCTATTATGGAGCGTTTGGGTATTGAAGAGGGTGAGCATATTGAATCTAAAATGGTAACACGTGCTGTTGAAAATGCTCAAAAGAAGGTTGAAGCACTTCACTTTGAAGCACGTAAACATCTTCTTGAATACGATGATGTAGCCAACAAGCAACGTAAAACAATCTATAATTTTAGAAATGACTTATTAAATCCTGAATACGATATTGAAACTAAAATCAAAGAAATTCGTGTCGAATTTGTCACCAATCTTTTATTTAAAGCAGAAATTTATGAAGGAATTTCTGAAACAGAGTATGATCTAGATCGTTTAGTTATGGTCTTTAAAGATGAGTTGGGTGAAACATTTACAACAGATGAATTTAAAGGTCTTGAGTTTGTTGCATTGCGTGATAAACTCGTGGATGCACTTGCGCGAAGTTTTTCAGAGAAAATGTCCGTTGTGGATGAAAAGCAATGTAAAGAGATAGAGCGAATTTTATATTTACAAGTGTTAGATAATACATGGCGCGCGCATCTTTATCAAATGGATATTTTAAAAACAGGTATCGGCCTTCGTGGATACAATCAAAAAGACCCTTTAACAGAATATAAAAAAGAGAGTTATAATCTTTTTATTGAATTGGTTGAGCAAATTAAATTTGATAGTTTCAGAACGTTACATATTGTTCAATTGCGCGATAACAAAGAAGAAGAAGAACGTCGTGCGATGGATGAGATGATACGACGTATGGAAGAGGCAAATGCAAATGCAACTCTTCAACATCACAATCCATATGATGAAGAAGATGATGACAAAGAGAAAAAAATAGCACGAAATGAGCCATGTCCATGCGGCAGTGGAAAAAAATATAAACAATGCTGTGGCAAAAGTGGTCCCAAAAAAGGGCTATTAGCGTAAAGGGTAGTTGTGCAGAAAAATCTTAGTATTTATCTTGTCAAAAAGTATTTACGATTTGACAAGTCGCAACCCTTTATCACGGTTATTTCACTATTGGCATTTTTTGGTGTAGCAATAGGGCTGACCGTTTTAATGGTTGCTATGGCAATAATGAATGGCTTTGATAAAGAGTTTGAAAAAAAACTTTTTACTATGAACTACCCGCTTTCAATTTATGCACGTAGTTTTTCGCCTGTGACACAACAAGACCTTAACACACTACAGGAACAATTTCCAAAATTAAAATTTAGTCCTTATATTTCAACACAAGTGATTATTAAAAAAGGAAATCGTCTAGAGGGTGGTATGCTCTTTGGGGTTAATTTTGAGCAAGAAGCTCAAATCAATAGTATTGTGGCAGAAGCTATTAAAGGCAAAGAGTTAGACAAGTATGACCTTATCACGGGCAGTGAAATTGCAAAAACACATATGTTAAGCTCTGATGAGAAAGCAACATTGATTTTTACAAAAAATGATCCAGGTGGTATTAGTCTTATTCCTAAGATGAAGCGCTTTAATTATAAAGGAGCTTTTCATTCCGGACTGATCGCTTACGATAAAGCCTATATGTACACGACACTAGAATCATTAACGCAAATATTGCAATACAATGATGGCGATTTTGATGGGATTCATGTCTATTCTGATGAACCTTTTAGTGATATTGAAAAAATTCGTCAGATGCTGCCTGCGCATTTAGGTGTTGTTGGTTGGTGGCAAATGAATGGTAACTTCTTTTCAGCACTTGCTTTGGAAAAACGTGCACTTTTTATTGTATTGATGCTTATCATCCTTATTGCATCTCTTAATATCATCAGCTCACTCTTAATGACTGTGATGAACAGACGTAAAGAGATTGCACTCTTGCTTTCTCTTGGTGCTTATAAAAAAGAGATTAAGAAGACTTTCTTTTATTTAGGATTGGTGATTGGTGGGGGCGGAATGATTTTTGGTATTGTTCTTGGTGGACTAGCACTCTTTCTTTTGGGGTCATTTAATATTATTTCCTTGCCTGCTGATGTTTATGGAACCACTAAATTACCATTGGACCTTTCTGTTATAGATTTTGTCTTAATTGTTATTGGTACAAGTGTTATTGTAGCACTATCTTCATATTATCCTGCCCATAAAGCAACGCAGATTAATGTTTTAGAAACACTACGTAATGAATAAAAGTAGTCAATGAGTAGGGTTTACCTACTCATTTTATTTGAGTAAATCCGTTGTAATATTGCAGTTATCTTCTACTGTTTCGCGTAATTTTCCTAAGAGCGACTTAGAATCAATTCCATCTTCCGGATAAGTAACAACATTATCATGTGGTTCTTGGTCTAAAAATTCTTGAATACCAGAAAGCACCTCCGTCGCGCCGTTCCAATCAGTTCCCGTTAGCATGACGACATAGTGATTACTGTGATTAAAAATAGCATCTGTACGACGAAGAATACGCTGAAACATCTCTAAACTATCAACCTCTTTGCGATCTTCCAAAGAAAAAAAGATGAGTGAAAAAGGGACTTCATCTTTAATGCCAAAACGTTCAAGTAATGCTATATGGTGGTCTATTAAATTAGCAAGATTAATATTTGAAAAAGCTATACCCGACATGGAAACTCCTTTAGACCTATTTTTAATTATTGTACCTCAAATTTATTCTAAAATGTCAATCTTTCCAAAATTAAAGTAATTAAATCCGTCTTTGTGTTCGTAGGTAAATTCTATATGATGCGCTTTGACAATGTGATGTACGATGTAAAGTCCTAAGCCAAAACTTTGATGCGAATTTTTTTCTTGAACAAAAGGTTCGAGATAATGTTCAAGATCATATTTAAGAGG
>DKFS01000032.1 GCA_002452855.1 Sulfurospirillum sp. UBA6790 | reverse complement strand
TCAAGCTATTATTTCAGGCGATCAGGAACTTAAAAAAGAGACGTTAGAGCGTTTGATTAAAACAGCGAAAATATTAAAGCTTGATGCTTCAAAATATGAGTCTGAATTAGCTACTATGAATAAAGAATCAAAGCGTAGCACTACAAAAACCGCAAAACCTTTTGTGCCCCCACCGGCGAGTGAAGAGAGTTTTAGTGAACCTTCTAAAACAATCAATACACCAGCCACATCAACCCCATCGGTTTACGCTCCGGCTGAAACAGCCACACGTACACCCATTGCTCCAAAAGTATCCACACATGTTTCATCATTACCGAAAACATATCGTGGTAAGAACGTTTTACAAACAATAGATGCTAACAATGAAGAAATTGTCCTTGAATTTGGTACCGATATTCCAGATAAAGGCATTAAAGTATTTGTGCTCAAAAGCTCAGGAAGCTATAAAAAGGTTATTGACCTTCCAGCAATTATATTAAATGCTCCTCTTGCAATTAAAACCCCTTCTAAATTGCAGAATTTTAAAGTCAGCCAATACAATGAGGATACAATTCGTATAGTTCTTGATGCCGCACAATCGTTTGAAACTTATGTCAGTGTGTTAAGTAATAAAGTGATTATTTCGCTTGATAAACAGCCTATTTTAACACAAAAGAAACTTGCTCCACCCACTCCTTCTTCTACCGCTAATGCTCCCGTTGTGGAAAAAGAGAACAAGAGTGTTTTAACACCGCTTCCCACAACTAAAAATAGCGCTGTATCGAAAAATACCGCCTCTAATAGCAAACCACTTTCTAAGAGTTCTAAACGCAACAAAACCATAGTCATTGATGCCGGACATGGTGGTAAAGATGCAGGAGCCATTGGGTACAAACAGCGCATGGAGAAGCATCTCGTTCTTGAAATGGCATTGGAACTTGGAAAAGAGTTAAAAGAGCGTGGATACAAAGTCTATTATACAAGACAAAAAGATGTCTTTATTAATTTAAGAGATCGTACGAAATTAGCCAATGACAAAAATGCTGATATTTTTATCTCTTTGCATGCCAATGCTGCACCGAATGATGCAAAAAAGCTTTCCATGAAAGGACTAGAAACATTCTTTCTCTCTCCTGATCGGTCTGAGCGTTCAAAAAATGTCGCTGCCCTTGAAAACCAATCTGATATGGAAGAGATGGATTATTACTCCAAAGAGACATTTTTAAACGTGTTTAACCGTGAAAAAATTGTACTCTCTAACAAAGCAGCGATTGATATACAATCTAATATGCTTAAAAACGTTAAGCGAAAATATGACGTCGATGATGGCGGAGTTAGAGAAGCACCTTTTTGGGTTTTAGTAGGGGCAACGATGCCTTCTATTTTGATTGAAGTTGGTTATATCACGAACCCTGATGAGTCAGATCGTTTATTTAATCCCCATTATCAAAAAATATTGATAGAGGGTATTAGCGATGGTATTGATCAGTATTTTACAAACAATCCTTAATTGCTTTTCCTTTTGCGATACATGCATCCCTAAAAAAGTGTGACCACGTTTCAACAAGCTCTTTGTTTGTATGTTCAAAGTAAATTTCTACTATACGTTTTTCTCCGACAAATCGTGGTAAAGAGGAAAAATGAAGCTCCTTTGGAATAGCTTCCATGATTTCTATTAAATCATTTTCAGAGGATTCTACAATGAAGGCATCTTTAAAAGAGGGAACTTCATCCGAAAAATATCTATCCAAAGCTTCTATGACCATTGGCCATGCCATCGAGGGAAAGCCAGGTGTAAAAAAGAAACGATTTTCCAATGAAAACCCAGGTACTTGATTAACGACATTATGCAAGAGCTGTGCCTGCGGTGGAAGCATTGCCATAGAGATACGATGCGGGTAAGCCTCTTTGCCAAATTGTGCGATAATAAGCTCTTTTGCTTTTACATGTAAAACAAGTGGCTGCGCTGTAAATACGTCACTTGCAATGGCGCGCGTTAAATCATCAGGGGTTGCGCCAAGACCTCCAAAGCAGAACATAACGCTTTTAGGGTCATTGAGAATCATTTTAAAGCAGGCTTCTATTTGCTCTTTATCATCTTGAATAACAAAATTACCAACATGTAAAAGATTGCGTTTACGAAGCGTTTGATTTAAAAAAGTGAAGTGTTTATCGACTCTGCGACCATTGAGAAGCTCCGTCCCAATAATCACAGAGTAGAAGTGGTGCATTTAGATATTGCTTTTAACGAAAGCTTCCATCTCATCAACAATAGCTTCGATGCTGCGTTCACCATTGATTTTGTGAAGTAAATTTTTAGCGCCATAAAATGCTTGAATACCTGCTAATGGCTCCGTATAAACTTTCATACGATTTTTAAAGACTTGGACGTTGTCGTCTGCACCACGTGCACGACCTAATACACGATCACATGCGACTTGTTCGCTTACTTCGACTTCAATCACAGAAACAAGTTTCACAGATGTCTCTTTTGCAAGAAGGGCATCTAGTGCTTTCATCTGTTCGTCAGAACGTGGAAAACCGTCAATTAAGACAACATTTTTAGGGCTATTTTTGATGGCACTAACAATGGTGTTGATAACAATATCAAGCGGAACAAGATTGCCAGCGCTGACAAATGAATCAATTGTTTTACCAAGTTCACTACCGCTGGCAACTTCATCTCTTAGTAATTCACCTGTTGAATAATGTGCAATTACATCGCTATTTTTTTCTGCGATTAAACTCGCGTCCGTCGTTTTACCACTGCCTGGGGCGCCAATAATCAAAAATAGTTTCTTCATCAACAAATTCCTTTTATTTGGTTTTTTCTCTAAGTCTAATACCAAGGTCACGCAATTGTTCATTCTCTACGGCGCTTGGGGCGCGTGTAAGAAGGCATTGTGCTTTTTGGGTTTTAGGGAAGGCAATAACATCACGAATACTTTCACTTTTTGTAATCAACATCATCATTCTATCTAAACCGATAGCAAGACCACCGTGTGGTGGTGCGCCAAATTTGAGTGCATCCATCAAAAATTCAAATTTTTCATGTGCCTCTTCTTCTGAAATGCCAATAAGTTTAAAGACTTTTTCTTGAATCTCTTTTTTATGAATTCTGATACTACCGCCGCCAAGTTCTACACCGTTTAAAACAACATCATAGGCGATAGATTCCATCTCATCCACAGGCGTATTATCAACGTCTTTTGGCATGGTGAATGGATGGTGCATTGCTTTAACTTTTCCTTCTTCAACTTCGAACATTTCAAAATCAACGACCCATACAAACTCAAATGTGTCTTTTGGAATAATATTCATTTGCTCTGCTAAGAAAATACGGAAACGTCCCATATAATCCAAAACGACTTTTTTAGCACCCGCACCAAAGAAAATAGCGTCACCAACTTTTAAATCCGCACGTTCAATAATCTTTTGTAAGTCTGCTTCGTCAAAGAATTTTGTAAGAGGACCTTTGAGACCATCTTCTTTCATTTGAAAGTAACCTAGTCCTTGGGCTCCAAATTTTCTGACGTACTCTTCAAAGCTTTGCATTTGACGTTTTGAAAAGATATTGTCACCGTTTGGAACTTTTAACGCTTTAATACGGTTTTTCTTTGAATCTTTTGCAATATTGCTAAAGATTTCGTTTTTACAATTTGCAAAAATATCGATAACATCAATCATCGAAAGGTCGTAACGAAGGTCTGGTTTGTCTGAACCGTATTTTTCCATCGCTTCTTTATAGCGAATGCGGTTAAACGGAGTGGCGATTTCATAACCACATGCTTTAAAGACATCTTTTAAAAGATTTTCAGTAACTTTCATAACATCTTCTTGGTTACAAAAGCTCATCTCAATATCAATTTGAGTAAATTCTGGCTGACGGTCTGCGCGTAAATCTTCATCCCTAAAGCACTTTGCGACTTGGAAGTAGCGGTCAAAGCCTGCACACATCAAAAGTTGTTTGAATAATTGAGGAGATTGAGGAAGTGCATAAAATTCCCCGTTATGTACACGACTTGGCACAAGATAATCTCGTGCACCTTCAGGTGTGGCTTTGGTTAAAATCGGTGTTTCAACCTCCAAAAAGCCTTGGCTATCCAAAGAGTTACGAACTGCAATGGTTGCTTTAGAACGAAGTTTGAAAATTTCATACGCTTTTGGGTTACGTAAATCTAAATATCGGTATTTTAAGCGTGTCTCTTCGCCAACACTGTTGTCACCAATGACGAAAGGAACAGTCTCACTCACGTTTTCAATGATAAGATCATCGACGACGATTTCAATTTTACCTGTTTTAAGACGAGGATTTTCCAATCCTTCACCGCGTGCTCTTACTCTGCCTTTGGCTTTTAGAACATACTCGTCTCTCACACGAGAGGCAACATCGTGCGCTGTGATGCTATCGGCTGGATCGCAAACGAGTTGAACGAGCCCTGATTTGTCACGTAGGTCAATAAAAATAACTCCACCATGGTCTCTATTACTATTCGCCCAGCCACACACTTCAACAATCTCGCCAATGTTAGCGACATCTAAATCTGTACAATAATGACTTCTCAATTTTCTTTCCTAATAAAGGTCGTTTTTTTAAAGCTCTTAGTATAGCCAAAAGTAGCTTGCCTTTAGTTTATTTTAGAAAAGATTGTCGGTTTTTGTGCTACAATCCTTCTGCTCGTAGTTTCACAAATCGTATTATCTTGGGGTTACATGTATCCATTTATATTCATGATAGAACTGGCATTACTGGTTACTGGGGCTTTTTTTCTTATTCGTTCACTCACACCGATTAAATACTTAATTTTAGAATTACCCGAAGGAAATCTTACCAAGCGTTGGAAAGTGTTGAGTATTTTAATTCTCTCTTTTTTACTAGGTTATTTCATTTTAGGATATGACCTTTGGATGAGACGAGAGACAACCTCTTTCATCTCCATTGTGATTGCCGTTGTTCTTTTTTTAGGTGGTGTTTTTGCTTTTTTAGTAGGACAATTGGCTCTACATACCACGAATGATGTGAAAAACCTTGCAATACTACAACACGAAAGTATTACAGATGCTTTGACAGGGCTTCGCAATAGACGTTATTTTGATCAACGAATTTGCGAAGAAGTAGCCCTTTCTAAACGCTATAAACTTCCTTTAACCCTGATTCTTTTGGATGTGGATCATTTTAAAAAAATTAATGATACCTATGGTCATAAAGTAGGGGATGAAGTTCTCAAAAATCTTTCACATATTATTTCTGAAATGGTAAGAGATAGCGATATCGTAGCTCGCTATGGTGGAGAAGAAATTGCTATTATTACCCCCAATACGACTAAACAAGAAGCAGAACTTTTGGCGGAGCGTTTGAGAAGTGAAGTTGAAAAAACAACGGTTGCAATGGTCGGCACAACCCAAGAAGTTGTTCAAGTGACGGTAAGTCTTGGTATTTGTTCTCTAAGCCCTGTCATTACTGATAAAGATGCACTTTTGGAGGAGACTGACCAAGCGTTGTATTCGGCCAAAAAATTTGGAAGAAATAAAGTGGTAGTGAGTAATTGGTAAGAGGAGAAAATCTCCTCTTTTTTTAACTATAAACGTGTAAGACGCGTAACGACTTGGTCGATACTATCGGCAAACAGTGAATATAAAAACGGTTCTAAGTCTTTAGAATTGTAAGAAGGTGCAATCCATTTGCTGCCTTTTTGTTTGAAGTTTTGTGTGATAACTTCATCTCCCCGTCTTACAATCACTTCAATTTCAATCTCACCGTTTAAGTTAGCATCAAAATTTTTGTCATTATAAATTAATTCGATGTCTTTAATGTAAACTTCAACCACTAAGCTAGCAGCTTGTGCAGCGGCATTGGTATTGAATCCTGCAAGGTTAAGTGCATAACCAAGTCCTTCTTTATACTTGTCTTCGAAATTAACATCGCTGTAAAATTTTGTCAGTGCACCGCCTTTTTGCTCGACATAGCCAATAGTGCGTTTATCTGCTCTAAGGTCTTTGACAATTCTTAGATAAATCGTCTTTTGATCTTTTGAGCGAGGACCTGCATATTCAGCTTTGTAAGAATCTAAAGAGAGAGCTTCATTTTTATAAGTACAACCACCTAACAGCAAGAGTGCTGTTACCAAAAAAAGCAGAGTTTTCATTCTTTTCTCCAATATAATATCGCGCGAATTATAGCATAATCCATGATTAATGAAATACAAGGTAGAATAAGCCACTATGAAGATAACGAATTATAATGAAAAATTAAATCAACTCCATTGTGTAGGACTTGTCACTAAGCCCAATGACGCAACACTATCGCCTTATGTCGAAGAGATTCGCATGGCTCTTGACAAGCACGGTGTAAAACTTCTTATCGAAGAGAAGAGTGCCGCTTTGCTAGGCTATCAAGGGGTAGCGTTTAATACGTTATGTGAAGCGTGTGATTTTCTCATTTCCTTAGGCGGAGATGGCACGCTGATCTCTTTGTGTCGTAGGAGTTTTAGGCATCATAAGCCTGTCCTTGGAATTCATGCCGGGCAATTAGGCTTTTTAACCGATATTCAAACCGAAGAGATTAGCGCATTTATTGAAGAACTTTTTAAAGGTAATTATCGCATTGATACACGTATGATGTTAGATGTTACTTTGCATACGAATGATACGTTTGAAAAATTGGTTGCGTTCAATGATGTTGTCCTCTCACGCTCTAAAATATCGCATATGAGTACGATTCATGCTTATGTAGATGGCCATTTGTTTAACTCCTATTATGGGGATGGAATTATTGTCTCAACGCCAACAGGTTCAACGGCGTACAATCTTTCAGCGGGTGGTCCGCTTGTGTATCCACTGACGGAAGCACTTATTTTGACACCGATTTGTCCTCATTCGCTCTCACAACGCCCTCTTGTTTTACCAGTTGATTTTGAAATTTCGCTGGAAAGCAGTGATGATACAGTGGTTGTCATTGACGGGCAAGATACTTACAATATGAGTGAAATTGATCGCATCAGCGTCAAAATTGCCAAACAAGGGGCACAACTTATTCACAGTTTGGATCGTGACTATTTTGATGTTTTAAAGAAAAAATTACGTTGGGGGCATATGTGATAGAGAGGTTACTGTTAAAAAACCATCTTTCATTTGAAGAGTGCGATATTGAGTTTTCCAAAGGGTTAATCGTCTTTACAGGACCTAGTGGTGCTGGAAAATCTGTTTTGATGCAAGGATTATTGTCGTTGTTTGGTTATGGAGAAGCCCATGCCGATGTCATGGAAATAAGCATAGCTCAACACCTAGGACTGGATGCCTTTGGTTTTGAAGAGGAGACGCCCAATACCATCAAATTTTTAAAAGCAAAAAGTGGACGTTATTTTATTAATACACAAAGCGTTTCAAAAAAAGGGATGATGGATATTTCACGAACGTTTCTCAATTACCTTTCCCATAAAGATAACAGTGAATTTGAAAATAGACGTCTGTTGGGTCTGTTAGACGGCGTTTGCGAAAAGTATCATGCCGGGCACCTTAAAGCAGTTGTGGCATTTGAAGCGGCGTTTGAAACCTATCAAAAATTTAAAGATGAACTGACGCGTATTGAAAATGAAGAGAAAAAAATCGAAGACTTAAAAGAATTTGCACGTTTTGAAATTGCAAAAATTGAAGAAGTCGCCCCTAAAGTCGGTGAAGATGAAGAGTTGGTTATGTTCAAAAAATCACTGTCAAAAAAAGAGAAAATTGAACAAGCTATGCAAAAAGCATCTGAAATTTTTAATCTCGAATCCAGTGTGTATGAAGTGTTGAACCTTGTAGAAGCCGATAGTACTTTCTTTGATGCGTGTATGAATGAACTCCGTCTTACCTTTGAAAAACAGCAGGAAAACTTAGACGCTTTAGAAGAGATAGACGTGGAATCGCTTCTGGATCGTATTGAAAAAATCGCACAACTTAAAAAACGTTATGGTTCGATTGAAGAAGCACTAGAACATAAAAAAAAGCGTCAAGAAGAGCTTGATTATTATGAAAATATTGCGTTTGAAAAAACACAATTAGAAAAAAAATTGCATCAAGCAACGCTTTTGATTCAAGAAGAAAGCAGGCATATTCATGAGATAAGAGTGCGCTATTTGCCAATTTTACATGAGCGCTTAAATGATTATTTAGAGCAATTATATATGCCAAATGTGGAGCTTTTTATTGAGGAAAGTGACATCCACGCGCAAGGGATAGACCTTTTACATGTAAATCTTGGCAAAGTCGATTTGAAAAAAATTAGCTCAGGTGAATATAATCGTTTACGATTAGCATTTCTTGCAACACATAACGAGTTCTTACTCTCCAATGGAGGTGTACTTGTTTTGGATGAAATCGATGCCAATTTGAGTGGCAAAGAGTCCATGAGTGTCGCGAATGTTTTAAAACTGCTTTCGGACAAATATCAAATTTTTGCTATTTCCCACCAACCCCAACTCTCTTCTCGTGCCGATCAGCATTTTTTAGTGACAAAAAACCCTGAAAATAGCAGCTTTGTACGTGCTTTGACAGATGATGAACGCATCCATGAATTAGCACGAATGATCAGTGGTGAGCATGTTACCGATGAGGCAATTGTTTTTGCCAAAACCTTATTGGAAAGTGCAGATTTGTAACAGTTTTTTCCTCCTCTTTTTTTTTCACGCCAAAAAATCATACGAATATCATACCTTTTCTTTACTCTGCGTGTAGAGTTTACATTTAAGAGGAGGTTTGTATGCAAGCTTGGCAACAAGTTTACGCACCCATTGGTGGGAGTATAGGATTATCTGCACTCATCGCAGTCATCCCAATCGTTTTCTTCTTCGCAGCACTCGCTGTATTTAGAATGAAAGGGCATATCGCCGGTGCCATTACGTTAGCACTCGCTACTGCCATTGCAATTTTTGCATTTAACATGCCAGCAACTATGGCTTTGGCATCTGTTGGATACGGCTTTTTGTTTGGTTTATGGCCAATCGCTTGGATTATCGTCGCTTCAGTTTATCTTTATAAACTGACTGTAAAAAGTGGACAGTTTGGTATTATTAGAAACTCTATTATTACCATCACGGAAGATCAGCGTATCCAAGTTTTATTGATTGCATTCTCCTTTGGTGCGTTCCTAGAAGGTGCCGCTGGCTTTGGTGCTCCAGTTGCCATTACTGCAGGTATTTTAGTCGGTCTTGGTTTTAATCCTCTGTATGCAGCAGCACTTTGTTTGATTGCAAATACTGCGCCTGTTGCGTTTGGTGCTTTAGGTATTCCTATCTTGGTTGCGGGTAAAGTAACGGGTATCGATCCTATGACCGTTGGTGCAATGGCAGGTCGTCAATTACCATTCCTTTCTGTGCTAATTCCTCTTTGGATTGTTGCGATTATGGATGGTTGGAAAGGTGTTAAAGAAGTATGGCCAGCGGCATTGGTTGCCGGTGGTAGTTTTGCTTTGACTCAATTTTTCACATCAAACTTTATCGGACCAGAGTTACCAGACGTTACATCTGCTATCGTTTCTATTATCGCACTCTATCTTTTCTTGAAATTTTGGCAGCCAAAAAACATTAAAAAAGGTCATGTTTCTGCTGAATTGGAAAAAGAGACGTCAAAAGTACACACACGAGGCGAAATTTTTAAAGCATGGTCACCGTTCCTTATCTTAACTGTAATGGTTACCATTTGGACACTCAAACCTTTTAAAGCTCTTTTTGCTAAAGGTGCAGCACTTGCAGGTACCAATTTCTCATTTGAATTTACTTCTATTAGTGATATGATTTATAAAATGGCTCCAGTGGTTACGCAACCTACAAACTTTAAAGTTGTTTACACCTTCAACAGCATCTCTGCAACGGGTACAGCGATTTTAGTAGCTGCATTGATTTCTATGTTTATTTTAAAAATCAAACCGGGCATGGCTATTAAAACTTTTGGTGAAACGTTGTTTGAACTTCGTTGGCCAATTGTGACGATTGGTATGGTTTTAGGGTTTGCCTATATTATGAACTTCTCTGGTATGGCAACTACGATGGCGTTAGTTCTTGCTGGAACAGGCTTTATGTTCCCATTCTTCTCTCCAATTTTAGGATGGTTAGGCGTATTCTTGACCGGTTCAGATACGTCATCCAATGCACTTTTTTGCGGTATGCAAAAAGCAACAGCAGGTCAGCTTGGTTTACATGAAACGCTTACAGTTGCAGCCAATACAACGGGTGGTGTATGTGGTAAGATGATTTCTCCACAGTCTATCTCTGTTGCGTGTGCTTCAGCAGGACTTGTTGGACAAGAATCAGACCTCTTTAGAATGACCGTCAAACATAGTATTGTTCTTGTCCTCATTATGAGTGCAATGACAATGGCACAAGCGTATATTTTCACATGGATGATTCCATAATCTAACTTCTTTGTTATGCGGTGAAGGTTCTCTTCACCGCCTTTTTTAGAAAACTCCCAAATCTTTTATGTTACAATCAAAGTCTTACTTACCAATGAATTTACATGTAAAGCCTAGGATGATGAATGTCACGCGAAAAAATTTTAATTGTAGAAGACAATAAAGCACTCTCCAGATTGATTGTTAAAAAAATGGAAGCAAGCCTTGACTTTGATGTGGATGCCGCGTATAGCTTTGAAGAAGCCTTGAGCTTGGTTGAAAAAGATAGTGACTATTTTGTCGCTCTTTTGGATTTAAATTTGCCTGATGCGCCTGATGGTGAAGTGGTAGATATGATTTTAAAACACAAAATTCCTTCCATCGTTTTAACCGGTTCCATGGATAAAGAAGTGCGCGAAAAAATTCTGAAAAAAGAGGTCATTGATTATGTCTATAAAGGCAATATCGATGATGTGAATTATATTTTTTCCCTGATTGAGCGACTGCATAAAAATAGAGGTATTAAAGTTTTGGTTGTGGATGATTCCATGGCAACTAGAGCGCAGATTAAATCTTTATTGCAACACCAAATGTTTCATGTTCTTGTTGCTGCACACGGGGAAGAAGCGTTGGTCTTTTTAAAGGATAATCCTGATATCAAACTTATTTTAACCGATTATCTGATGCCTGTGATTGATGGGATTGATTTGACAAAAGAAGTCAGAAAGCATTACAGCAAGAATGATCTCTCTATTATCGCGATGACAGCTGCCAATGCGGAGTTAATATCTGCTAAATTTCTAAAAATTGGTGCGAATGATTTTATCAATAAACCGTTCAGTAAAGAAGAAATTGCATGCCGTATCAATAATTCATTGGATTCTTTAGAATACATTGCCCAAATTAAAGCGATGGCGGAAAATGATTTTTTAAGTGGACTCGCCAATAGACGACATTTCTTTGAAATGATGCGCGAGTATTTTCACGAAGCCAAAACAAACAATGAGCCCTTCGCTCTAGGATTAATTGATATTGACCAATTTAAACAGATTAATGATACGTTAGGACACAAAGTAGGGGATGATGTGATTGTGGCCTTATCGGAGCTTTTAAAAAAACACTGTGCGCATGATGCTTTTATCGCGCGGTTCGGAGGCGATGAATTTTGCGTGGTGCTCAAAAAATGTGACCAAAAAAAAGCCTTGGAATATTTTATTAAACTCACGAATACCATAGCCCATTTACCGATTGCATCGGTAACGCCAAAGCCTTTACATGTAACGGTTTCTATCGGTGTTACCTTCAATGATGTCGGCAGTTTAGAAGAGATGGTCAATCAAGCGGATAAGGCGCTCTATTTAGCGAAAAAGAATGGCCGCAATCGCGTGGAGGTCGTGTGATGATTATTGATACCCATTGTCACTTAGATGACGAGCAATTTCAAAACGATTGCGATGCTGTGATACAACGAGCATGGGAGGATGGCATCAAAGGGATTATTATTCCTGGGGCTAATATCAACGATCTTTCACGTGCGCAAGCGCTCTCTCATCGTTATACGCATATCTTTTTCGCCGCAGGGATTCATCCGTATCATCATGACCAGTACGATGAAACAATTTTAAGAGACTTTTTAAGCGATGAAAAATGTATTGCGGTGGGTGAATGTGGTTTAGATTATTTTCGATTGCCAGAAACAGAGGACGCAAAGCACGACGAAAAAGAGCAGCAACAGCATGTGTTTAGAAAGCAAATCCAATTAGCAAAAGAGCTCAAAAAACCATTGATTGTACATATACGTGATGCCAATGAAGATAGCCGAAAAATCTTATTGGAAGAAGGTGCCGGTGACGTTGGAGGTGTTTTACATTGTTACAATGCATCAAAGCATCTGCTTGATTTAGCGCAAAAAGGTTTTTATTTTGGCATAGGGGGTGTCTTGACATTTAAGAATGCCAAAAATTTAGTTGATGTTTTACCACTAATACCAAAAGATAAGCTTTTACTCGAAACGGACGCCCCATATTTGACGCCAATGCCCTTTCGTGGGCAAAGAAATGAGCCTTCATACACTAAACTTGTGGCCGACAAAATGGCAGAATTGTTAGGTGAAGATGTCACAGAAATTCACAAAATGACCTCAAAAAATGCTTTTTTACTCTTTAAAGCTTTAGAAAAGATAAAGTTAGGTACAATCTAACGATACTACATAAAGAGAAGGAGAGGCATGCTTAAGGTTATCGTAACCCTTTTTTTATTTTTTCAAAGTCTTCATGCTTTTTTGAATACTGACAATAACGATTACGAACAACAACTGACCGCCCTTAAAAATTTCGATTTACCCAATACTTTTTTAAAAGATTCCATCTTTATTTCGATGAAAGAAGATGTTGAAGTTTATAAAACAAAACACTTTTTGAAAACGCTTGAAAATGGAGATAAATTTGTCCCCATCCTTCAAAAAATGATGCAAGAAGCAGGCGTTCCTTCTGAATTTTTATACCTTGCTATGACCGAATCCAGTTTTAACCCATACTCTTCTTCTTCTGCCCGCGCGTCTGGGATTTGGCAGTTCATCCCTGCGACAGCGAAATTGTATCACTTAGAGAATAACAGTTATGTTGATGAGCGACGCGAACCTGTTAAATCAACTCAAGCTGCTATTTTATATTTAAAACATCTTCATACATTGTTTGGTAAATGGTATTTAGCAGCCCTTGCCTACAATTGCGGTGAAGGTACGGTGCTTAAAGCCATAGATAAAGCAGGGACAGATGATATTAGCGTATTGCTTGATGAGACGAAAAAGTATTTACCCAAGGAAAGTCGTCTTTATATTCGCAAAATTTTAATGATGAGCTTTATCTCTAATAGCACAGATTTTATGTTAGACAATGAGTCAGAATACTTACTCAATCGTGCCAATAACGCAACATTTGTGAAAGTCAATGTGAAAAGTGGAACATCCTTGAAGGATGTTGCAGAGAGTATAGGCGTTTCGCAAAATGAGCTGAAATCATACAATCCTCATCTGAAGCACGGTTTTACCTCGCCTTTAGATAAACAAAGTTACCTCTATATTCCTCAAGACCGTCAAGTTGCTTTCACCCAAAATTTTGATCAAACCAAAGAACCTCAAAAATATGTTGTTTATGTTGCCAAAAAAGGCGACTCGCTTCAAAAAATTGCTAAACAGTATGGTACAAGCTTCCATACACTCATGGAGCTCAACAGCCTTAAGAGTGCGGCACTAAAACCCAAAACAGAACTTATCGTACCTTATGGTACACCCCCTTCTCCAACGCAAATATCTCATAGTGAAAAATTGTACGTTATCAAAGCGGGAGATACGATTGAAACAGTTTCAAAGAAGCATGCCGTTTCTGTCGATCAATTGCTTAGAGCGAACAAGAAAAAAGACACATGGGTAAAAGTGGGGGAGAGCCTTGTTATTCCAAATAATTAGAAATATTTGTTTTTGTTTTATAGTCTTAGTGGTCTTAGATGGATGTTCTTCCAAAGGTGATTTTTTTACCTCTCCTCGTTCTTCTTCGTCTCCTTCTGAAGGATTGACACCGGTTAATACTTCCCCCGCCATGTATAAAGCAACGATGCGCCCTTATACCATTGATGGTAAAACGTATTATCCAACTATGGTGAGCGTTGGAGATTATTTTAGCGGTGTTGCCAGTTGGTATGGAAAAGACTTTCATGGGAAAAAGACATCCAACGGCGAAACATACAATATGTACGATATGACAGCGGCACATAAAACACTTCCTATGAATACGATGCTTAAGGTGACTAACCTTAAAAACAATCAAAGTATTGTTGTACGGGTGAATGACCGTGGTCCCTTTGTTGGAACGCGTATTATTGATTTATCGTACACTGCAGCAACACGACTCGGACTCGTTGCAAATGGAACAGGCCCTGTGGGACTTGAAGTGATTGGCTTTGCCGGTGTGATTACCCCAAGCGGTGCACCAAAAGAGAGTGTGGTGGAGAGTGATTATTTCATTCAAATTGGAGCATTCCGTAAAAAAGATGGTGCAACCCGTTTTGCTCAAAGCAATGCTAATGTAAATAATCGCTACAATGCGATTATTAAAGAGGGAACATATGACAATCAGCCGATATACCGTGTATGGCTTAAAGGATTTGGTAGTGAAGCTGAAGCCTCTGATTTTATTGCAAAAGGGCAGTTTAAAGGCTCATTTATCGTAAGGGAATAAAATGAAAACAGTGCAACGAGTAACGAAAGAGACAGACATTAGCATTGAACTTGATGTATATGGAACAGGACAAAGTCGTATTTCGACAGGAATTGGCTTTTTTGACCATATGTTAGAAGCATTTGCCAAGCATTCTTTAATCGATTTAAATCTTACATGTAAAGGCGATACGCATATCGATTTTCACCACAGTGTTGAAGATGTGGGTATCGTTTTAGGACAAGCATTGCGTGCATCTATCTATCCGATTTCGCAAGTTGAACGTTATGGAAATGCCGTTGTTGTGATGGACGAGGCGGCTGTTGAATGTGCTTTAGATTTAAGTAACCGTGCGTATTTAGTCTATGAAATCGCCATGGAAGGTAAAGTCGGTGAATTTGACGTTGAACTTGCCGAAGAATTTTTTAGAGCATTAATGCAAAATGCAGGCATTAGCGCACATATTGTGGCACAGCGTGGAAAGAATAAGCACCATTTACTTGAGGCTGCTTTTAAAGCCTTTGCCGTTGCATTGCGTCGTTCATTAGTGAAAAATGAGCGAGCGGGAATTCCTAGCACCAAAGGTGTGTTGTAATGATTGAATTATTGGTTTTTGATGTCGATGGATGCCTCACGGATGGCGGCATTATGTATGGTAATAGTGATGAAGAAGAGTTTAAAACATTTAATGTCAAAGATGGCTTTGGTATCGTCTCATGGATGAAATTGGGTCGCAAGAGTGCAATTATCACAGGACGTAAATCACGTGTGGTTGAAAGACGGGCTAAAGAACTTGGCATTACATATCTGTATCAAGATGTAAAAGATAAAAAAGCGGCACTTCAAGAAATACTGCACAAAGAGGGGCTTCATTTTGAAAATGTCGCTGCGATTGGGGATGATTTGAATGATTTAGCGCTTTTACGTGCCGTTGGTCGCTCTTTTGCACCCTTTGATGCTCTTCCGATTGTGCAACAAGAAGTGGATGTCCTCTTAAGCAAACATGGTGGCAAAGGGGCCGTTAGAGAGATGATTGACTCCGTGGTTGAGTCAGAGAATTTAAGTGAGGCATTTGTAAACCTTTGGCTGTAAGATTACTTTTTTATTCCACATTGCTTTTTTTTGGCATGATGATTTTTTTAATTGTCAAAGAACCGTATACGATTCATACGATTGATCAAGACGGTAATTTGATTCCTGAAATTGAACTTTTTAATGCTCAAAATTATCAGATTAAAGAAGGTACGATTGATAGTATCGTGCGCTCTGACAAAGTTGCCCGTTTTAAAGACTACGATAAGCTCTATGTCATTCATGCTGGGCACAGAACCAAAGAGGGGTTACGCGGTGTGCTCAATTCTGATGAAGCCACATTGCAAGATAAAATTATTCATTTTATGACCAACTCACACTATTTTAGAGATGACGGTGTTGCCCTCGATGGCGAAGACATTTTTTACGATATGCAAAAAGAGATTTTATACAGCGATAAACCCTTTATTTTTTCTCAAAAACAGAGCCGTACGCATGGTCTTTCATTTGTTTATCAGATGAAAGAGGGCACAATTGCTGCTACTAATATTCACTCATTCATTCAACAAGTAGGAAAAAAATAGATGAAACAGTTCATTGCTCTTTTATGCTGTGCTTCATGCGCACTTATCGCTGCTGAAGTCGAAATTACAGCCGATAAATTCTTTGCGGATGAAAAGAAAAAAATTAGTATTTTTGAAGGCAACGTTAAAGTCGTGAAAGAGGGCGATAAAATCACCGCCAAAAAAATCACGATTGATTTTGATGATAAAAAACAACCAATTCGCTATGTTGCTACCGGTGATGCAAAAGCCAATCTAACGATGAATCAAAAGAAGTATTATGGTGAGGCTGAAAAGATGACGTATGAGCCAAATAAAAGTCTTTATACGTTAGAAAAGAAAGCATTTTTACATGAACTCGATACAGATAAAAAAGTCTATGGTGATTTTATTCGCGTCGATCAAATCAGCGGTCATTATGAAGTCGATGGAAAAGGCACGGGACCTGTCAAATTTATCTTCAAGGTTGAGGATAAAAAACAGTGATTTATGTTAAAGAGGCCTTTTTTGTTAAGTCCGCTTCTAAGTTAGAAGAGACAACACCAGAAGGGATCAGCGAGGTCGCCTTTATTGGTAGAAGTAATGTCGGCAAAAGCTCTATTATTAATGCGCTAACCAATAAAAAAGGATTGGCTAAAAGCTCTTCAACCCCTGGTAAAACGCGTTTGATTAACTTCTTTCATATAACGCTGATGCGAGATGACAAAAGCTACAACGCACAATTAGTTGATTTACCTGGTTTTGGGTATGCTCGTGTTTCACATACTATGAAAGATGAGTGGCAAAGGAATCTCACTAATTACATTCAAAAACGTGTTTCTATCCGTGTTTTTGTCCATTTAATTGATTCGCGTCATCCTTTTTTGGAAAGCGATGCGGAAGTACACCGATACTTAGAAGAGATTGTTCGTCCCGATCAAAAAATAATACGTATTTTTACGAAAGCCGATAAACTAAAGCAAAGCGATGTGAGTGTGATTAAAAAACATTATCCAGAAGCGTTGCTTGTTTCAAGTAGCAGTAAAAAGGGAATTGATAAAGCTTTAACGCTTATCTTCACGATGCTTTTTGGAGAAACACTATGATACAGTATACAAAAGCAAAATTGAGCGATATCGCTCCGATGCAAGAAGTGGTCAAATCTGAAGTTGAAAAAGGAATTATTTTATTTAGAAGCTCCGATGAGATGGCAACCAATATTAGATCTTACATCCTAGCAAAAGAAGATGATGTTATTATCGGTTTTGGCGCATTGCATTTTCATGCAGATGACTTAGCCGAAATTCGTAGTCTTGTGGTTAAAGAGGGTTTTAGAGGACGTGGTATTGGTAAAGGGATTATTCAAAATCTTATTGTCGAAGGAACTCAATTAGGCGTAAAGAAAATTTTTACATTGACATATCAAAAAGCGTTTTTTGAATCGACTGGATTTACTGAAATATCCAAAGAGACACTTCCTTCTCATAAAATTTGGGCAGACTGCATTAAATGCAAACATTTTCCGATATGCGACGAAGTAGCGTTGATCAAAACTATCTAAAACTCTTTTGGATCAGTATTGGGCTATTTTTAGGGCAGGTGATGTCCTCATTATACCCATGGATTCCATCATTTGTTGGTGTGGTTTTTTGTTACGTCATCCTTCATTTTAATCGCCGTGAAGAGCAGGCAGCTCCTATTATTTTGGCATTTGTGTATTTAAGTTTGTACGATATTAATAAGGGATTTTATCTCTTCTCGTATATTATTCTTTTTGCTTTAGTGTATCGCTTTGCCGTTTATAGGCTTCAAAATTTTATTACATGTAATAACTGTATTTTAGCCACTTATGTCATTATGGCCTATTTAGGGCATTTTTTATTAAATGTCTTTTTTGCTTATTTGGATAACGAGCCGTTCCCGTATTTTTCAAATTACTATTTTTATTACATTGCCATTGATTCGATATTGGCGTTTATGCTTTTTAGGATAGCTCGGTGAGAATTAAAATTATTCTTGGTTTCTTTTTTTTTGTTTGGTTTGCGCTACTCGTTCGCGTCTATTATATTAGTATTAAATCCAACGCATATTATGAAGAAATCGCAAAACAAAATGCTGTCAAAGTCGATGAATTAGCGCCTTTAAGAGGTGTAATTTTAGATCGTAATATGAAGCCTCTTTCAGTGAATCGCTTAGGGTTTTCTATTGGCATTAAACCTCGTCTGAGCTTAAAATCGAATCGTGCAATTTTGGATGAAGAGATTGCTTTTTTAGCATCCCTTTTACCTGAATTCACCGTGAAAGAAATGACCAAAGAGTATCTCAAGGCGGATTCTCCTTACAACCATGATTTTGTGGATGTCATCGCATTTGTACCTTACGATGTTTTAACACCGCATTTTGCGCGTATCTCACAACACGATAATCTCAAAATTGAAATTGCTTCAAAGCGTCACTACCCTTATGGAAGCTTAGCCTCGCATGTAATTGGGTATGTCGGAAGGTCCAACACGCAAGACGTAGCGGAAGACCCTATCGCAAAATTGGTTGGTTTTTCAGGTAAAACGGGTATCGAAAAATATTACAACGCTGTTTTACAGGGCGTTAAAGGTGAAAAAAAGACTAAAGTCACTGCCTTTAACCAAGAGATTGAGCAAATCAGTAAAACACTCCCCGTGAGCAATGATTTGGTCTTAAGCTTAGACCTTGAATTGGAACGATACATTGCTACTCTTTTTGGGGATGATAGCGGTGCCGTTGTAGTTTTAAATGTTAAAAATGGCGAAATTCTAGCCGCAGCTAGCTTTCCTGAATACGATTTAAATAAGTTTGTTAATGGTATATCTCAAGAAGAATGGTCCCTCCTTGCCAATGACTTTAACCATCCTTTTACCAATAAATTGGTCAATGGACTTTATCCTCCCGGTTCTGTTGTCAAGATGGGAGTTGGTATGGCCATGTTAAATTCAGGCATCATTACACCGCAAACAACATTTGAATCGACGGGTTCGATGGAACTTGGCGGACGGGTATTTCGTGACTGGAAAAAAGAGGGGCATGGCATGATCTCTTACGTGCGAGCCATTCGTGAAAGTTGCGATGATTATTTTTATAAAGCCAGCCTCAAAACCGGTATTGACAATATAGCTCC
>DKFS01000022.1 GCA_002452855.1 Sulfurospirillum sp. UBA6790 | reverse complement strand
AAACTCCTTTCAAAAGAATTTTAGCTATTTTTTGAAAAAATATGATTATAATTTCGCTAAATATTGCGTTGGCGGTGTTTGAGCATTCAAACGTTTTGTATGACTAAAAGTCTATTTTTTGTAATGAGAATTAAAGTATGACGGCTAATGAAGCAGTTTTAGAAATGCGTTACAGTGGAATCCCTGAAGAAGATATCGAAGAGATTCTAGAGGTGTGTAAGAAAAAAGGCCTTACGCCACAGAACATTGATGAAGAACTTGAAAAAAAAGGTTTAGACAAAGTTTTCGAGTTTGAATACGATGCGAGTGAAAGCTGGTTTGAAAGTGGTGCAAGTGCCCCTGCCCATAAGGTACCTGGAAAACAGGGGTCAGAAAAGGAAAAAAATTAGATGGCAAAGCAGATAAGGCAGATTATTGAAGAGTACTATGAGGTGCTTTGGAACGATAAAAAATTGGATCAAGCACATCGCTTTTTAGACCCTTCGTTAAATTTTAGAGGCTCTTTGGGTATGAGAGTCGATAGTATTAATGGTTTTTGTGACTACGCTAAGATGCTTTTTAGTGCTTTCCCAAATTTGTATCATGTGATTGAAGATATTGTGATTGAAGGTGATAAAGCCGCTGTAAGATTGGTTTATACAGGAACGCATTCAGGTAAACTGTTTGGGTTTGAACCAACGGGCAATCGTATTCGCTATTCAGGTTCTTGCTTCTTTAAATTTGAGAATGAAAAAATTGTCGATGCTTGGGTTTTAGGCGACCTTAATGCACTTTACGGACAGCTTAACGTTTCAAATCAATAATTTCTTTGCCTCTTTAATGCCATCATGGAGTGAATGACTAAAGTTGTCACGATGATGGCTCCTCCAATAAGTGTATTGATCAGCGGTTTCTCATCTAGCAATATCCAGACCCAAAATGGTGCTAACAGCGGTTCTATAATCGTCAGCAGTGCAACTTCAACGGATGATAAGACTTTCGTACCCACCCCAATAAATGCTCTCGAAATCGGTGTTAAAATAATTCCCATAAATAAAATAATCCCTAATGAATAGGTATCGGGTAGAGCGATAGGAGCCGATAATGCCGCCAGCAAGGAAGCAATGAGTGTGCCCGTGCCAAAGCATGCCAAACGATTGACCTCTTTGTTACGCTCAAAAATAAACAGCATAGAAATAAACGCAAAAACGCACGCAAATGCATACATGTTCCCTTCCATATTGCCAAGACCCAAGTCATTAAATAAAATAATAAAAAGCCCGACAAAAACAAAAAAGATAGCCACAAAGGTACGAAAAGGCGTTTTGGTTTTAAAGAGTAAAAAAGACATCAAGGCACTGATGAGAGGGCCGGTGCTTAAGATAAAAACAGCGCTGGCGACACTGGTGTGTTTGACCGCAAGAATAAAGAAAAAATTACTCAGTCCCGTACACAAAGCACAGACTAAAATGGTGAGTATATGATGACGATACAGCGCTATGATGCGCCAGCGGTATTGGATAAACAGTGTGGCATTGAGGCTTACAAACATACAGATACCAAAATAAAATGTAAAGTTTTGAGCGATGACATGCGTCATCTTAATCAACGGAGATTCAAAACTCATTAAAATCATGCCCAGGGTGGTAACCACAAATGCTTTTGCGTATGTCATCAAAAATTACTTGGTGTGTGTCGCGCGGTAACTAAGATAAAGTTTTTCGAGTTTTTCTCTTGCCCAAGGGGTTTTTCGAAAAAATTTCAATGAAGAATTAATGCTAGGATTGACATGAAAACAGTTTACGCGCATAAGCTCATCCAGCTTCTCCCAGCCATAATGTGCGTGTAATTCCGTAATCATCTTTTCTAACGTGATTCCATGAAGAGGGTTGTTAGCGTGTGTATCCATAATGACCTCAAAATAAAATTACATGTAAAGCATTACGCTTTACATGTAAAAAGAGTTTAATACTTTTCAACAACGAGTCCGCCGTAACTTTGTACCGTTGGCATAATCTCGATAGTATTGACATTGACATGAGCTGGAAGTTCTGCCAACGTGAAAATCGTATTGGCAATGTCTTCTTTTGATAACGGCGTTGAATTGGCATACACCGCGTCCGCTTTTGCCTTGTCGCCTTTGAAACGAATATCGGAGAACTCCGTTTGTGCCATGCCGGGTTCAATATTGGTGACACGCACGTGTGTACCTTTCAAATCGGTTCGTAGATTGAGTGAAAATTGTCTGACAAACGCTTTGGTTGCGCCATAGACATTGCCACCTTGATACGGCCATGTGCCTGCGGTTGAGCCAAGATTGAAAATATAACCCGTTTTGCGCTCAACCATCACTGGCAAAACCGCTTTTGTTACGTAGAGTAAACCTTTGATGTTGGTATCAATCATCGTTTCCCAATCATCCAAATTGGCTTCATTCGCGCACTCTAGTCCTAAGGCAAGACCTGCATTATTGACTAAAATATCGATGTTTTTGTACTCCTCGGGTAGGGATGCAATGGCTTGAAACACATCAGCTTTTTGTGTGACATCAAAGCATAATGGCAAAATATCATAGTCTGAAAGACGCGCTTTTAAGGCATTTAAGCGTTCGCGTCTGCGACCAGTGACAATAACTTTATAACCTGCTTTAGCAAATTTTTCTGCCG
>DKFS01000107.1 GCA_002452855.1 Sulfurospirillum sp. UBA6790 | reverse complement strand
GGAGCGATTTTAGGTATGTTTGCCTTCACTTCAGCAACGCAAAGCTTTGTACTGACTAGAATCAATACCATTGAACGCATTATGCTCATCGCCGTCATCCCATTTATGATGCTTCCGAAAATTGTCGCAGCAAAATTAGGACTTCCGAGCCATTATCTCTCTTATGTCATTGGCTTAATCATTTATGGCATTGTCTATTTTGGACAAAGGGTCAAATATAAAAAACAACAGCTTGCACTTGCAGCGTAATCGGTGGGATTTCCCACTGATTATTTATTGGTTTGTTTTATAAAAATCTACCCCTGCAATTTTTTTTACATGTAAAACATTTTTTTTCAAAAGTTTTTGTAAATTTTGAAGACTTTGGGCATCGAAACACAACTCAATATCTTCAAAGCTTTGAGGTCGTCGCTTTAAAAGCTCAAGGATTTCTGCTTCATTAAAAGAGCGTTTTTCGGGAATGTAATTTTTTTTGTAAGCAATAGCAACGGGCAAATTTTCCAAATAGTGTGAAAGCTCCACTAAAGTATCGATACTGACACCTCTCACATCATAAGCAGGAGGACGGTCAATCGTTCCCACATCAATCCGATCAGGCTTAATTGCTTGTAAGACATCATTTAACAACTTAAATTCCTCAGGAGTATCGTTTAAGCCTTCCACTACTAATATCTCAATAACGAGCTCACCATGGTATCGTTTTCGAAACGTTGTCATACCTTCAATAATCGAATCAATACGAATGTCTTTATGTGCACGATCCAGACGCTTAAAACACTTTTCACTAACACAATCCAGTGAAAGTTTAACAATATCTAAACGACTCAAACTCTCTTGTATAGAGGGTTGCATAATCGTAGAACCATTGGAGAGAATTAATAATTTTGGGTGATTTTCAATTTTCTGTATTTCATGAATGAGTTCATCTAGATTTGGATAAAGTGTAGGTTCTCCATTAGCTGTTAGCGTCACGACATCAAGATGGTGGTGCTTGTCTAATGCTTGCTTGAGTTCATGAATAATGTCCTCCACAGGAGGTGCATTGTGTGCTAAATTGACCGTTTTTGCACCTTTGAGCTCGCAATAAAGACAATCAAAATTACACTGTTTTGAAGAGGGACTAAGGTCGATGCCAAGAGATTGCCCAAAACGCCGTGACGTAATAGGTCCAAAAATAATCTGGCTGATAGGAAATCCTTTTACATGTAAAGCAGTTTGCCCTTATAAGAAGGACAAACTATGAGATTTTCGTGCGGGTTTGAACTTGTTTGATGAAATACTGTGCGTTTTCAACCGGGATGTCTGGCAAGATACCATGCCCCAAATTGAAAACATGGCGTTTATTTTGCATGACAGAGACAATATGAGAAATTCCATCATCAATTGCCGTTTTACTGTAAAGACGTGTTGGTTCCATATTGCCTTGAAGCACATATTTGTCACCCAATTTCTCTTTAGCCAATTCAATCGGTGTGGACCAATCCACGCCAAATACATCAAATTCACCATCAATTTTATCCAAGTATCCGCTAATGCCTTTGGGGAACAAAATCACAGGCACGTGAGGATATTTTGCTTTTAAATACGCGCTAATCTCTTTCATATATGCCCAACTGAATTCAAAATAGGCACTCTCTTCAAGAGCCGCCGCCCAAGAATCAAAAACCATAACAACATTGGCACCATTTTGAATTTGGCGTTCCATATAGCCTTTAATCACTTCTGTCACTTTTTTCAAAAGAGCGTGCATAAAAGAAGGCTCAGAATAAATGAGCTTTTTGACTAAGGCATATGTCTTTGTACCTTGCCCTTCAATCATATATGTCGCAAGCGTCCAAGGAGCACCACAAAAGCCGATGAGCGCTTTATCGGCTGCTAACTTGCCTCGAATCAATCGAATCGTCTCATACACATACTCTAAGCCATCAATCGCTTTTTGAACATCTAGCTTATCAAGGTCTTCTTGATTTTTAATGGGGTGTGAAAAAACAGGACCTTCACCTTTTAAAAACTGAAGCTCCATACCCATTTCTAAAGGCACGACTAAAATATCGCTAAATAAAATTGCCGCATCTACCCCTAAAATATCAACCGGTTGAAGTGTGACTTCACACGCTTTTTCAGGGTCTTTACACAAGGACAAAAAATCGCCTGCTTTAGCTCTTACTTCCATATATTCAGGCAAGTAACGCCCCGCTTGACGCATCATCCACACAGGTGTATACGGCGTTTTTTTGCCGAAACAAGCATCTACAAAAATCATCAGTGATTTCCACCTTTATGTAACAAATATAAGCCTGAGGCGAGCGCTAAAATTGAAATTGAAAGATACAACATCTCTAATGCACCTTCGTATTCTGCATGAAGTACGCGTTGAAAAAAGCTGACAATCAACACCATAACAATCACTTTTCCAATTTTATCTTTCAGCTCGTCCAATGAACTAACGTATAAAATCTTATTGCTTCCTGAGCCTTTAGCAACGTCTATTTCAGAGATAAAAAGCTCATAAATACCAAAACCAAAAATCAATAAAACAACCGCAATCAAGTAAAGATCAATCGCGCCAATAATATTGGCAACAATATCTTCATGAAAATTGGCAGGATGTACAGCTGTAAAAAAATACTGGTACGTTGAAACCAAGACATAATATAAATCAGAACTGGCGACAAAAAACAATGCAAATGCCGCCAAAATGCTAAATATTACAGCAGTTAATGTGATAAATCGACTTGACCACAATGCTGATTCAAATAATTTTTCAATCATTAGGCTTCTTCTCTTTTAATCCATTTTTGAGCAATTCTAACCGCATTGGTCGCAGCACCGACACGAATTTGGTCAGCAACACACCATAAATGAAGCACATTATCACGGTTCAAATCTTTTCTAATTCTTCCCACATACGTCTCATTCGTATCTGTTGAGATAATTGGCATCGGATACTCTTTTTTAGCTGGCTCATCTATGACAACAACATTTTCTGCATTTTTCAACGCTTCAACTGCTTTTTCAACATTCACATCTTTTTCAAAATGAATGGTAATGGCTTCTGAATGGCTTCTCATAACGGGAACGCGAACACATGTTGCGCTGATTTCCATCGTTTTACCCAAGATTTTTTGAGTTTCATTGACCATTTTCATCTCTTCTTTTGTGTAATCATTGTCCATGAACACATCAATATGAGGAATAACATTGAGTGCAATTTGATACGGGAATGTTTTAGGTTCACATTGGTCTAATTTAAAAGCAAAAAAGTCTTGCATTTGATTGACGAGCTCTTCCATTCCGCCTTTACCCGCACCACTTACCGCTTGGTAGGTAGCTACATCGACACGTGTAATATTAAATAACTCATCCAACGGTTTTAAAACTTGTACCATTTGAATCGTTGAACAGTTCGGATTTGCGATAATACCTCTGTTTTGCCATTGGTCAATATCATCTGGATTGCACTCAGGAACCACAAGAGGAACCTCAGGGTCCATTCTAAAGTGGCTGGTATTATCGATAACAACAGCACCTGCCTCTGCTGCAAACGGGGCAAAATACGCAGAAATACCTCCACCTGCACTGAAAAAGGCAATCTCAACATCATTCTCTTCAAAAGCTTTTTCTGTGAGTT
>DKFS01000098.1 GCA_002452855.1 Sulfurospirillum sp. UBA6790 | reverse complement strand
GTTGAACGAAGTTTTTTAGAAGGCGAATTTGGTGAGTTGATTGAAAAAAATATTGTCAATGCGGCAACCAGCAATCCTTCTATTTTTAAATCGGCTTTTTTAGGCTCTGCGGCTTATAGCGAAGATAAAGCAAAATTGCAAGGCAAATCCTCGAAAGAGATTTACGAAGCTTTAGCAATTAGTGATATTCAATTAGCGGCTCAAAAACTGCTTCCTTCGTATAAAAAAGGTGATGATGGTTTTATTAGCATTGAAGTGGATCCTTTCTTGTGTGACGATGCGCATGAAACGATTGAAGAGGGTAAACGACTTTTTCACACTATCGGTTATCCCAATGTGATGATAAAAGTTCCTGCGACAGAAGCAGGTTTTATTGCCATGGAAGCTTTGTTAAAAGAGGGCATCAACGTCAATGCGACGCTCATTTTTTCTGATAGTCAAACCCAAAAATGTTTAGAAGCTTTTAAAAAAGCCAACCAAGCATTGGAACAAAAATCAATTTCTGTGCTTCCTAAAGCCGTCATTAGTATTTTTGTAAGCCGATTTGATCGAAAATTGGACGAATCGTTGCAGAAAATTGATTTTGTAACAGGACGTGTCGGTATTATGAATGCCTTACGTTGCTATGCATTGATTCAAAAAGAAGCGCTTCCAAACGTGCGAGCGTTGTTTGCAAGTACAGGCGTGAAGGGCGATAGTTTAAGTCCAGATTATTATATTAAAGAACTTTTGGTGGGAAATGCTATTAATACAGCACCTCTTGGAACGATTAAAGCATTTATTGCTTCTAAGAAAAAAGCACAAAGTATTGAATTACGTAATGATTTAATTGAGAATTTCTTTAACTCTTTGGCAGCAAATGGTATTAAAATGAATGTCGTATGTGATGAATTGATGGATGAAGGCCTTAGTGCTTTCAAAGAAGCTTTTGTAGAGATTTTGGACGAACTGAAATAACAAAGGATTCCTATGGCAACAGCTGAAGTCAATGTGAGTGAACTCACCTTTGAGATGACCAAAAAGCTCAAATTTTATTTGAGTAAGCTGGTGGAACACAAAGGAAGTGATTTACATGTAAAAACAGGAACGACGATACGAGGTCGTATCAATGGAGAAATTGTTTCATTTTCCAAAGAGGCCTTAAGTCATGGAGATGGATTAACCCTTGCAAAAGAGCTGTTGCGCAGTCGATTTGGCGAGCTTGTTGAGAGAAAAAATATCGACTTTACCTTCAAGCTCAACGATGATTACCGCTTTCGTGTCAATATGTTTTTCCAAGTCGATGGTGTTTCAGCGGTTTTTAGAACGATTCCGATGGTACTTCCTACCGTAGAATCCTTAAATCTTCCGCCTGTTATTAACTCACTGTGTGACCTCTCGCGTGGTCTTATATTAGTCACAGGGCCTACGGGAAGTGGTAAAACAACAACGTTAGCTTCTATGATTAATCGTATCAATAAATTACAACGTAAACATATTATCACCATCGAAGATCCAGTAGAGTTTATCTATAAAGATGAATCATGCGTTGTAAACCAGCGTGCGATTGGGCAAGATGCTCTTTCCTTTTCGGATGCCCTACGTGCTGCGCTTCGTGAAGACCCTGATGTTATTTTAGTGGGAGAGATGCGTGATCTTGAAACCATTGAAACAGCGATGCATGCAGCTGAAACAGGTCACTTAGTGCTTTCGACTTTACATACCGTTGATGCCAAAGAGACCATTGGTCGTATCATCGGGATGTTCCCTGGTAGTGAGCAAAATCGTATCAAAATGTCATTATCCTCTGTTTTACAAGGTGTTGTGGCTCAACGTTTAGTTAAAACAGTAGATAAAGGGCGAACAGCAGCCGTTGAAATTTTAGTCAAAAATGCACGTATTGAAGCATTGATTTTAGAAGGCAGAGAAGGCGAAATCCCTGACGCGATTAAAGAGGGAAAAGATGTTTACAAAACGCAAACGTTTGACCAAGCGCTTTTAGGATTATATGCCGAAGGTAAAATTGAGCGCGAAGAAGCGATTCGGGCGGCGACAAGTCGTAATGATATTACGATGGCACTTGATTTCTACGATGCAGATAAAAGCCAAAAAGAGATACGAAAGAGCGAAGCACCAACCAATGTACAAGAGCTTCGAGAATACGATAAAGACATTATTAGCCTCAAAAAATGACTTTAAAGAGTTTTTAGGTTTATTTGTATATAATAGCACCCTTATTTTTTATAAAGGAAAACTATGTTAGAAGGCATCATTAGAGATAGTATCGAAAAAAAGGCTACTAAAGCGCTTCGTAGAGATGGATATCTAATTGCTAATATTTACGGTAAGGGTGAAGAAAACATCAATGCTGCATTTAAAGCAAACGAATTCATTAAAGCAGCAAAGAACAAAGAGACTCTTATTTTCCCAGTGAAAGTTGCGGGTAAAGAGTACAATGTTGTTATCCAAGATTACCAAAGAGACCCTGTAAATAGCAACCTTTTACATGTCGATTTACGTATAGCACTTCCAGGTGTTTTAACAAAATATCTTGTTCCTGTAAAACTTGTTGGTCTTCCAGTAGGTACAAAAAACAAAGGTGTTTTGATTCAATCTAAAAAACGTTTAACCGTTAAATGTACAGCAGAAAACTTACCAAATGATTTTACAGTTGATGTTAGTAATCTTGATGTAGGTGACACAATCTTGGTACGTGATATTCCCGTTCCTGCAAACGTCATTATTGTCGATGAAACACGTGTTTCTGTCGCCGGAGTTATTAAAGCTAAGTAACGCTTTATGACACTAATCGTTGGGTTAGGAAATCCAGATTTATTGTATAAAAACAACCGACATAATATCGGTTTTATGGTCATCGATGCCCTGCTCGATGACCTCCCTTCTGTTGAAAAAATCACAAAAGTAAATTTCAAAGGCGAGCTTTTTAAAGCCCCTTCTATGCTTCTTCTTAAACCCTTAACGTATATGAATCTCTCAGGAGAAAGTGTACGCGCTGTGGATGATTACTTTAAACCCGATCAGATTATCGTTGTGCACGATGATTTAGATTTACCCTTCGGAACACTTCGTTTTAAGATTGGTGGTGGTCATGGTGGTCATAATGGGCTTCGCTCTATTGATGCTCATATTGGAACAGAATACATTAGAGTACGTATAGGGATTGGAAAGCCTGAGCACAAAAGTGATGTTGCAAAGTACGTACTTTCAGATTTTTCCAGTGCGCAACGTGAATTTTTACCCGAAATGATTAACCATGTCAAAAAAAGCATTAAAGCGCTACTCTCGGAGGATTTAAAAGAAGTTTCGCTACAATACTCCCTCAAACAAACATTGTGTAGTGGGGATAAAGTATGAGACTTTTTGAGAAATATATTGTTCGTAATTATCTCAAAAACTTTTTTGTTATCTTTATCGCTTTAGACCTGTTTTATGTCGGTGTTGATCTTCTTACCAACTACAATAACATTCCTGATTCTGCCAATTTACAAATTTTATATGCACTTTTTCAAGGCATGAATGCCGTGAATTATGTATTACCTCTTTCAATTGTTTTTGGTATGATTGTCTCGTATTTTAGTATGTTAAAAACCAATGAACTTATTTGTATGTATGCTTCTAGTATCAGCCAAAGAGCTTTTATTAAACCCTTCTTCTTAACGTCATTGGTTATTACACTAATTTACATCGGGCTCAATTGTACAGAGTTTGCGTATGCGTATGAATACAGTGCAAATTTGAAAAAATACAATCGTATCTCTAACAACTCTGAAGACCTTTTTTTAAAACACAATAACGAATATATCTACTTTAAAAAATTGGACCCTTTAAAACAAGTTGCTTATGATGTCACTATTTTTGAAGTGAATAGTATTGATGTTACAAAAATCATTCGTGCTACGGTTGCAACTTTTGCTCATAATCGTTGGATTTTAGATAACGTAACCATTACCAATAAACCGCACGTCAGTTCATTGGATGACCCGGGTTTTAATGTTGAGCACATTGCAAAAATGGAAACGATGGAAGACTTTAAACCCAAAATTATGGACAATGTTTATCAGAGTGAATATGCACTTTCCATTAGTGATGGTATTGATGCTTTACGTTTTTTTGATTCTCAAGGGATTAACACCAGTAAAATTAAAGCAACCCTGTTTTATCAAATTTTCTTTCCCTTTTTCGCTCCTTTTCTCATTATCATTTTATATTTTAAAGCACCTATGATGGGGCGTTACTATAACAGTGCATTGATTGCAACTGCCTTTGCCTTTGTCACATTGGTTGTGTGGAGTGGACTCTTTTTATTAAGTCGTTTAGCTGCCAATGGTGTTCTTTTTTCCGAAGTTGCTATTTTACTTCCTATCGTTCTTATCTTTTTTGTTGCACTGTATTTTTACTCCAAACGCTAATATAAGGACACATTTAATCATTTTTTGTTGAACTTTTTGATAGAATGTATAAATATTGTTATCTTAGATAAGGTTCAAAATGACGAAATTCTCTGCATTAGCACAAAAATATGGTACTCCTTTATACGTTTATGATTTTGATACGATAGCGCAAAAGTTTAATAGCCTTAAAGAAGTTTTCAAAGCACGAAAATCACTTATCTGCTTTGCTGCAAAAGCAAATTCCAATCTTTCCGTTTTAAAACATATGGCTCAGCTTGGAGCAGGATGCGACTGTGTCTCTATTGGCGAAGTTAAACGTGCCCTTTACGCGGGTATTCCAAAATATAAAATTATTTTTAGCGGTGTGGGTAAAAAAGATGAAGAGATTGAAGAAGCGTTAAAAAATGATATTTTAATGCTCAATCTTGAAAGCGAAGAAGAGATGAATCGCGTGGAGCTGATCGCTCAAAAGCTAGGTATTGTAGCACGTATTAGTATTCGCGTTAATCCAAACATTGACCCTAAAACGCATCCGTATATCTCAACAGGGTTGCATGAAAATAAATTTGGCGTGGATATTGAAAGCGCAAAACGTATGTATATTCATGCAAAAAACAGCCCATCGCTTGATCCTGTAGGAATTCATTTTCATATCGGTAGTCAAATCACGGATGTGACACCTTTTAAAGAAGCGGCGAATGTTTTAGCTAATTTATTACGTAACCTCAAGGCGTTAAATATTGATATTAAATTTTTTGATGTCGGCGGCGGTATTGGCATTCAATACAAAGAAGAGGAAGTGATTCCTCCTTATGAATATGCGCAAGCAATTTTTAGCGCACTCAGTGGGCTTGATATTACGCTTGTTTGCGAACCGGGTCGCTACTTAGTGGGTGATTCAGGTTTTTTCTTAACGCGCGTACTGTATGAAAAAAACAATGGTCATAAACGTTTTGTCATTGTAGATGGAGCGATGAACGATTTGATCCGTCCGAGCCTTTACAATGCATATCATGGTATCGAAGTAGAAGGAAAAACAGGCGACAATGCATCTTTGTGCGATGTTGTAGGACCTATTTGTGAAAGTGGTGATTTTTTTGCTAAAAACATTGCATTGCCTCCTTTGGAGCATGATGACCTTTTAGTGGTTAAAAGTGCGGGTGCCTATGGTTTTACAATGAGCAGTAATTATAATTCTCGTTCTCGCGTGGCTGAGATTGCCCTTGAAGCAGGCAGTGACCGTTTGATTCGTAAGCGCGAAACTTTTGAAGATTTGATTGAATTAGAAAAAGAGTATTTATGAGTTATCTCATCGACGTACAAGGCACACTCATTGATGATGTGCATAAAAAACCGATAGAAGGCTCTATTGCTTTTATAGACGCTTTAAATCAAGCAAAGATTCCGTATGTGGTGGTTACGAACAATACCAAAATACCCAGTCAAAAGTTTCATCAATTTTTATGTGATTTAGGGTTTACTATCCCACAAAATAACTATCTTGACCCATTTATGGCATTAGAGAAAGTTTTACATGTAAAAGCGGTTCGTTGCTTTGGTGCAGAGGAATTTGTTGATGTTATGGCACAATTGGGATTTGAACTAGATGCCAAAAGTCCAGAGGCCATTGTCATTGCCAGTAAGAAAGATTTTACCGCCGATGATTATGCGAGCATGATTGAGCTTGTGATGGGTGGTGCGAAAATTGTAGGGATGCACGCTACGAGTATTTACGCAAAAGATAAACGACGTTATCCTGGTGTGGGTGCTATTTTAGAGATGCTACATTATGCCACTGGCGCAGAGTATAGTGTGGTTGGAAAGCCCAGTACGCTGTTCTATCAAGAGGCATTATCGCTTTTGCAAAAGCAAAGGGATGTGAAAAATTTTGATGAAGTGACCATGATCAGTGATGATGCGATTGGGGATCTTTTGGGTGCTAAAAAACTTGGAATGAAAACGATTTTAGTTTTGAGTGGTAAGTGTCAAAGCGAGGAAGAAGTTTTACATGTAAAAGCTTCTTTAGATGCGATTATACCGACAATTGGACATGTACAAAGGTAAATGTATGCAAGAAATTGATAAGTACCGAAAAGAAATCGATCTGGTTGATAACCAAATTTTGAAGCTCTTGAATGAGCGTATGGATTTTGTCAAAGAGATAGGTCGCGTTAAACAAACCAGCGGGACAGCGATTTATAGACCTGAGC
>DKFS01000069.1 GCA_002452855.1 Sulfurospirillum sp. UBA6790 | reverse complement strand
ATTCTATGGTGTTGATGAGTGATAAATCTAAAGCCCAGGATGTCATGAAAAAAGCGGGTGTTCCTGTTATTTTAGGAAGTGATGGCGCATTAGAGAGTGTAGAAGACGCGAAAAAACTTGCCGAACAAATCGGACTTCCAGTGATCGTTAAAGCCAGTGCCGGCGGTGGTGGACGCGGTATGCGTGTCGTTGAGAAGATGGAAGATTTGGAAAAATCGTTTCTTGCGGCGGAAAGTGAAGCGCTCAGTGCCTTTGGTGATGGTACACTCTATATGGAGAAGTACATTAAAAATCCACGACACATTGAAGTACAAGTCATTGGCGATTCTTTCGGCAATGTTGTACATATCGGTGAGCGTGACTGTTCGATGCAACGACGTCACCAAAAACTCATTGAAGAATCGCCTGCGATTGCATTAGATGATAAAACACGTGCACGCCTTCATGCTGTGGCAGTCAAAGCAACGAAATATATCGGTTACGAAAACGCTGGTACGTTTGAGTTTCTTTTAGATGCCGATAAAAACTTCTACTTTATGGAAATGAATACCAGACTTCAAGTCGAACACTGTGTCAGTGAGATGGTCAGTGGTATTGATATTATCGAGTGGATGATTCGCGTGGCAGAAGGTGAGAAGCTTTTTGATCAAAGCGCACTTACGTTTCGTGGACATTCAATAGAGTGTCGTATTACAGCTGAAGACCCTGTTAAATTCATTCCAAGTCCGGGTAAAATTACAAAGTACATCATTCCTGGTGGTCGCAATGTTCGTATGGATTCTCATGCGTATCAAGGCTACTCTGTACCACCACATTATGACTCTATGATTGGAAAGCTTGTTGTTTGGGGAGAAAACCGCACACGTGCGATTGCCAAAATGAAACAAGCGCTTAGCGAGTTACAAATTGAGGGTATTAAAACGGTTCGTGATTTTCATTTAAATATGATGGATAATAAAGATTTTATTGAGAACAAATTCGATACGAACTATCTTTCACGCTATTAACAAGCATTAAAAAAGGGGCTGCTCCCATTTGGGAAGCAGCCCCTTTTTTTATATATTACGCTTTGAAAAATCTACGGCGCTCTTACGACTTGAATGTTTGCTGAAGATTTTAATTTTTCAAAATACTCTTCAATAGATTTTTGCTCTTTTCCTTCAGCGAGTTTAGAATAGATATAATTTTTTGCGTCTGCAAACGAAACGGTTTTAATATCGTGCTTATCTTTTACAAAAAACATAACGTAATTTGAGTCAGATTTTACAATAGTAGAAAATTTACCAACCGCAGTTTTGTTTAAAAGCGCTGCTAGGTTTTGATCCATTTTTGTTGCCTCAAACGAAACATCTTTGAGTTCAACATCACTCATGGCACTCATTGGATTATTTTGAATGGTCGCTAAACTTTGTTGGTTGGTGCTCGTATAGATTGTAACGTCAAAAGAACCTGCTTGAGAGAATTCGTTTTGATTTTCATTGAAGTATGCGAGTAGCTCACCATCACTGGCTTGTTGCATTTTTGTATTGACAATTTTTTTGTAAAGTTTGTCTCGTTGAAGTTTCTTTTTGATATCTTCTTTGTAATCTGCAATATCAATATTTTTAGAGCGAATCATATTTAAGAAGTCATACTGATTCATTTTATTGCTGATAGCTAGATTTTCAATGTATTGGTCTACTTCAAAATTGGTAACATCAATGCCTTGTTTTTTGATTTCAGAGTCTTCTAATTTTTGGCGTACCAAAATATCCAAAGCCTCTTTTTTAGAGAGCTTGAAGCGTTGGGAATATTTGTAAACATCGTAGAGTGTAATAGGTTCTTTATTAATAATAAGAGAGACACCATCAAGTGTGCTTGCGTTTGCAATAGTGGTTGCGAAAAGTAGGGGCATACACAAAGTTACCAAACTAAACAATTTCAGTTTAACTGTCATTCATAATCCTTTGTTTTAAGAAAAATCGCTATATAATCGTGCTGTATTAAAAATAAGAGGCTACGAATGATAGCATTTTTTTTGGCAAAAAAAATTAAAAAAATGGTTTTATCGCTCCTCGCGTAGATTTTTTGTTCTCCTCGTAACAAAATGATACATAATTTTTACATAACTTTGAAAAAATACAGTAAAAGGTGAGTCATGATTGTGACACGTTTTGCCCCCAGTCCGACAGGATATTTACATATTGGAGGGCTCAGAACGGCGCTTTATAGTTATCTATGGGCAAAAAGAAATAATGGAAAGTTTTTACTTAGAATTGAAGATACCGATCTTGCGCGTAACTCCAAAGAGGCTGCAGATGCGATTGTAGAAGCATTTAAGTGGGTTGGACTTGAGCATGAAGGTGAGATTGTCTATCAATCCGAGCGTTTTGATTTGTATAAAAACTATGTGCAAAAGCTTCTAGATGCAGGCAAAGCGTATAAATGTTACATGAGCAAAGAAGAACTTGATGCCCTTCGTGAAGAGCAAATGGCACGCAAAGAACGCCCACGATACGATGGTAGATACCGTGATTTTACGGGAACTCCTCCAGAAGGCGTTGAACCGGTTATTCGTATTAAAGCGCCTACCAGTGGTGTTATTTCCTTTGTCGATGGTGTCAAAGGTGAAGTGAGCTTTAATGCAAGTGATATGTTGGATGATTTTATCATCGCACGAAGTGATGGCACGCCAACGTATAATTTTGTTGTTGTAATTGATGATGCTTTGATGGGTGTGAACGAAGTCATTCGTGGAGATGATCACCTTTCAAATACACCAAAACAGATTATTTTATACCAAGCATTTGGGTTTGATATTCCTAAATTCTACCATGTACCAATGATTCTCAATCCTGAGGGTAAAAAACTCTCTAAACGTGATGGCGCAATGGATGTAATGGAATACAAAAAAGCAGGCTATTTACCTGAAACATTGCTCAATTTTTTGATTCGTCTCGGTTGGAGTCATGGCGATCAAGAGATTTTTTCAATGGATGAGATGAAAGTTTTATTTGATCCATCTAACATCAATAAATCGGCTTCTGCGTATAATCAAGAGAAATTGGTTTGGCTCAATACGCATTATATTAAGCAGGCTTCTTATGAGCGTTTGGTAGAGGAACTTCGTTATTTTGATGTTGATATTTCATTACATGTAAAAAAAGAGTTGCTTCTTGATGCCCTTCGTGATCGAGCGAAGACTTTGGTCGAATTTGCCGCGATGATTAAACAGATTATCGAAGCGCCACAAGCTTATGACGCAAAAGCTATTGAGAAATTTCTGGACACAAAGAGTGTTGAAATTTTAACCCAGTATGTAAATGAGCTCAAAAAGATAAATCCACTTCAAAATGCGGGTGAATTTGAAACATTTACCAAAACATTTTTGGAAAATAATGGCCTTAAGCTTAAAGATTTAGCGCAAGCCATTCGTATTGCAATGGTCGGAAATTCCGTTAGTCCTTCTATTTTTGAAGTTCTCGAAGTCATTGGATACGAAGACGTCATTAAACGAATTGAAACATTAATATTATTTAAAAGGAGTTCTGGTGAGTAATAAGGGAAAAGTAACGAAAGAAGAGTCATTAGCCTATCATATCGGTGGCAAAATTGCAATCAATGTTAAAACACGTTGCGATACGGCGAGGGACCTTTCTATGGCCTACACTCCAGGTGTTGCCCATCCATGTTTAGAAATTGAAAAAGATAACGAATTAGCCTATACCTATACCAACAAAGGCAACTTAGTTGCTGTTATTACTGATGGTACAGCCGTTCTCGGTCTTGGCGATATTGGCGCTGTTGCTGGAAAGCCTGTTATGGAAGGAAAATCTGTTCTTTTCAAAAAATTTGCTGATGTCGATGCCTTTGATATTGAACTCGATGAAAAAGACCCAGAAAAAATTGTAGAGATTTGTAAAGCTCTTTCACCGACATTTGGCGGTATCAATTTAGAAGATATTAAAGCGCCAAAATGCTTTGAGATTGAAGAGAAACTCCAAGCGGCTGTGAATATTCCTGTTATGCACGACGACCAACACGGTACAGCGATGATTACTTCTGCCGGTCTTATCAATGCCCTTGAAATCAGTGGCAAAAAAATCGAAGATATGAAAATCGTTGTTTCAGGTGCTGGTGCAGCTGGTATTGCGTGTGCTAAAATGTATAAACTTTTAGGGGCAAAAAATATCGTTATGATTGATACCAAAGGTGTCATTCATAAAGGAAGAACTGACCTTAACAAATACAAAGCAGAATTTGCCCTTGAAACCAGTGATAGAACTTTAGAAGATGCGATGAAAGGTTCTGATATGTTCTTAGGTCTCTCCGCTCCAGGTGTTGTCACCCAAGAGATGGTCAAATCCATGAATCCATACCCAATTATTTTTGCATTGGCAAATCCAACCCCTGAAATTTTACCAGAAGAAGTCCATGCGGTAAGAGATGACGTTATGATGGGAACAGGTAGAAGTGACTATCCAAACCAAGTGAATAATGTTCTAGGTTTTCCATTCATCTTTAGAGGTGCTTTAGATGTAAAAGCAACCAAAGTGACTGAAGGTATGAAAATGGCAGCAGCGGTTGCGATGGCAAAACTCGCTAAAGAAGAAGTGCCTGATTATGTCAAAGCGGCTTACAATGGTGAAGACCTTAAATTTGGTATCAATTACATTATCCCAAAACCGTTTGATAGAAGGGTTTTTGTGTGGATTTCTGCAGCCGTTGCAGAAGCTGCGATTAAAGATGGCGTTGCTCGTGTTACAGACTTTGATATTGGCTTATACAAAAGAGACCTTCAAGCGATTATTGATGCGGAGCAAAAATAAGTGAAAAATGTGCATGTCATTAAGCATCCTTTGATCGAGCATAAACTCTCGATTCTCAGGGATGAAAAAACGGATCCCTTTCAGTTTCGACTTTTAGTCGATGAAATATCCCACTTGATGTTATTTGAAGCAACGCGTGATTTACCGCTTCGTGACATTCAAGTCCAAACGCCTGTTGCGTTGGCCAATACGAAAAAATTAGACGCTAAAATTATGATCTGCCCGATTCTAAGAGCCGCCCTTGGCATGTTGGATGGTATCTTTAAATTGATTCCTGATGCAAGTGTAGGCTTTTTAGGATTTCAGCGCAATGAAAAAACACTCGAAGCAGAGTTTTACTATGCGAAGCTTCCATCTGATCACAAAGAGCGTATAGCGATTATTATTGATCCGATGTTTGCCACAGGTGGAACAGCGATTGATGCGGTGAACTTTTTGAAATCTAAAGGGGTGAAAGATATTCGCTTCTTGGCGTTGGTTTCAGCACCTGAAGGACTGAAACGTTTTTGTGAAGTGCATCCTGATGTACCTGTTTTTACAACATGTATTGATGATGGTTTAAATGAAAACGGCTATATCGTTCCTGGTCTTGGTGACGCGGGTGATAGAGTGTTTAATACCTTAGGCGCATAAACACGTAGGTTATAGTTTTTACATGTAAAACGGGCAAAGCCCGTTTTACTACACTGCTCCTTGGTCAATCATAGAGTCTGCTACTTTTCGAAACCCTGCAATATTCGCACCTAGCATTAAGTTTCCTTCATCTCCAAATTCTTTAGAGGTTGCATAAGAGAGGTCAAAAATAGATTTCATAATGTGACGCAATTTATTGTCCACATCCGCAAAACTCCATTTTTGCATACTCGCATTTTGACTCATCTCCAGTTGGCTTGTTGCAACGCCACCCGCATTAGCCGCCTTTGCAGGACCGTAAAACATCTTTTTAGCAATAATAAAATCCACTGCCCCTGCGGTACTTGGCATATTTGCTCCTTCGTTGATGAGCTTACAGCCGTTTTTATGAAGGATTTGAATGTCGGTGAGGTTCAGTTCATTTTGCGTCGCACTTGGAAAAGCTGCAAAGCAAGGGATACTCCAAACCGCATTGGTTCCATCTGGGTATTGTTTGACAGGGATATAAATCGCCTCGGGGTGGACTTTGAGGTACTCACTTAAATCTTTCCTGGCAATCTCTTTGACGGCTTTAAGGGTATTAAAATCAATGCCATTTTTATCGTAAATCATGCCGCGCGAATCACTGCATGTTACAGGCGTTGCACCAAGATCGTAGAGCTTTTGAATCGTATAAAGAGCGACATTTCCTGCTCCAGAGACCGTGCATATTTTACCTTTGAGCGAGTCGCCATTGCGGTTGAGAATATTTTCTGCAAAATAAACAGACCCATACCCCGTTGCTTCGGTACGTGCGAGTGAACCACCCCAGTTAAGTCCTTTGCCTGTGAGTACACCCTCAAATCGCGATGTGAGACGTTTGTACTCTCCAAACATGTAGCCAATTTCGCGTCCTCCCACACCGATGTCGCCTGCTGGAATGTCCTTAGTCTCACCAATGTGTTTGGAAAGCTCGACCATAAACGATTGGCAAAAGCGCATAATTTCGCCTTCACTTTTTCCTTTAGGGTCAAAATTGCTACCGCCTTTTGCGCCACCGATGGCAAGTCCCGTGAGGGAGTTTTTAAAAATTTGCTCAAAGCCTAGAAACTTGATGATACCAAGATTAACGCTAGGATGAAAGCGAAGACCGCCTTTGTACGGTCCGATGGCAGAGTTAAATTGGACACGATAGCCTATGTTAGTTTGGATTTTTCCTTGGTCATCCATCCAGACCACGCGAAACAAAATTTGGCGTTCAGGAATAACGATACGCTCTAGGATATTGTACTGATCGTATTTGGGTTCAGCTTGAATCAAAGGTTCCAAAGAGGTTAGAACCTCTTCGACAGCTTGGTAAAACTCGGTTTGACCGGGGGTACTTTGGATAGTAGATTGCAATACACGTTCGAGATACTTTTTCACTGACATGCGAATCCTTTTAGATAAGAGTATTAGTCGCTACGTTTTTTAATCCTCTGTGCTTTTTTCAAAAAGAGCGAAAGGGCTTTTTGCTCTTTCTTTTGTATAGTATAGCTAATAAATTTCAGATAATCACGAATATCTTCTGGCTTAATGTCCCGCTCTTTGGCATAGGTATCTAAAATGTAACGAGGAATTTTAATAGGGGCTTTGATAAATCGTGTTGCAAGCTTTTTATAAAATGTTTGATTGTGATTGACACAAAAGCGAGCAAAAACAAAGGGAAGATGAAAGCGCTTGTTCCAAATTTCGCCCAAATCGAGGTATTGCTCAGGCTCTTTGAGATACAGTCTGAGTGCACGATCTCCAATGAATACTTCACCTTGCAGTTTTAAAACGCGACTGAGCATATTAGACGTTGCAGAAGCAGGGTCACTTTTGGCGACGCCCTCTTTGATAATAACGCTTTTGACATTTTTTTGTGCCACGATGCCAATATTTAAAGGGGTAATACCTCGTCGTTTACTCTCAATGCTTGAAATAAATGCCGCATCCACTCTACGCGTTCTAAATTTACGATTGATAGAGGATGGAACCGCTTTTTGATGTTCGCACGAGCGTTTGAAAGCATTTTGAAGTGAAGATTTTTTCAAAAAAACATGAAACGGAAGAAGATTGATATAATCTATCTTTCCAAAGACCATGAAGACTCCTTTGGAATATAAAATAAAAATAAGATTATACCCAAGCTTCATTAATAAAGCATTGCACTAAGAGGGTTTATATTTGTATCTTGGTACAATAAAGGAGAAAAAATTTGAGGATTACAAAGAAATGGTAGATTCGCTTTTTACTTTTGAAGCAATGATGGCGCTTGCGACTTTGACGGCATTAGAGATTGTACTGGGAATTGACAATATTATTTTTATCGCGATTTTAGTGGGTCGATTACCAGAACATCAACGAGACAAAGGCAGAATTTTTGGTTTGGGTCTTGCAATGCTGACACGTATTATGCTTCTTTTATCGCTTTTTTGGATTATGCGATTGACACAACCTCTTTTTACGGTATTTGCGCAAGAGATTTCAGGGCGTGATTTAATTTTAATTGTGGGAGGACTTTTTTTATTGGCAAAATCCACAATGGAAATCCATCATGATATAGAAGAAGATGACGATGAAGAAGAGAAAGAGCTCAAAAAAAGCGCACGTGGTTTTTTCAATACACTCATTCAAATAGCCATCTTAGATATTGTGTTTTCACTGGATTCTGTCATTACTGCGGTGGGTATGGCGAATAATATTTTCATTATGATTTTAGCCGTCGTGATAGCTGTTGGCGTCATGATGTTTGCGTCCAAAGCGATTTCCGATTTTATTGACGCCAATCCAACGATTAAAATGTTGGCACTCTCTTTTTTGATTTTAGTCGGTGTAACCCTCATTGCAGAAGGACTTGATTTTCATATTTCTAAGGCTTATGTCTATTTTGCGATGGCTTTTTCACTGGCTGTGGAATCCATCAACATTTACAGTCGTAAGAAAAAAACCAAAAAAAGAGTGCTTAAAGCAACCAAAAAAGAAGAAGAAGTAGTAGCATGATTTCCTTATTTAATAATTCTAATGCATTTGCCATTGACCTTGGAACCAATAATACACTGGTGTATCAGCCTCGTAAAGGCATTATCCTTGATGAACCAACTTCGATTGCGTTTGATTTGAAACGAAGAGCTTTTTTTGATTGTGGTGTTATGTCAAAAGCAATGACAGGCAAGAGTCCTCAGAATATTGAAGTGATGCAGCCCCTTTCTAAAGGAGCGATTGCCAATTTAACGGTTGCGAAGGCGTATATCAAAGAGGTCATTCGTCGCATTACTTCCAATCGTTTTTTCAAACCGATGATTGTGGTCAGTGTTCCAAGCGACTTAAATGCAATGGAGCGCGGCGCAGTCATTGAAGCGGGACGTGAAGGCGGCGCTAAAAATGTGATGCTTTTAAAAGACCCTTTTGCAGCAGCGCTTGGTTCTCAACATGCAATTGAATATCCTGAGGGTGTTTTAGTGCTTGATATTGGTGCTGGCGTGAGTGAAATTTCACTGATTTCATGCAATGGTATTGTGATGAGTAAATCGCTTCGTGTTGCAGGAAATGACATTGATGAAATGATTCATGACTATTTTAAAGAGCATAAACGCGTATTGATTTCACAAGCCGATGCCGAAACCCTCAAAAAAGAGCTTGGTGATTTGTTTGTGCATGAAGAAAAAACCATGACCATTAGTGTGAAAAGCATGGTAACGAGGCTCCCTGAAACGTTTTGTGCCAGCTCGGTGGATGTCCGTAACGCGATGATGCCTATTGCGGATAAAATCGTAACGCTTGTCCACAGTATGTTGGCTCAATTACCACCCATGTTTGCACAAGATATTTATGACCAAGGTATCGTTCTTACAGGCGGTTCTTCCATGCTACAAGGATTGGATCGTTATATCAGCGAACGACTCGATATTCGTGTCAATACCGTTCAAAATCCGCTTCAAAATATCATTTTAGGGGCGGGAAGAACCTTAGAAGATAACCGCTACACCGATCTTTTAGGCGCCTAAAGTAGTCGTATTTCTCATACCTTAGACGTAGGTGTTGGTGCACGCCTGCGCCAAATCTTTCAACACTTTTTTTCTTCTTGTAACCATTTTGTAGATTATTTCAAGTAAAGTTTTTGTGAAATTTACGTAGTTGTTACATTCAAATGAAGGAAACAAGAATGATTAAAGTGTTGTTCGTGTGTATTCAAAACAGCGCACGCAGTCAAATGGCGGAAGCATTACTCAAAAAATACGGTGGAGATGCTTTTTTAGTCGAGAGCGCTGGGCTAGAACCAGGTGAGCTCAATCCTCTAGCGGTGGATGCTTTAAAAGAAGAGAGCATTGATATAAGCGGTAAAAAAACACATTCGGTCTTTGATTTTTACAAAGAGGGAAAGTTGTTTCACTATGTCATTACCGTGTGCGATGAAGAGAGTGCTCAAAAATGTCCTATTTTTGCGGGTCAAACCAGCCGTTTACACTGGAGTTTTAAAGACCCTAGTCGCTTTGAGGGAAGTTACGAAGAGAAATTAGCGCAAACAAAAAAAGTTAAAGAAGAGATCAAACAAGCGGTTCTTAGCTTTATTGAATCACTTGAATCAGTAGAGTGAGGCGTTTATATTAAACGCTTCATTGGTAAGTGCATGTCTATAATATATCAATATATCTTGATATAAAGATAAATTTATGCTACGATTTCATTGATAATAATATGTGAAGGTTATCGATGAAAAAAGTTCTTATTCTCTGCACCGGCAATAGTTGTCGAAGCATCATCGCTGAAGCACTCGTGAATGCCCATTTAGAAGGTATTGAAGCCTACAGTGCGGGTGTGCGTGCCAGTGGAAAAATCAATGCGTATGCCAAAAAAGTCCTTGAAGAAGAGGGTATATGGGATGAGCGTTATCATTCTAAAACCGTGGATGAGATTCTGGACATCGACTTTGATTTAGTCGTAACCGTATGTGACCACGCCAATGAAACGTGCCCGATGTTCCCACGTCCTATTAAAAAAATGCATGTTAGCTTTTCTGACCCAGACGGTAAAGATTATGGTGCTTTTATTTTTACATGTAAAGCCATTGAAGCAGAACTTTTACCGATTATACAAAAGGAACTAAGCGATGTTTAGTCTTTGGGAAAAAATGGTCGATGCGCTTGTTTATGGAATCATGGGTATGGATGCTGCCACCAAAAGTGCGCAAGCTGTTCATTTTTTTATCTTCGATACGATTAAAATTTATCTGCTTCTTATCAGCATTATTTTTATCATCTCTTTTTTACGCACCTTTTTCAATACCGAGAAAATTCGTGTCTATTTACAAAAACGAAGCAGCTTTATGGGAAATATTTTAGCAGCACTTTTTGGCATCATCACGCCGTTTTGTTCGTGTTCTGCCATTCCTCTATTTTTAGGCTTTATGCAAGCACGCATTCCAATGGGCATTACGTTTAGTTTTCTTATCTCTTCTCCTATGAACAATGAAGTCGCTATTGCGCTTTTATTTGGTCTTTTTGGTTGGAAAGTCACCGCTTTGTATATAGGTTTTGGGCTACTTGTAGCCATTGTGGGCGGTTTTGTTGTTGGAAAGCTTGGCCTTGAACGCTATGTGCTCATTCCTGTGACGCCGATGCAAGGAGAATTAGAAGCGGTAACGATTAGGATGATCTTTTCTAAGCGCTTGAGAGAAGCTTGGCAAAATACCACAGAAATTTTTGGCAAGATTTATCCGTATGTACTCATTGGTGTAGGTGTGGGCGCGTTTATTCATGGGTTTGTCCCTACTGAGTTGATTGTTGCGTATACAGGCGAGAACAGATGGTACAGCGTGCCGCTAGCTGTTATCATGGGTGTACCGATGTATGCCAGTGCGGCAAGCGTTTTACCGCTCATTGAAGTTTTAACCTCAAAAGGGATGCTTTTAGGCACGGCTTTGAGCTTGATGATGGCCATTACCGCGCTCAGTCTGCCCGAAGCGTTGATTTTAAAACGCATTTTACATGTAAAACTCATTGCGATTTTTTTTGGCATTGTAGCAATTGGAATCATAGGTGTCGGGTATTTATTTAATGCACTTCTTGGATGATTTTTACGACACATCGCATGCGTATTTTGTGTTATAATCGGCTTTTCAAGGAGTACGTATGCGTTTAAAAACAAAAGTCGTTGTTGTTATTGCGGGATTATTATTGGGTGTTTCGATTGCAGGGTCAATTATAAACTATATGAAAAATGTTGAAAATACGCAAAAACAGCTACAAAATACCTCTTTGCCGTTATCGGTAGATAATATTTACACGGAAATTCAACAGCGAATGATTGAACCACTGCTTGTCTCTTCGTTGATGTCGCATGATACATTCTTGCGCGATTGGATTATGAATGGTGAAAAAGATATTAATGGTATTGTGCGGTATTTGACCGAAATTCAACAAAAATATGATGTGTTTACGACCTTTTTGGTTTCTGATAAAACGAAAAACTATTACCATCCAAGAGGGTTGATTGATGTCGTCAATGAAAAAAACAGTGCTGATGCATGGTATTTTAAATTCAAAGCGCAAGACGAGCCGTATGAAATTAATCTAGACCATAATGCAAATTTGGGTGATTTTTTGGTGATGTTCATTAATTACAAAGTAATGAATTATAAAAAAGAGATGATTGGTGCCACAGGTGTGGGTGTACGTCTTTTAAACATCGAACAGATGCTCAATTCGTTTAAAACAAAATACCAATACGATGTCTATTTTGTAGACCCCACAGGAGAGATTACACTGTTTTCAAAAGCGCTCAACAAGCGCGGTAATATCTCTAATATACAAGGGCTTAAAGAGATCAAAGAGACTGTTTTCAACGGGCATCAAACCCAATTTGAGTACAAAGATGACACCAATGAGTATCTGCTTAATACAAAATATATTGAAAAACTCAAGCTTTATCTGTTTGTTGAAATTAATAAAAAAGCGTATATGGATGATCTTAAAAAGACATTTTATACCAATTTGTTAGTATCGCTTTTGGTCACGCTTTTGGTCACGCTTATTATTATTTATACCATCAATTTGTATCAAAAACAGTTGGTGCAAATGGCAAATGAAGACTCTCTGACGGGTTTAGCCAATCGAAGACAATTCAATAACTCCTTTGATAAGTTGATGAAGATGTACCACAAAGGGGTTAATCACATTGTCCTTATTTTAATCGATGTGGATGATTTTAAAGAGATAAACGATGCGTTTGGGCATCTTGTGGGAGACCAAGCGTTGGTAAGAATCGCTGAGATTTTAAAAGAGCAACTGCGCCAGACGGATTTGGTTGCACGTTGGGGCGGAGAAGAATTTGCAGTATTGCTCAATGATGTCAGCAAAGAAAAAGCGACTGAAATTGCTCAAAAACTTTTATACGCCGTCAAAGACGATGCGTCGCTTCAAACACTGCTTCAAAAACCGCTGACGATTAGTTTAGGTTTAGGAGAACTCAGGAGTGCTGATAGCCAAGATGGCTTAGTGCAAAAAGTTGATAAAGCCCTTTATGCGGCTAAGACACGTGGAAAAAATCAACTCGTTATTGTATAAAGGAGAGATCATGTTCAAATGTTTTGCAAGCCTTGTTATTGTGAGTTGTTTTGCATGGGGCGCTTCAACGCCGGTCTCGTTTGAGGAGTATTTAAGCCATTTTGACTACTCAGAACGTGCGGATATGAAAGTGAAGACACCCGAGATGCTCGCACTTGTGGAAGAGGGGAAAGCCATCGTGATTGATGTGAGATTTGCTGAAGAGTATGAGGTGTGGCATTTTAATTTTGCGAAAAATATCCCTTTGAATGAACTACCGAAGCGATTGAATGAGTTGCCAAAAGATAAACTCATTATCACCGCATGCCCGCATAATGACAGAGCCAATTTGGCACGGATATTTTTAGTACTCCATGGTTATAACGCAAAATATTTGAACGATGGGCTTCTTAAAACAGCCGATTTTTTGCGAGGAGAGAGTGCACAAGAATTTTTAGAAGCGTTTAAAAGCTCAAAGGAGTAACGATGAAGATAGAAGTTTTAGGAACAGGCTGTGCAAAATGTCAGACACTGCTTTTACATGTAAAAGAAGCAGTGGCACAAAAAGGCATGTTTGCACAGATAGAGAAAGTTGAAGATATGATGAAGATTTTAGAGTATGGCGTAACCTCTACGCCTGCACTGGTCGTGGATGGTCGTGTGGTGAGCAGTGGAAAAGTCTTGAGTACGGAAGAGATTACAGCGTTATTGTGAGGATGGGTACATGAATGTGAGTGAGAAAGCATTGGAGCATTTTTCCAATGGATATGTGTGCAGTGAAGCGGTTTTAAAAGCGATTGCAGAACATCATGGCATCGACTCGCCTTTGATTCCCTCTATCGCTTCTGCGTTTGGCAGTGGAATGGCACGAACGAAAGGTGGATTGTGTGGCGCATTTAGCGGCGGTATGATGGCTTTGTCGTTGTTGCAAGGACGTACACAAGCCGATGCGCCCAAAGAGGAGCTGTACCACAATGTACAAACATTCAAAACTCGTTTTGAAGAAGCGTATGGCACATGTGAATGTGCCGAATTGCTAGGATTTGCTCTAAGCGATGCAGACGCAGGTGAAAAATTTCATGCAGGAAATTGCAAAACGTGCAAATGCGACCAGTATGTTGCTTTTGCCGCCAATGAGGTAGAAAAACTTTTTACATGTAAAACAAAAGAGCCCTAAAACGGGCTCTTTTACGCTTCAATCCAACCGCCGCCTAAGACGAGATCGTCTTGATACACCACAAGCGCTTGACCACTAGCCAGTCCAAAAACACTCTCTTGGAGTTTTGCGATGATTTTACCATCGACCACTTTGACGTAAGCTTGAACTTGTGGACTTCGGTAGCGTACTTTTATGCCGTACACACCCTCTTTAAAGTCCTCTCCTAAAGAAAAGTTTTCTGCCACTACTTTGGTTTGACGCAGGTCATCTTTCGTACCTGCAACGACGGTATTGCTCTTCGCGTCGATGCCTACCACAAAATGCGGGTCGTGCGCTCCATTGATAGTAAGACCCTTTCGTTTGCCGATGGTGTAGTGCATATAGCCTTTATGTTCACCAATGACATTGCCTTTAACATCTTTGATAGCGCCTTTTTGATCGACGTTGATATGTTTTTTCAATACTTCAATATAAGTGTCGGTGACAAAGCAAATCTCTTGAGATTCTTTATAACTCTCAAGCGTGCCTAGCCACGGTAATTCTTTGAGTGCAATGGGTTTGATGTCATTTTTAAGCATGCCGCCTAGGGGAAACATAATCTTCTCAATAACCTCTTTTTTAAGCCCAAAGAGAAAATAACTTTGGTCTTTACTCATATCAAATGCTTCTTGAATATGCCCTTCTTTGATGCGCGCATAATGCCCTGTGGCAATTCTCTCGCATCCCATTTCCATCGCTTTTTCAAAGGCAAACCCAAATTTCATTTTCGGATTGCAAAAAGCACACGGATTGGGGGTGCGTCCTTGCTCATACGAGCGGACAAAATAGTCATACACATGCTCTTTAAAGAGCGCTTTGGCGTCAATCACATGGGTCTGTATGCCCAAATGATGGCTCACTTTTTCGATGTTGGCGATGTTGATGGCATGTTTTTTCTCATCGTCATGGAGTTTGAGATAGATGCCAATGACCTCATGCCCTTGGTTTTTGAGCAAGTAAGCGGAGTAGCTAGAGTCAATGCCACCACTCATTAATAATGCAATTTTCATAATAGTTCTCTCTTTTTATTTTTGACACGTGCAAAAAGCAAAGCTCTTCGCACTACGTTAGCCACTGGGCACTAAAGCTAGCCTCTACGAGGCAGAAAGTGCGCCTTTGGCGCTTAACTAATTCGACGTCTAAAGAGTAAAAGTCTTTACGTTTCGTGTTAGCCCAAAGGGCACCGCGTTCATTTTTGACACGCTTTTAAAGCAAAGCTCTAAAAGCTACGCTAACGCTGAGTTCACTTTGGCAGTGCGCCCACGCTACGCTTTAAAAAAGTTCAAGGCTAAATTTTTAACATTTCTTTACATGTAAAGATTTAAAAGGCAGGGAAGTTAAACGTTTAGCATTAAAACATGGGGAATTTTGAAGAGACTGGAGCTGGTGAAGGGGCTCGAACCCCCGACCTGTTGATTACGGATCAACTGCTCTACCAGCTGAGCTACACCAGCGCGATGAAATTTTACCCCATGTTTACTTTTTTTATTTTAAAACAGCCCCTTTTGAGTGAATTTAGGGTTTACATGTAACACTTTTCATTCACTCAAACGCTTAAACATCAAAAAGATAGTTCTCTTTAGGTTCGTTATCTTTCCACGAAGTAGTCTCTTCTACTATCAACGCTTGGTCGATATCTGCGAGTAAATCTTCTACATCCTCAATACCAACAGAGAGGCGAATCATTCCCTCGGTTAGTCCAAACGCTGCTTTTTGTTCCGTGGAATACTCCGCATAAATCGTATGGTACGTCGCAATCGCTAAGGATTTATTGTCTTGAACGTTTGTGCCTCGCTTGATGATGTTGAGGCGGTTTAAAAAAGCATACGCACTCTCTTTGTCTTTAAAGCTAAAGCTGATAATGCCGCCACCGCCACTAAACTGCTTAGACGCGTTAGCAAACGCCGATGAACTTTCTAAAAACGGATACTCAACGCTAATGATTTCGGCTTTACTTTGCAAATGTTGTGCGACAAACAGTGCGTTTTGACAGCTTCTTTGCACTCTTAAATCCAGTGTTTCAAGTCCAAGGGAGAGCAAGTAAGCACTTTGAGGTGAAAGTGAAGCGCCTAGATTGCGGTAGGTCTCTTTACGAAGACGTGCCATAAAAGCATTGGGACCAAATTTTTTATAGTACGATGCCAAATTTGCGTGATTTTTCCAGTTAAATGTGCCATTATCGACAATCAAGCCGCCTAAAACATGCCCGCCGCCACTGATGTACTTGGTCGCGGAGATAATCTCAATATCCACGCCGTGTTTTTTTGCATCGAAAATATTCCAAGGTGTTGCGGTTGTATCGACGATGAAAGGCACATTTTGCTCTTTTAACACATCTTTAATCGCTCCAAAATCAGGCACAATGAGCTGTGGATTGCTGATACTTTCACAAAACAAAAAGCGTGTTTTATCATCAATATTCGCTTTAATGGCTTCTAAATCGCTCAAATCCACATAACGCACTTCTACTTCAAAGTCACTCAAAAGGGTTTGGAAAAGAGAGAGCGTATTGCCAAAAAGATACTGGGTCGTGATGATGTTATCGCCACTTTTTAATAGCGCAAAAAAAGCATTGGAGATGGCAGCCATACCCGTTGCGGTTGCAATAACTCCAAACGCACCACTGATGGCTTTGATTTTGAGTTCAAACTCTTCAATGGACGGATTGGAAGAGCGTGTATAGACATGCCCCATTTTTTGACCTTTAAAAACAGCCTCTAAGTCTTCTGCTTTTTCAAACTCAAACGCTGAACTTTGGTAAATAGGAAAGCGCATCGCGCCATATTGGTCTTTGTGTGCAGGTTTGGCATGCAATGCTTTGGTCGTAAATCCCATAAAATATCCTTTATAAGGCTAATCAACTTCGAAATAAACCCTCTCATGGCACGGCCCAGACACGATGTGTTCCCCGAAACGCTCACGCTTCGTTCCATCGGCTGGGGTGTCTCGTTCAGGTTTTTTCTGCGCGATTATCCTTTACATGTAAATAATTTTGCCGCTATTCTCAGCGGGTACAATGTTCTCACGTGCCACGCACTCACCGATGATTAAGACCGCGGGTGTGGCACATAATGCGCTCATTTTATCTAATTTTTCCACAGTTCCCACTATGGTCACTTGCTCAGGTAGGTCTATTTTTGAGACAAATGCCGCGGGAAGATGTGGGTCGATACCTTCTTTTGCGATAGAAGCTTGAATTTTACCGGCAAAACTGTGTGCCATTAAAACGATGACGGTGTGCAAAGGTTGCTTTAAAATACGCACCCAATCATCGTTAAACAGTGTTTCTCTCAGGTGCGCTGAGACGATGGTGACACCTTTTGAGATGTCACGAATCGTCGGTACAATGCCTGAAACCGTGCAGGAGCGAAGCGCTGAAGTAATGCCATTGATGACCTCAAACGCGATGTCCTGTTGGCTCAAAATCTGCTTCTCTTCGCCGAGTCTTCCAAACAAAAGCGGGTCACCTCCTTTGAGTCGTCCGACAACGAGTCCTTGTTTCGCATATTCCACCAAAAGCGCATTGATTTCATCTTGGCTTTTGGAATGAAATCCTTTTTTCTTACTGACATCGACAATCGTACACGAAGAGGGTATCAAAGCTTGAATCTCTTTGGAGACCAAAGCATCGACCAATGCAACGTCTAAAAGCTCGAATGCTTGGAGTGCATCGAGCGTGAGATTTCCGATATAACCTGTCCCACACCCAATGAGAAAAACCTTGCCCGCGCCTGCTTTAGCAATGCTTCGCAGGTTTTCAAGGTCACGCTCAGGCTTTTTGCGTTCAGTTTTGAGCCGCTCAATCAAAGAGGTCAAATCGCGCGGTAAAATGCGCTCAATCTTGTCACGAATCACTTGTGCCAACGTGGGTGAGCTGCCGCCACTGCTGACGGCGACTTGAATGTCCCCACGACGCGTAAGCGCGCTAAAATAAAAATCGCACAGTTCGGGGACATCCACGACATTAAGCCAAAAGTGAAGCACGGGTTTAAGGGCAACCAAACGCGCAGTCACCTGCTCATTTCCTGTGGCGTCGATAATAACCTCAAACCCCTCCGCGTCTTTATCTTCAAACGGTTTACATGTAAATGTTTTGGACGTAAAATACTCATCCAAAACCTCTGCTGCGACAATCTCATACACAAAATCAAGGCTATCGAGCACGCGCGCTTTCTGGGCGGCGACTTTACCAGCACCAATGAGAAGCGTTTTTTTGGGCGTTAGCGCGATACCTAAGGTACTCATTTTTTCACGATCCTTACGCGCCAGCCATTGCCCTCTTTGGTGGTAGCTTCGACCGTGTGACCCTCTCCTGCGACGGATTTGGGTACATTGTCGATTGGTGCGCCATCATCGAGTAAAATCTCTAAGACTTCACCACTTCCGATTTTGGAGAGTTCCATCTTTGTTTTCACAAAATTCATCGGACACGCCACGCCGCTGAGGTCTTTAAAATGTACTGATTTTTCCTCTTTGACGTCTGCTGCTGCGGCAGCGAGCTCTTTTTCTTTGGCAAATTTGAGCGTGTGATCCATGCTCGCATAAAGCTTCATCACCTCTTCGGCAAGCTCAATCGATTTTTCATCCGCATCGCCCTCTAGCATTGTGCCAAAGTACGCGTTAAGCAGGGTTGTGTCGATAAAATGCGTTTTAAACGCTTTGAGAACGCCTGCTTTATCGCGCGCATCTTCGCCTCGTGTGACGAGTAACATACGCGCCGATAAAAGACGAATCAGCTCAAAATCTTTCTCCTCTTTTTCCAACGCCTCTTTGAGCGCTTTTTTATCGGCCTCGATGAGGTCGTACATACCCGCACTACATTCGCCCATGCCTCTTCCTTTTAGGGAGAAGAGCTCGACAGCATTGTAGTCAAAGTACGGGTTTTTATCGTCTTTGAACGAGGGAATTTCCACGTATTTTTTAGAAATCTCTTCCACGATTTTCAGTCCACCATCGTCAATCCAGTCGGCGAAGCTCTCGTATTTTTTTACATGGTTAAGCCATGTATCCAACACTTCTTCGACAAAAGCAGGCAAATGAAATGCCGCAACATCACCCGCTTTTTGCGCAAATACGGTGCCTTCTCCACTTGTGCGAGAACCTGCGACGACGTTGTAGGCTGGGTAAGAGTAGCCTTCATTACGTTGGACTTTTCCAAAAAATCCTAGGTCGCCGATAAGGTGTTTTCCACAACTGTTCGGACAGCCCGATAAATGAATTTTGAAACCTTGAAGTGCGTCATAATCGCGTTCGTCTAAAAGTTTGCTCAAACGCTTTTGAATCGCATCCACCGCACCTCTGGGACGAGCAATGCCAAGCTGACACGTCGCCGCTCCCGTACATGCGACCATATCGCCAAAGAGCGTTGGACGTACGACGTCTTTGGAAAAGTGTTGCAATATGTCGTGCAAACTTGCCATTTGCGGTGCGGTGAGATTACGAATATAAAGGTTTTGGTCTCCCGTAAAACGAAGCACATCTTCCCCAAATGGAAGCAACGCATTTGCTAGTGCACGAGCATTATTGAAGTGAATATCTCCCAAATGCACAGGCACTTTACAGCCATAAAGTCCCGCTTGTTTTTGTGCATAGACATAACGATTCCACCATTTTTTGATGTTCTCTGGCACAACGAAAGGCTCATGCGTGGTATCGCCCACGGTTCGCTCAATCGCTTCAATGTCCATCTCCCAATCACCCTTGGCGCGTACATCATTTAGTTCCACTTCTAGGAGTTTGTTAAACTCTTCCAAGCCCAAATCTTCAAATAAAAAGCGAAGACGTGCAGCATGTTTGTTTTTACGGTTGCCATATTTGTCGAACACTTGCTTAATCGCTTGCGCATATAAAAAGGCTTCGGTATCGGGTATAAAATCACGCAATTTTGTTCCTAAACGAGATTTTGCACCCATGCCTCCCGCGGTAAAGAGCTTAAAGCCTTTCACGCCATCTTGAATCTTCGCGATAAAGCCTACATCGTGAATCGTCGCGTAACCGCGGTCTGCTTCTGAACCACTAAACGTGATTTTGAATTTGCGAGGAAGTGCAAACGAGTCTTTTTGTTCTAGCATTTTAGAGGTAATGGCAAGCGCATAAGGAGAGACATCAAAGACTTCATCTTGCGCGGTTCCTGCGAGTGGGTCTGCCATAACATTACGCACGGTATTGCCACCGCCACCGCGACCACTTAGGCTGATGGAGTGCAATGTTTCGATGATGCTGATAATGTCTTCGATTTTGACATAGTGCAGTTGCACGCCACCGCGCGTCGTGATATGAAGGCTTTCATGGGCATATTTTTCCGCCAAATCCGCCAGCGTTAAAAGCTGTTTTGGAGTGAGAATACCCCCTGCGAGTTTAATGCGCACCATAAAGGTATTGGCTTCACGTTGCTCGTACACACCAAAAGGCACACGCATTGTTTTAAAGGTCAGGTCATCGAGTGTACCTGCTAAAAAGTCGGCATGGTTTTTTTTAAAAACTTCGAGGTCATCGTAGACCAATTGAGGAATTTCATACTTGCTCATAATCGTAACTCCTTGTTGTTACATGTAAAAAAGTAAAGCAGTTCAGAGTAAAACGCGGAGAAATGACCTGAAAGAGACACTTTGAGCCGATGGGACGAAAAAGCGGAGCGTTTCGGGGCACCCATCGTGTCTCAACCGTGTCGATAGAAGGTTATTTCGTAAGCTGTTTTACATTTTTCAACGCGCTTTACAGACTTTAAATAATGTTAATTTCTTCTTTTTCAACCGTTTTATTTTTAATAATAAATGACTTCATATCAGGTGTTTCACCTGCTAATGAAACAATAATATAGCTAACATTGGGATCATACGCTAAACGAATGTCCTCTTCGCTTGGACGCGCTGGTGTTTCGGGGTGTGAGTGATACACCCCAATTAAACGCAACCCCTCTTTTTGCGTCTTTTTAAACGCATCAAACTGCTCCTGAGGGTCAAAGCTAAAATGCTCATTACTCGCGTCGGTATTTTGCATCGGAATAGCGTACTTGACTTCGCCATTCAGTCCAGCCAAGTACCCACACGCCTCGATAGGATTGTCTTTGAGTGCATGGAGAATCATCTCGTTGTACGCACTTTGAGGAATTTTTATCATAGTTTTGCCTCACAGACCACCGCTTCGTAATCTTTAATTTCTTTAATGCCTTCGCCTCCACAGACGCGACATTTCGGGTTTTTCTTAAAATTGACGTTTCTAAAATTCATCGTTTTGGCATCAAACGTTAAAAGTCTGTTGTACAAAGGCTCACCCACGCCAACGATGTATTTGAGTGCTTCCGCGGCTTGAATGGTTCCAAGCATACCTGCAACAGCGCCTAAGATACCCGCACTCGAACATGTGGGAATGGCGTTGGCTGGCGGAGGGCTGTCAAACACACATGCGTAACATGCACTCTCATGGGGTTTAATCGTCATCGTTTGTCCGCCAAAGCGTAAAATGCCGCCGTGTGAATAAGGGACGTTTGCCAAAACACACGCATCGTTAATGAGAAATTTTGCCGAAAAGTTGTCGGTTCCATCAATAACAAAATCGTACCCTTTAACGATGTCAAGGATGTTTGACGCATCTAAAAATTTCTGATACACCGTGACTTTGACATTGGGATTAATCGCTTCCATCTTCGCCTTAGCGGAGAGTACTTTAGGCACACCCACTTCGGTTGTCGTGTGAATGACTTGACGCTGAAGGTTACTTAAATCGACCACATCACCATCCACGATGCCGATTTCTCCCACACCTGCTGCGGCTAAGTAAAGCGCTACGGGTGAACCAAGTCCGCCTGCACCGATGACAAGCACTTTGGAATTTGAAATTTTCTCTTGTCCTTCAATACCAACATCTTGGAGGATAATATGGCGTGAATAACGCTCTAATTCCTCATCGCTAAACTCTTTCACGCGCCACCTCCCATAAAGTATAAAAAGTTGATTTCATCGCCTTCTTTAAGCACGGTTACTGCATGCTCTTCTTTGGTTAAAAACTCATCGTTGAGTTGAACGGAAACCATCTCTGGCATTTCAACATTTTCAATAATCAGTAGCTCAGAAAGAGCAATGCCGTCCTTAATCTCTTTTGAATCGCCATTAATGGTAAGTTTCATAGTTGTCCTTTTTTATTTTTAATAACGCCAAAAAAGCAAAGCTTCTTTGGCTACGCTAGCCGCTGTGGCACTAAAGCTTGCCTCAAAGAGGCAGAAATTTTAGGTAAACTGATGTGGAAAATGTTTGCGAAGCAGGGCAAAAAGCTCCTCTTCAAACTCTGCGTTATCGCTGGCTTTTCCAACTAAAGTCGATGCCACCGAATGCGTTTTTGTACGACGATTCGCATAAGGCTCCAGCACTTCCGTGATAATGCCACCACCGGCAATATCATACTCATCGACGATGACGAAACGTCCCAATTTTTGGTTCTCGTCAAATTGTTCCATCGCTAAAATATCATGCAAACGAAAAACCACGTTGGCGGCTTCATGACGACCCACACTTGGCTCATCGGCGCGGTCTAGCGTATCGCCGTCGATCACACGTTTAATCTCTTCAAGATAGATCGTATTTTGTGCCGAACCTATCTTGATTTTATACGGCTTATCAAGCTCCAAAGGTTTGGCGCCCAACCAAAAAAGATTGGCAACAAAGCGGTTGCTCACCTTTGGCTCATTCTGGTCAGCCCTTGCTACCACTTCGCCATTGCGCACATAAATTTGTGTTTGAAGCGTAAAGCCGATCGCTTCGCTCTCTTTCACACTCGTTTTCACAGGCGTGTTAAAACTCTCGATGCTCGCCACACGTGAACGTTTCAAAGAAGGGTAAAAGATGACTTCATCGTTTACATGTAATTCCCCACTGGTCACGGTTCCTGCGTAAATGCGTCTATCGTCGTTATCGCGTGTAAATTTATACACGTCTTGCAGAGGCATTCTAAAATGCTCTTCTTTTTTTTCTTCCACACTTTTAAAACTATCCAAAATCTCTAAGACAGTCGGCCCTTGATACCAAGGCGTAGAGGTGGAATGCTCTATGAGATTGACCCCTTCACGCGCACTGATTGGGATGAAAATATCGCTTTTTACACCCAGTGTTGCGAGGTATTCGCTGTACTCAATTTTCAGCTTGTTAAAGGCAATTTCGCTAAAACCCACTAAGTCCATTTTATTGACCACAATCGCCACTTGTTTGATGCCCAAAAGCGAGAGCAACATACCGTGACGTTTGGAGTTCTCTGCTACACCTTCTTTCGCATCAATGAGCAAAAGCGCCGCTTCCGCACGAGACGCTCCGCTGATCATATTCTTTAAAAATTCAATGTGACCGGGTGCATCGATGATGATGTACTCCCTTTTTTTACTTTGGAAAAAGACGCGCGCACTGTCTATCGTAATGCCTTGCTTTTGCTCATCGGCAAGTGCGTCAAGCAAGAAGGCATACTCAAACGGACGGGCATTGTTTTCACACATCTTTTTCACACTCTCTAGTTTTCCCTGTGGCAATGAGTCGGTGTCGGCAAGTAGACGCCCAATGAGTGTGCTCTTGCCGTGATCGACGTGCCCTGTGATGACAATATTGAGGCGTTGCATCGTTTTTATTCTCTCTTTACATTCTTAAAATTTTTATAACTTTGACACGCTTTTAAAGCAAAGCTCTAAAAGCTACGCTAACGCTGAGTTTACCTCGGCGGTAAGCCCACGCACCTTGGGTGCTTTTTTCTTTTGCATGTATGCAAAAGAAATCCATTACATATATCCTTCTTTTCTTAGGGCTTCAAGTGTTCCGCCACCATCTTTATCTTGAGCACGACCTGAGCGTTCTGCGATGTCTTTAAACTTCCCACTGGTAAGCTCTTCAATAATCTCTTTTGGATTCTTTGCATCTGAATCCACAGGAGCCGTACAGGGAAAACAACCTAAAGAGCGGTAGCGTTTACCATTGCCGTTATTAAAATAAAGGTTGATAATCGGTATGTTTTCCCTCTCGATGTATTCCCAAATATTGAGCTCCGTCCACTCTAAAAGCGGGTGAATGCGCACATGCGTTCCTGGCGCAAAGTCCGTTTTGTACTGATTCCAAAGCTCTGGCGGTTGCGTGCTTGCATCCCATTCGCTTTTTTCGTCACGCGCTGAGAAGACACGCTCTTTGGAGCGGCTTCCCTCTTCATCGGCTCTAACGCCTACGATAACGCCCGTATACGGAGCTCCGTTTAACTCATTTTCCCATACTTTTTTGTAAGGGTTCCATTTACGACGTGCCCATGTTCCATCGAGTGTGTATTTGAGCGCGTCGCTTTTGAGCTTTTTACAGCAACTCAAACGATCAAGTCCATTCACGAAAGTTTCGCCTTTGGCAAGCGCTTCTTTGTTTTGTCCAACGACTAAGTTTAAGTCCCATTGGATGGCGATTTCATCACGGTAACGAATCATCTCTGGAATTTTAAACGCTGTATCAATGTGTACCAATGGGTAAGGTACATGGGAAAAAAATGCTTTTCGTGTGAGCCACAAGAGTACCGTGCTATCTTTGCCAATGCTCCAAAGCATAGCAAGATTTGGAAAGCTTCGATACGCTTCGCGCAAAATATAAATACTCTGGGCTTCGAGTCTGTCTAAATGATCCATATTAATCCTTTTGGTGCAGATGCAATCCGCACTCTTTATGTTCGGGATTTTCCCACCACCATCTGCCCGCTCTGATGTCTTCGCCTTCTTTCACGGCTCTGGTACAAGGCTTGCAACCGATGCTTTTAAACCCTTTGGTGTAAAGAGCATTTTTAGGAATGACATATTCAGCCATATAACGTTCAACCTCTTCATCGCTAAAAAAAGCGAGTGGGTTAAACTTCAAGAGCTTAAAATTTTCATCAAATTCTTTTAAGTGTGTGTCACTACGGGTAATGGATTGGGCGATGCGAATTCCGCTAATCCAACCGTCATAATTTTTTAATGCCTCCCTTAGAGGCATAATTTTTCGCACATGACAACACTCTTTGCGTAAACTAATATCATCAAAAATACCATATTCTCCGACTTTTGCTTCTAACGTAGCAATAGCATCATCGCTTGCGCTAAAACGTTGAATCGTTATGCCAAAAAAGGACTCTATCTCTTTTTCATACGCATGTGATTCAGCGAACAGTTTGTGTGTATCTAGCGTAAACACATCAAAATCAATACCCGCTTTTTGCGCTAAAGAGATGGCAATGGCATCTTCACTTTGGTGGCTAAAGGCCAACGTCACGTTTAAACCCTTCGCTCCGATATGCTCTTGCAATACTTTAATAGCTTCAGCGATTTTAGATTCGTATGTTTGGCTCATATCTGATACTCCGGCTCAGTTTTTTCGCGCCCGAAATCAATCTTATTCCACGCACGTTCATGAAAATAATACAACGTCGTTTTAGTAATGAGCTCGAATGCGCCGATAGAAACAGCAGCAAGTGGACTTCCTGTGACGATAAAACTAATAATCATTGTGTCGATAGTTCCTGTTGCTCTCCACGAAATTGCTTTTGCAATGCTTCGTTTTTTATGTTCTATCATGACGCCTCCTTTGTAAATTTTCAGAATAATAGCGGTTTTAGAAGATAATGTCAAGTATAATTATTAAAATAGTCAAGATTAAAATTGGAGCAAAATTTTTTGTGCTTATCAAAATGATAAGTGACGATTTAAAAAATGGGTATGGATATATTTTAATCAGAAAGAATTCAAAAAGATTTTGTAAAAGATGCGTCGATGGTGGGACGATTCCCACCATCACTAAAGTAGGTTTTTAATCGCGTCTTCGATGGATTCAGGCGTCGTCGCCGGTGCAAAGCGTTCGATGACAGTGCCGTTACGGTCAATCAAAAACTTCGTAAAGTTCCATTTGATGGACTCACTGCCCAACAATCCCGTTGCCTGAGCTTTTAGGAAACGATAAAGAGGATGCGCATTGTCCCCGTTCACCTCTATTTTGGCAAACATGGGAAACGTTACCCCATAATCAAGCTGACAGAAGCTCTCAATCTGCGCTTCATTCAAAGGTTCCTGCGAAGCGAATTGATTGCACGGAAAGCCTAGGACTTCAAATCCTCGGTCATGGTAGGTTTTGTAGAGCTTTTCGAGTCCTTCAAATTGCGGGGTAAAGCCGCATTTGCTGGCGGTATTGACGATGAGAAGGACTTTGCCTTTAAAAGAAGCCATGGAGACGGGTTGGTGATGAATATCGACCACCTCAAAATCATAAATTGACGGTGTTGCCATAAGAAGACTCCCTATAAGCATGAGTAAGGAAAAGGTTTTCATGCCTCGCTCCTTTGAAAATATGGATAAGATGCATTTTCATCTGCGGTATGCAAACAGATGATGCAACTATTGTAGCGCAAGCGAATGGATGTTTTGGCTTAAAAGTAAATATTAAAAACAGAACCAACATTCATTTCAGAGTCGATGATGAGTCTAAAGCCATTGTCTTTGGTGCTAAGTTGTCAGGCGAAAGTATCACTTCGATGCTTTTGCCAAAACAGTTGTATTTGAAGAGATTAAAAGTAAAAGAATACTGAAAAAAGTTGCCCAGAAATTTTTTGGGCAACCCAATCTTTAATTAAGCTTTTCTAGGAGGATTATTGCTTCTTCCCCCACCTGACGGGTTACCTGTTGTACTTGGTGCATTGATAAGTCCAGCCATTGTGTTTTCCTTTCATTTAATGATTTTGAATTGCATAAATAAAGTCTGTCTTCGAGATACCAATATCTTTAAGTATCTTGCACAATAATCCTGTCTTGATAATCTTCTTTTTATGAACAGGAACAATAATCGTTTTAAATGCTTGATTTGTGAATATCTTATGACTTCCGTTTTGCCTTTCACAACTATATCCCAACGATTGAATAAAACGTATCAAGCTATTTCCTGTCACATTATGAAGAAGCGCCATTACTTTCCTTTGTAATAAGGACTTTTTGGGTTGTTAGGGTTTAATTGATTACTTCGATTGTCTTGAACAGCTTTATAGGCTTTATTGGTACCATTTGTTCCTGGGTTGCTATTGAGCTGGTTCGCATGATTGTTGTTATTTGCTTGTGTCGGTTTTGAACTATTTTTTGACATGGTTATTTCCTTTATATTATTAAATTTTGAATTTTTTTAAACTCTTCATGACTACTTTTTGTGAAGTATAAAGTCATAAAATTCCAAACGCCATCATTTGCCAGTACATAGCATTTGATCAGATGTTCTAATCTAACGCTATGATTGACAAAAACCTTATGAATGATGCATGCTTGTAATTCGATTTGTATCAATGAACTAAGATTTAAAAAAAACGGTTCATCAATACAGCGAATTTCAAGACCGCCGTTGTCACTGTAAAAAACATCTTTAGAAGGAATTTGAATAAACATTGTTGCGCTTAATCTCCTTTATCAAAATGTTTTCTTCTTCGATGAGTTCAAAAGATTTAATCATCCCATCTGTCATGAACCCACTCCTCATTTTCTAACCCTCTATCGACTACCCAGCCAGGATAGTTGCCGCAATAAAACATGATGTCTCCTTGTGAGAAAATTTGATACAATCATTTTCATAATTGAATCATTGAAAGAATTATTGCATTAGGAGCGGGGACGCTATGGGGACACAAAATAGTAAAGAGCGGTATTTAGAATTATGGGAACAACTTGAAAAAGGCATTGAAAATAATTATGGCGGGTCACTGCGTAAATTTGCACAAGATTATTTTGACAGAGCACCAGACAACGAATATGAACGGGACAATGAAAAACAATTTGAATTATTTTATGGACATTTGAAGCATTTAAGGCAACGCAAAGATACTTATAAGAGTGCAAACCCATTAACTATCGAAAAAATGGAAAAATACTGCCTTTTTTTAGAGGAGGAAAGACTGTATTTTCATTCTATGCTAGATGACGAATATATCCTTACTGATTAGAACACTGATTATAATAGTTTTGAAGTGTACTAGAATAAGTTTCTAGAAAACGTATACTTCCCGTTTCTGATAATTTTTCAACAGCACAAAAGCAATTATCGCGAATCTTCTTTGTATAATAACTGTAATTAACCCTATTATTACTAATACAAGATTGGACAAGTTTGTAAGCTTTCTCGACAGGGATAGGAATCCTTTGTTCTTCTATTGATGGAGAATTTTCAACGATATGATTAAATAGTTTATATTCACTGTAGAGCGTACCTCCAACACCTAAAGTTGCTCCGATTGCGATAGATGAAAATGTAGTACAAGAAAGTTTTTTAAAAAAAGTTTTTCCAGAAAACGAATTGTCGCATTTTTTGCATTTAATTTCTTTTGATAGTTTAATGGTGTTCTTTTCATCACACTGTGGACAATGGACGTGAAATGAATGTTCAGTAAGTAAGTTTTCAAACATGATTTTCCTTTTAAAAATAGATACTAAATGTGGAGCCTTCACCCTCAGTAGAGTCAATCACCAATGTAAAGCCATTGTCTTTGCAGATGGTGTTTACGATGTCCAAGCCGATGCCAAAGCCTCCTTTATCAGAGTTGGCGCGTTTGTAGCGCTTGGTGATGTCGCCTAATTTTGAACTTTCGATGCCAATGCCAGTGTCTTTGACGCTGAGTTTTTCTGGCGTCAGGCTCACGTCGATACTTCCGTCCAAACGGTTGTATTTGATGGCGTTGGAAAGCAAGTTGTCGATGAGTTTGACGAGGCTTTCTTGATTTACATGTAAAAATTTTTCTTCTAGATTGAGCGTTAAATTAATGCGTTTGCTTAGCATTAAATCGGCAAAATATTCGACCCGTTCCTCGATGAGTTTTTTCACATCGACATCGCTTTTTTCTTCATGTTGTTTGTCGTGTAAAAGCATATAGCTTAGGTTCCCATACAAGGTTGCGATGCGCTTGGCGCTGAGTTCAATGCGTTTGCGTTTTTTTTCTTCCACGTTTTTAAGCGTGCTAATGCTCATTAAGATTGCTGTGATGGGTGTATTGAGCTCATGCGTGGAGTCTTTGATAAACGTATCGAGCGTTTCGATTTCCGCTTGGATGGGTTTTAAAAAGAGCTTGGCAAGCACGTAACCAAGGAGTGTTGCAAAAGCGAGGCTGAGTAAAAGATAGAGAATGATTTCATACAAAATCGCGTTCAAAAGGTGCGAAATGTGTTTTTCCTTGATGACGATGTACTGCACGCCAAGATGCAGTTGGGCGCTGTCATCGACATAAAAAAAGCTGTTGTCTTTGAGATAGAATTTTTTCGTAAAATCAGGGATGTCGTTAAACGTTACATGTAACGGTGTGTGGTCGATGCCAAAAAGTGCTACTTCAAATCCTTTCTCAACGCCAAAACACTGCTCGATAAAGCCTTGATGCAAGCAATGAACCAACCTTTCATCGTCCATCATGTGTGCCGTAATGATTTTATGTGAAATGGAAGAGGCGATGGTATTCATTTTAAGCGAGTGTGTTTCATACATGTTTTTCTTCTCAATTGTATAAAACATACCCGCAAGAATCAAAATAAACGTATAAATCGAAATTAGATAAATCAGTAAAAAACGAACAAGGGAGCGTTTTTCATAGTGGCTTAAAGACATAGCCCACTCCTTTGGTGTTTTCAATGAATGTTTCAAGTCCGTAACTGCGCAGGTTTTTAATGTAGGTGCGAACGGTTGCGTGCGTAGGAATCTCCTCAAAACGCCACACCTCTTCGATAATCTCTTCAAAACTGAGCACGCGATTTTTGTGTTTTAAAAAATACTCCAACAACTGTGCCTCTTTTTTGCGAAGTTTGTAAGAAGTCTTGGGGGAGTGAATCTCCAAAGTGCTCGGGTCAAAATAGAGTTTATCGGCAAGTGTGATGCGCTCATCCATGTCAATGTTATGCAATTTCTTCGTACGTTCAATGCGTACCAAAAGCTCTTCCAAATCAAACGGTTTTTTGAGGTAATCTTCCGCACCCAAAGCAAAGCCTTTTTTCACATCGCTAATCTGGTCGAGCGAGCTGATAAAAATGGTCGGCGTGGTAATGCGCGCATTTTTGATTTCACTCAAAAGCTCAAAGCCATTGAGACTTGGAACATTGATGTCAAGAAGCAGCAAATCAAACTGTTCCGAAAAAACAGCCTCAAGCGCATCTTTACCATCGTAAAAGAGTTTTACATGTAAATCATGTTCGATTAAAAACTCTTCAATGATTTCGCTAAGTATTGGGTCATCTTCTAAAAGTAGGATTTTCATAAAAGGCATTATACAAGAAATATAAGAGGTACATTCATAGATGTATTTTGTTTGAACTCAGAAGAAAGGAAGACTACGGTTTTGATAATGCAATTGGATATATTAGATATGATGTGGCATATCATTTGTAAAGAATTGGTATTGGTTTTTTCCTTGTCGTTTTGCATAATACATTGCTTGGTCACTCTGATTAAGTAATTGTTCACACGTGAGTACCTTTTTGTCTTGTGGATAAAGTGTAACACCCCAACTGGCTGAAATAGTTAAATGAAATTGATTAATTAAAAAAGGGTTGGATGTGACATGTAAAAATCTTGCTAAAATAGCTTTTATATCCGAAATAGTGTGGATATTTTGTAAGATAATGACAAATTCATCACCTCCAAGTCTAGCAAATGTGTCTTCTTCTTTTAAGAGTCTTTTGAGTCGTTGCGAAAAGGCAATAAGCAATTGATCGCCTATTTTATGACCATATTGGTCATTAATCTCTTTGAACCCATCAAGGTCAATATAAATAATTGCTATATGAAAAGGTGGTTGTTTCTTGTGTATGATGATTTGTTGAAGTTTTTCATATAAAAACAATCGATTAGGCAAGTTCGTAACTTGGTCATAATAAGCAGCTTTTTGAAGCTCTTCTTCCGCTAGTTTATAGTGCGTTATATTGCGTGCAACCCCCAAAATACCTATCAGATTGTTGTCATCATCCAGTAAGGGTGCTTTTGTAATTTCTAAAAATTCTTTATGCCCATCAGCAAACATACTCCATTCTTCAAGCGTTAGAGGTTCTTTTGTTAAAGCCGTATTTTTATCCTGTTCGCGAAAGAGATCGGCTACATCTTTTTGAACAAAATCATAATCATTTTTCCCAATAATATTTTTTTCAACTTCACCATAAAGTTGCTCGAAGCGAGAATTACATGTAATATACATTCCATTAATATCTTTCACCCATATTGGATCAGGAATCGTCCGAATCAGTGTTTTTAAAAATTTTTCTTGAATATAAAGTTGATGTTTTGTTTTTTGTTGAAGTGTAGCTTGATGCATTAACTGTAACGAATTTTTTGAGAGAATTTTATAAATTCCTTTGATAATGTCAGTCATACTGTACATTCTTTTTTTTGCTATTTCTTTCGCTTCAGAATAATTTTTCCCTTCTTGAATCGCAAAAACGATATATGCTAGATATCGGTCAGATTCTAATGTATGCTCTAAAAGCCAAGGAATAAGAAAATTTAACGTATTTTCAGTAATTTGTTCAATACTGGTAGATTGTTTTGATTTAATAAGAGATTTTAATGTTTGTACAAAATCTCTATGTTTTTTTTTATGTGTTATCTCATATGTTGTATTTGGAAAATAGGAAGACCATATTTTCTCTTCTGTATAAAAATGATATTGTGTATAAGCAATTAATTTATCAAAAATTGTCAAAATGTCTATCTTGGCATTTAAAACAAAATGTGTTCCTAACTGATTGATGATGCTAACAAGTTCATAATGTTGTTGATCAATTTCCAAGATACCAATATTAAAATTGCTATCCCAAGGAATAATATCAATTTCATTGATTTGCAAATCCCATGTTGTTCTTTTTTCACTATGTTTTGTGGTAATCCCTTGAAATAATTCACAGATATCAACATCAAGCACTTGTGCAATTTTGTACAAATGGTCAATACTAAATTTTTTGTTTTCAAGTCCAATTTCTGCTTTAGCATAAAAAGAAGCTGAAGCGTGACCAAGGGCTAATCCGATATTCAGTTGAGTTTCTTTTTTTTGAGTGCGAATTTTTTTAATGTTGCTACGAATGATAGTGTGAAAGTTATCAATCTCTTTCTTGCCTGTTTGTTTCATTGAGTCAGTACCAAAGCCATTTTTATGTCCAGTTTATAATAATTTATATAGGGTATCAAATCCCTATAGGTCATGTATTTTTATTAATATTTTAATAATACTCATAATTCCTCATAATTCTATTTCATTACGCCTATAGAAGGATAAAAAAACAAAATTATTTTGATTTATAAGTTCCCTAAATGTGTTATGTGAAACTCATTCCACAAAAACTACACACACACCTCTTATACTTCCCTCATAACTTTACAAGGAGTCAGAATGAAAAAGCTTTTCGTAGCGATTTTTGCAGTGTTACTAGGACTTAGTAGTGCCTATGCTGAGGGTATCAGCAAAAAAGGTATGGCGGGAAATTTAGAGGTTGAGTATGTAAGTGCGAAGCCTTTAACAACAGGTATGAACATGTTTACGATTACCGTGAAAGAGAACGGGAAAGTTGTGAAAGATGCCAAAGTGAGCATGAAAGTGTTTATGCCAGAGATGCCAGGCATGCCTGCGATGGAATCTGATGCCGATGTGATGAACATGGGTGACTCGTACATGGCGCATGCAACCTTTTCAATGCACGGCACATGGCAAATCAGCATCGTTGTTGAGACCAAAGACGGCAAAAAACAACGCTTAAAATCCAGCGTTAATATCTAAGGATTGATGATGAAATCGCTCATTCTAGGCGTAGCCATTACTAGTTACGCTCTAGGAGCGAGTTCACTCAGTGAGCTTGCTCTGAAAAATAACTATGATTTGAAAGTGCTTGAAGAACAAAAAGAGGCTCTGATGCAAGAGGTTGATCTAAGTAAAGTATGGGAAAATCCAAGGCTTGGCATTGGTGCAAAAGACATTTTCTTTGATAAGCCTCTTAAGCGTGACACAGGAACCCAAAATGAATTCTTAGAGCTTTCCCAAAAAATTCCCGTAGGCGCAAAGCTTGACATCAAAGCTGCCATCGCACAGCAAAATGTTGCGGTCAAAAGTTTAGAGATTAAAGATAAAAAGCTCGATATCACAAACAGCGTTATGAGTTTGCAGTACACCTTAGGACGTATTGACGCTGATATGAAAACCCTAGCGCATTATGAAAAATTATTGACCGATTTAAAAGCAGCGCACTTAGCGTATAACAGTACCGTAAATGCGCACTACAACCAAACGCTCTCGAACACCATTTTGGAGAAAAACATTGCCATTTCGCAAAAAAGTTTGGTACGTGAAAAAGGCTCGGTGTTGCACAAACTTGAGAGCATCATAAACACTTCCGTAAGCGATGATGCAAAGCTTGATTTGGCATTGATGCCTTATACGAAAAGTAATGAAGAAGCAACCCTTAAAGAGCACAACCCAAAACTCTTGCTTCAAAGAGTACAAACGCAAAAAGAGTTGAACAATCTTCATTATGAAAAAGAGCAAAAAATTCCTGACGTGACAGTGGCTCTTGGGTACAACCACCGTGAGAGTAGGGACGATATGTGGTATCTCTCTTTTTCGATTCCTTTGCCCATTTACGGACGTGAAAACCTCTCGATTCGTAAAGCAGAACTCACACAAAATGCTTCCGAGCAGAGCGAAAATGCATTGCAAAACAAGCTCGTTTTTGACTTGCAAGATGAACTCTTGAACAAAGAGCTTCAGCAAGAAAAAATCGGACTCAATCAAGCGATTTTAGAAGAGAACCGACGCATTTATGACAACATTCTCTCTACAGCGTTTAGTCAAAACGATGCGCTTGTCAAATTGCTGAGCAATCTTACCACCTCACTTGACACCGAACTCAAAATCAATGCTTTAACGCTGGGGTATGACCTTTCATGTTTAAAAATCAATTATCTATTAGGAGAGCTGTAATGAAACGACTTTTTTTATCTTTATGCGTGGTGATGCTCAGTCTCTCGCCGCTTAGTGCTAAACAGCTTTTCAATGTCAAAACCATCAAAGTCACCAAAGTGATGGACAGTGAATACAAAGATTTTTACGGCTACACCAAGCCTAACGAAGAGACGACGCGTGATGTGGTGCTTCGTTACGATGCCTTTGTAGGGGACATCTATGCCAACAAGATGCTTACGTATGTTAAAAAAGGCGAGCCGTTGTTTCGCGCGTATTCTCCTGAGGTTTATACCGCTGAGCAAGAGTTACTCGGAGCCCTTCGTATCAATAACAAAGGGATGATTGACAGCATTGCGCAAAAACTCAAACTCTTGGGTGTTGATGAAGGGGTCATTCATAAAATCATCACCGATAAAAACACGCCTGAGCAAATCACAACGTATGCGCCTTATAGTGGTTACATCACCCAAAAGAAAATCAACCAAGGCTCATTTGCCCCTAAAGGAAGCAGGCTCTATGAACTGAGCGATTATAGCAATTTGTGGATGATGGTCAGTGTGTATGAAAAAGATGTCGCATTTGTAAAAAACACAAAAACTGCCGAGCTTTTTTTCGACATCACCAACAAGCCTTATAAGGCTAAAGTCGATTATATTTACCCAAGTGTCGATGCCAAAACCAAAAGCGTTGAAGTAAGGCTCTTGGTCGATAATGCCTCTTTGGAGTTGCCGATTAACGCGTTTGCGAGAGTACGTTTTAGCGGAATGAAAAAAGAGTACTTAAGTCTTCCAAAAAGTGCGGTGCTGACCAAAGGAAGCCAACATTTTGTCTTTGCTAAAGGCGAATTTGAAGGTGAGTACGAGCAAAAAGAGGTAATTGCAAAGCGATTATCGAACGATACCTTTGAGATAGAGAGTGGTTTAAAAGAGGGTGACGAAGTGGTTGCGAGTGCGTTGTTCATGTTTGATAGTGACGCACAAATCAATGGAGCACTCCAATGATAGACGCCATTATCAATGCCAGTGTAAAGAATAAATTTCTTGTCATCTTGAGTATTGTCATCGCATCATTGGTCTCTTTTTGGGCAATTAAAAACACCCCCTTGGATGCGTTGCCAGACCTAACACCACCGCAAGTCATCGTCAATGTCAAATACCCTGGTCAATCACCTAAAATCATTGAAGACCAGATCATTTATGAGTTGTCGAACTCACTGCTCTCCGTGGCAAAAGCCAAAACGGTACGGGCGTTTAGTTCGTATGAAAATGCCATTGTCTATATCATTTTCAACGACGATACTGACATGTACTGGGCACGAGATAGGGTGAGCGAAGTCATCGCTTCTGTGTCAAAAAATGTTCCCTCAGGCTCATCCATCAAACTAGGCCCTGATGCAACAGGCATTGGTTGGGTGTTTGAGTATGCGCTCAAATCGAAAACAAAGAGTTTAGAAGAGCTTAGAAGCATCCAAGACTACCTCTACCGTTATGCGCTTTTAGGTGTGGATGGTGTGAGTGAAGTGGCGAGTGTGGGTGGTTACGTTAAAAACTACGAAATCACGCTACACAAAGACGCATTGGTAAAGTACAACCTTAGTGTTGCGCAAATAAGTAAAGCGCTTTCATCCAATAACCGTGATTTGGGGGGACGCGTGCTTTTGGAAAATGGGTATGAAAACATCATCCAAGCCAAAGGATTTGTGAGCTCTTTAGAGGAAATCGGCGCTATTGCTATCCAAACGACAAATGGCATTCCGCTCACGCTAAAAGACATCGGCGATGTGCGCATTGTGCCAAGCTATCGCAACGGTTTGGCTGAACTCAACGGTGAGGGCGAAGTCGTGGGCGGCGTGGTAGTTGTGCGTTACAAAGAAAACGCTTACAAGGTCATTCAAGCGGTCAAAGAGAAACTGGCTTCTTTACATGTAAACGATGTGGAAGTGGTCACGACATACGATAGAAGTGAGCTTATTACTAAAGCCATTGGCAATTTGGAACACACGCTTTTGGAAGAGAGCATCGTGGTGTTGGCGGTGGTCATGCTCTTTTTACTTCATTTTAGAAGTGCGCTCATCGTCATCATCGTTTTACCGCTCACCATTGCGCTCACGTTTTTGTGTATGAAACTCTTTGGCTTAGAGTCCAACATTATGAGTTTGGGCGGCATTGCGATAGCCATTGGTGCGATGGTCGATGCGTGTATCGTGATGATTGAAAACGTGCATAAAAAACTTCTGCACGAAGAGCACCTCACCCCTGCTAAACGCAATGAAATCATCATCGCTTCGTCCAAACAAGTGGGGCGTCCTATCTTTTTTGCGCTTATCTTAATCGTGGTGAGTTTCTTACCGATTTTCGCACTCAGTGGACAAGAAGGAGCGCTTTTTAAACCTTTGGCATTCACCAAAACGTTTGCGATGCTCATCGGCGCGGTGCTCTCCATCACGCTTGTGCCCATATTGATGCTCTTTTTCATCAAAGGCGGTATTATGAGCGAGCATAAAAATCCGCTCAATCGCTTTTTTATCTGGCTCTATCAGCCCCTTTTGGCACTGTTTATTAAATTTCGCTATGTCGCTTTAACACTCTTTGTCGTGATGATGGGCTATGGTGGGTATGTGTTTGAGCATCAGCGTTGGGAGTTTATGCCACCGCTTAATGAACAAACGTTTATGTACATGCCCGTCACGCCCTATGGTATCGGCATTGATATGGCAAAAGCGTATGCGCAAAAAACAAACGAAGTGATTAAAAGTTTTCCTGAGGTTGAAAGTTCTTTTGCTAAAGCAGGGCGCGCAGACAGTGCCACCGACCCCGCACCGCTTTCGATGATAGAAACCATCATCCAGTTTAAGCCACAAGAGCAGTGGCGAGAAGGTATGACGTATGACAAACTTTTAAACGAAATGGACGAAAAGCTTCAAGTGATGGGGTTGGTGAACTCATGGACATACCCTATTCGTGGGCGCATCGATATGCTACTCACGGGTATTCGAACGCCTGTGGGTATTAAATTATATGGCGACAACACTCAAAAACTCGAAGAAAATGCGAAGAAAATTGAGCAAATTTTGCAAGGTTTTGGCGCGACCAAAAGTGTCTTTGCCGACAAATCCAACGCGGGTTATTTTCTCAATATCAACCTCGATCAAACCAAACTCGCTGAGTATGGGCTCAGTAAAGATGAGGTGTTGCAGTTTATCGACAGCGCGATGGGTGGAGCAAAAGTGAGTACCTATTTTGATGGAATTGAACGCTATCCGATTTCATTACGTCTGGAGCGAGAAGACCGCAAAGATTTAAGTGTTATCAGTGAGCTTCCGATTAAAACGGCCTATGGATTTCAACCGTTGAAAAACGTCGCAACACTGAGTTACGATGTCAGTTCGAGCGTGTTAAAGTCTGAGATGGGCAAAAAAGTGACATTTATCTACATCACGCTCAAAGAAGGATACAGCTCACGTACCTATAAAGCAGAAGCCAATGAGTTGTTGAAATCGCTTCAATTGCCCACGGGCTATTATTTTGAATGGGCAGGTGAGAGTGAATACCTAGAAAGTGCGATGGAGAGGCTTTCTTACATCGTGCCGATTACGCTTGTCATTACCTTTGTGCTCATCTTCCTAGGGCTTGGAAAAATCAAAAATGCGGTTATCGTCTTTTTGACTTTACCGTTTGCAGCAGTCGGTGGGGTATTGTATATCAATTACTTAAACTTCAATCTTTCTATCGCCGTTGTGGTGGGATTTTTGGCATTGATTGGTGTCGCGGTGGAAACGGCGATAGTCATGATTATTTATCTGGAAGAAGCCATAGAACATGTCAAAATAAAGACACGTGAAAACATTAAACATGCCATTTTTGAAGGCGCGGTGATGCGCGTGCGCCCCAAACTCATGACCGTCTTTGCCATCCTTGGTGGACTTTTACCCATAATGTACCTAAACGGTGTAGGAAGTGAAGTGATGCAACGCATCGCCGCTCCGATGATTGGTGGCGTGGTCAGTTCGGCGATTTTGACGCTTCTCATTATCCCTGTGATTTACTATATGGTGCAGAAAAAAGTGGATTGAAAAAGTGTTTATTGGAAGCGATACAATTTGGTGTATAATCGTTTAATTTTTTAGAAAGTGCGATTTATGGACGAACTTATTTTAAGCATCATCAGCTTTTTTGCTTCCATCATCACGGCGATAACGGGTATCGGCGGCGGGTTATTGTTAATTGCCATCTTGCCCTCTTTTTTATCCGTAAACGCGATGATTCCCGTACATGGATTTACCCAAATCGCCAGTAATGCCTCCCGTGCTTATTTTGGATACCGCGATATTCAATGGAGTGTTGTACCGAAATTTTTTATAGGCTCATTGGTCGGTGTCGGCTCTTTTGCACTTATCCTTCATCTTTTAACGTTGAAATGGATACCGCTTTTTATCGGAGTGTACATTTTGCTCTCGTTGTGGTCGCAGACGTTCAATGAAAAAATAAAAAAATATGAAAACTATTACATCATCGGCTTTTTCCAATCAGGACTTTCGGTCATCGTAGGCTCAACGGGACCTTTGGCACTCACCAAACTGCTTAAAGATTTTGAAGAAAGAGACAAAGTTGTGGTGACATCAGCGGTACTGATGAGCATCACCCACGCCCTAAAAGCACTGGTGTTTCTCTACTTTGGCTTTGTCTTTTCGGAGTACCTGGTGTTGATTGTGAGTATGATTGTAGGCTCTATCTTAGGCTCTTACGTAGGCACGAGATTTCGCAATATCATCGATGGCAAGAAGCTGGTTTTGATTTTGAAATACCTCCTCACCGCAATGGCAATTAAGTCGATTGTGGGGATTTTTTAACAGTGTCATGCTATGTTTATGGCATCCAAGTAAGAATAGTTTTTGCTTTCATTTCTTTTTAGGAGGTGAATGATGAAAATCGAATCGCACAGCATCACATATGCAACAGCGCACGAGTTCTCTTATGAAAAGACAGATACCTTCGATGAAGCGTTAGCGTCGCTTTCTTCAAGCGAAGCGACCCTTCCAGACGAGTCAAATTCTCTGAGTAATGTTGATTGGATTCGGCGTATAAAATTTATGTTGATTCAAGAGTTGCTCGCTATGCTAAATGGCACGCAAGAAAAATCTTCAACCACCGTACAGAACATTTGCCAAGACCAGTCTTTACATGTAAATCAATCCTCAAACCAATTTCGTGTGTTGAAATTTGCCGAGGTAACGTACGAATCTACTTATCAAGAGGAAGAAAGTTTATCGATGCAAACGAAAGGATGTGTTAAAACCCAAGATGGTAGAAGCATAGACATAAACCTTGATGTAACGATGCAGCGCTCTTTTTACTCCAAAACCATGACGAAAGAGACGATGATGATAGACCCGCTTGTTATCAACTTTAAAGGAAACCTGCCCGAGCTTAGCGATGCAACATTTTCATTTGACATTGATTGTGATGGGGCGAGTGACCAAATCTCATGCCTTGCCAAAAACAGCGGTTTTTTAGCCTTAGATAAAAACAATAACGGTCAAATCGACGATGGTAGTGAACTTTTTGGGACACAAAGCGGCAATGGCTTTAAAGATTTGAGCCAATACGACACAGACGCGAATAGTTGGATAGACGAAAATGACCCTATCTTTGACGGTCTTCGCATCTGGAGCAATCACGAGCTGATAGGCTTAGGCGAAGTAGGCATCGGTGCAATATATTTGGGTGCACAAAGCTCTCCTTTTACCTTTAAAAACGATGCCAATGAGAGTTTGGGACAGTTACGACAAAGTGGTATTTTTTTATTTGAATCAGGAGACGTAGGGACGATTTCTCAGATTGATTTTGCCAAGCGCGACATTCAAGAGCCTATGGTCGAAGCTTTGGCGAAAGTGTAGAAGGTGCATCAAAAGGGCTACTTTTTATCGTTTTACATGTAAAAAAGTTTCAATCAAAAAACTATGCGAAGTAGCCCGTACTTTTTTTACTCATACCGTTTGCCGTTATACTCCAAAAAACCACCGACATGGCGATTGTGCGGGTCGTGGTGTGTCCAGTGAATGACGCCGCCTTTGTCATTGGTTTCTAAATCCCCACAAAACTTTATAACTCCGCCTTCTTGCAACGGTGTAACTTTAGGAGCGATGTCAATATTATGGGCGATTAAGAGCGTTTTGCCCGAAGACAGCTTGATGATAAAACGCTGATGGCGGTTGCCTACGTTGTCATCACGTAGAAGTTTGATGACTTTGCCCGAGTCACATACGGGCGTGCCTGCGAAGAGTTGAAAACTGACAAAAATAAAGCATAAGAAAATTTTCATACGGTACGTTTACCTTTTACATGTAAAGATTTTGAGTGAAAAAGCATTGTAGCAAAGCGTCAATAAAAGAATAGGTACTAAAAGAGCTGAAATTTCAAACGTTAGATTTTTGGGTAATGTTACTCTAATTTTATTTGATTATAGTGGAAGAACTTGCTTCTAATTGGAGAGAAATATGAACTCTAAAAAAATTCCCTTATCGGTTTTAGATTTAATTCCCGTAGGCGAGGGCTTTAGCATCGCACAAGCCATAGAAAACAGTACAAAATTGGCTCAAAGTGTCGAAGCGTTTGGCTATACGCGTTATTGGGTCGCAGAGCATCACAATTTTAGCGGAATTGCCAGTGCCGCAACCTCGGTTGTGCTCAGTTACATCGGCGCACACACGCAAACAATTCGGATAGGCTCTGGCGGCATTATGCTCCCCAACCATGCACCACTCGTCATTGCCGAACAATTTGGAACGCTAGAATCTTTGTACCCCAATAGAATTGACTTAGGCTTAGGAAGAGCGCCGGGGACAGACAGACAAACCATGCTAGCCCTCAGACGCGACCCCAACAATGACGGCTCGGATTTTCCTAGGATGCTTGAAGAGTTACAATACTATTTATCAAACCAAGCAGGCGCAAAAGGCATCAAAGCGGTGCCGGGTTATGGACTTAATATCCCCATTTGGTTACTGGGCTCAAGCACCTTTAGCGCACAATTAGCCGCACACAAAGGTTTACCTTTCGCCTTTGCCTCACACTTCGCACCGGGTGACATGGAAGACGCCATCAGGCTTTACCGTGACAATTTTAAACCCTCGTCTTTATTGCAAGAGCCTTATATCATCATCTGCATCAATCTTGTCTGTGCCGAAACAACGGAGCAAGCTCACTATTTAGCGACCAGTGAACTTCAAAAGTTCCTGCACCTTCAACGTGGCGATAATGCCAAATTGTGTAAACCAACACACGATATGAATAGCTTATGGAAAGAGTGGGAAGAAAAGAGCATACGCCATAAAACCAGAGAGTCCATCTGGGGAACGCCTGAATTTGTGAAAGAAAAACTTGAAAGCCTAATAGAGCGAACAGGTGCCAATGAAGTGATGATACACTCGATGATACACGACCCAGAAGAGAAAATAAAATCGTATGAGTTGATTTCTGGGGTTTGGTTTGAGTGAGATAGAATAGGCTACTTTAAATAGTTTTCATTATTTAAAGTAGCCTGTTTAGCCTTTACATGTAAAGAAAAAATGACGATTACTTTTGCGCAATTCCTACAAACTGCGTCAAGATACGGTTTAAACTTCCTTCTTCGATATTTTTTTCATAGGCTGTGATGATTTCGCGTGGTGCGACGAGGGCGCCTAATTTTGAGAACTGTGTGCGCATCGCGTTGCAGACATCATTTCCACCGCTTCCAGAGTGGGTGGCAAGTTGGACGCATTTGAGTGTGAAGAGTTCGCGAAAACTCTCGCCATTTCTGGATAACCATGCGACAACATTGGTCAAAACGGGTGGAATGGAGTAGTTGTACTCGGGTGCGACGACGATGTAGCCTGAAGCATTTTTCATTGTTTCAGCAAGTGCTAAAATGGACGCGGGAATGCCTTCCTTGGCTTCTTTGTCGGTATCGTACATCGTGACGTTTAATGTGATAAGGTTGATGATTTCGCTTTTAACATTCATAGCATCTAAATTTTTTTGAATTCTTTGCGCCAACTTCATATTTTCATTCAAACTTGCGACTAAAATGGTAAACATTTATAATCCTTACTAAAATTATATTAGGAAAATTATACTCCTAAATAATCATACGATTAATAAAGTTTGTGTGTAACAATTTTCTCGAAGTTTCACTTTAGCGGTTTTGGGATTGATTGACAAACGCTTCCGCCTCTTTTTGATACAGCACATTCGCAACCTCTTTATCGACAATCGTCATGCCAATAGGTGCTAAAGAGATGCCGATGAGTTTGAGGTGCTGGATGGCAAAAGGAATACCGATGATGGTGATAGCACACGCAAATGCGGAGACAATGTGACCGATAGCCAACCAAAACCCTGCGAAAATAAACCAGATGACATTGCCGATAAATCCCAGTGTTCCCGTGCCGATGTCCTCTTTTTGATGCAATGCTTTTCGACTTACAGCTTCTTTTCCAAACGGAAAAAAGGTAAACTGACCGATGATAAAACAAGCCTTTGCCCATGGAATTCCGACGATACTAAAAAGAGCGATGAGTCCGAAAAACCACCATGCCAGCCCCATAAAAACACCGCCGAAAAGAAACCAGATGATATTGCCAAGTAATCGCATACGTTTGCCTTTTATTTTTTGCATATTGTACTTCAAAATCTGCAAAAGACGTAGCACTGGCTAGAAAATAATATGTAATATACGTAATTAACATTTCATTTATGCAGAAGTACTACAATGAGTGTATCAAATCCCAAGGAGCATTTTATGTATGTGCACGACTGGATGTTTGGGCATGGTTTTTTCATGCCGTGGGTATTTATTTTTCCTCTTTTGTTGGTGTTCATTTTTTTTATGATGCGCGGTTGTAGTTCGTGCCATCATCGCTCTAAAGACAAAGAAGATGAAGCATTGGAGATTGCGCGCAAACGTTTTGCACGAGGTGAAATCGACGAGGAGACGTTTGAAAAAATCAAACAGAAACTCTCCTAACGTATAATGAGGATGTAATGTTTTACATGTAAAAAGATTACATGTAAAACGTTACGAACTCTTCGAGCGCGATGCGGGGTGTTCGGTAGGAATTAATGAGGGCTTCTTTATCTTCGTAGCCCAAAGCAATACCACAGAGTAAAAGCATGTTTGGTGCGATGTCTAGAGCTTTTTTCACGATGCTTGGGTACTCTGCCAACGCGGCTTGCGGGCAGGTAGCGAGCCCTTTTTCTGCGGCACTGAGCATGAGTGATTGTAAAAACATCCCATAATCCAGATACGAGCCTTTCTCTAAAGTAGCATCGATAAAAAAGAAGAGCACCACAGGAGCGTCAAATGCGCGGTAGTTGAGCTTCCATTGCTCTTTTTGTCGCTCTTTGTCCTCTTTGCTAATGCCCAGTGTGGAGTACATCAAAAGTCCTGTCTCTTTGCGCCTGCTTTTATAAGGTTCTTCCCATGTGGACGGATAATAAGCGTAGTCCATAACCTCAGTGTGTCCCTGTTCAAATGCTTCAATAATGCAATTTTGAAGGGTACACTTTTTCTCGCCGCTCACAACACACACGTGCCACGGTTGCATATTGACACCTGAGGGTGCATGTTTGGCATCGTCGAGTATGGATTGGATGAGTGTTTGTGAAACCTCTTTTTTTAGAAAAGCGCGTGTGGATTTTCGCTCTCTGAGTGCCTCTGCTACCTTCATAGATTGCCTTTTGTGTAAATTGATACCTTATTGTACGAAACTTTTTTAAAATTAAATGAAATGCTCTAACATTAACGTCTCTTCTTCAGAAAGAAAACATGGGGTATAATTCTTTTTTAGATGAAAGGATGCGATGTGCTATCTGCGATTGATTTTTCCATTATGGCGATTTTTCTTCCGACTTTTTTCTTTGTTTCGGTGACACCGGGCATGTGCATGACGCTTGCGATGAGCCTTGGCATGAGCATCGGTTTGAAGCGCACTTTTGCCATGATGGCAGGAGAGCTTGTGGGTGTTGGTATCGTGGCACTCTCTTCGGTCATTGGAGTTGCGGCGATTATGGTCAATCATCCCGATATTTTTACGATTTTTAAATATGTCGGTGGAACGTATTTGGGCTATCTTGGCATTCAAATGTGGCTCAATCGCGGCAAAATGGCACTGTCAAAAACCGAATGTTCTGTCAGTATCTCCAATCGCGCTTTAGCGTTTCAAGGTTTCATCACCGCCATCGCCAATCCAAAAGGTTGGGCATTTTTTATCGCACTTTTACCGCCCTTTATCAACCAAGCGCGCCCACTGATTCCGCAAGTTTCTGTGTTGTTAGTGATTATTTTAAGTCTGGAATTTATCTGCCTTGTCCTTTATGCAAGCGGTGGCAATACACTCAGAAAGTTTTTGCAAAAAAGTGACAATGTCAAACTCATGAACCGTGTTGCCGGCACACTGATGATAGGTGTGGGCATCTGGTTGGCGTTTGGATAGACACGCTTTTAAAGCAAAGCTCTAAAAGCTACGCTAACGCTGGGTACACTTGTGCAGAGTGCCCAAGCACCTTTGGTGCTCTTGACACGGAAAAGTATTTGCTATATACTTGCTAGCTCAAATATATAGCAAGGAAATAAAATGAATCAAACATTTGAATTTATCCTCGGATTATCTTCAGCCTATGCAAAAATAGCAAAAATGATGGACAGATGTTTAAGTCTGCATGGTATATCGTTTTCCGAATATCTGGTGATGTACGAGTTATCCAAAACAACGAATCAATCGATGCGAAGAATTGATTTGGCGGAAAAGACAAACATGAGTGCATCCGGAATTACGAGGCTTTTAAATCCGATGGAGAAGTTAAACATCGTGGGAAAAGAGCAAAATGAGCGCGATGCCCGTGTGAGTTTGGTGAAGCTAACCTCTGTGGGTTTAGAGCTTTTTACCAATGCTACGCAGAGCGTGCAAGAATCTGCGAAGGCTTTTTTGGGTGCTTTAGACACAAAAAGTATGGAGCAGTGTTTAGCGATTATCGCCAAAATACGTTAAGGAAGAGCTATGTATTTACTAAATAGCACGAAAAAATACCCGATGCGTATGCCTGATGGCACGGAAATTAAGCAGGTTGTTCATCTCAAAGAAGTGATCAATCATCCGCGCATCAGCGTGGGCGAGTTTAGTTATTATCACAATTTTGATGTGTTGGAAGACTATGCGAGTTTTCTTGCACCGTATCTGTTTGCGCTCAGTTTAGACCGTCTTATCATCGGTAAGTTTGTTCAAATTGCGCATGGTGTACGCTTCATCACCAGTTCGGCAAATCACGCAATGAGCGGTTTTTCGACATACCCTTTTGCCAATTTTAGAATGACCTCTCAAACAACCAGCGAAGAGATTGTCGCTATGTTTGAAGCATCGAAAAACAGAGGCGATATGGTGATAGGCAATGATGTTTGGATAGGACTTGATGCGATCCTTATGCCAGGTGTTACCATCGGCGATGGCGCTATTATCGGTGCAAAATCCGTTGTCACCCATGACGTCGAACCTTACACTATCGTGGCAGGCAATCCCGCAAGGATGGTTAAAAAACGATTTGATGATGAGACCATCAAGCGATTGTTGAAGATTCAATGGTGGAACTGGCCGATTCAAACCATCGAAGATCATAGAGATGTGATTACGGGGAATGATATTGACGCGCTAGAGCGCCTTGGCGAAAGCCGTTAAGTTTTACATGTAAAGGCTAAAGAACGCTCACTTCTTTGCGATACACCGTCCCCGTAAAGGTTGCGATGATGCTCTCTTGTTCATCACAAATGCGCACTTCATAGGTGGCGATTTTCTTTCCATCACTCAGCTCTTTAGCATACGCGAAAAGAATGCCACTTGGCTTGGCTTTTTGAAACATAATATTTGAGCTGATGGAGAGCGAGAGAATGTTGTGCGAGTTGGACGCTAGGGCAAACGCATAATCGGCTAAAGAAAATAAAAAACCTCCATGCACAACATTGGCTGCATTGAGATGCTCTTCTTGAATCACGGCACTGACTGTCGCTGAGCCTTTTTCAAACGCTTCAACCCTAAAGCCCAAAAGTTTCGCAAATCGGTCATTTTCTTCAAAAAAGTGTTGTAGTTTTTGCATGAAATCCCTTTACATGTAACGTAAGTTGCGATTATAGCATCTTGGAAAAGGTTCACATGAACTTTACATGTAAAACCAAAAGCATTTATGTATAATTGACTTTAAAATATTACTCAAAAGGGACAATGATGAATAAGACACTCTCTTCCGATGCGAAAAAAAGCCTGAATACTTTGATGATTGTTTGGGTGACGATGCTCAGTTCGTTAGGCGTTTATATGATGGTGTGCTATATGATTATGACGCAAGGAAATTTTAAAGCACCGCGTACGCCTGCATTTTTACACACGCCGTTTTTCATGGGGATTGACGCGATTATCTTTGTGTATGGCGCGGCATTTTTGCTCTTAGCGTTTGGTATTATTCACTTCAAATCCTCCTACGCGAAGTTGGTTGGGAAAATGGCAACGCAGACGTTTGAGACTGCCGATGATGCGTTCAATGCTTTTAGAAAAGCGTATGCAAATGTGATGTTTATCCATATGAGTATCTTTAACGCTATTTCGATTTTAGGCGTTATCGTGTTTTTAGTGACACTTGATTTTTCAACGCTAATAAATCTGATGATTTTAGCGGCAGCTGGTTATTTTCTTGTGATGCCTAACGCGAAAAAATTTGTGTTATAGCAAGAGTGTTTTCACATTTACATGTAAGGGAAAATCCTTACATGTAAAATGGTGTGTTGATTATTCGATAGGGGTGTGGTTGTAGATGCTCTCGTCCAACTCGCCTTCACTTTTAGCGACCAAGACCGATGTCATCGCATCACCTGTGATATTAACGGTGGTACGCGCCATATCTAAGATTCTATCGATTCCCGCGATAATCGCAATTCCTTCTAACGGTAAATTCACTGAAGTGAGTACCAACGAAAGCATGATAAGTCCAGCACCAGGAACACCTGCCGTACCGATAGATGCTAAGGTTGCCGTTAAGATAATGGTCATGTAGTTTGCAAAACTAAGATCAACACCAAACGCCTGTGCGACAAACACCGCACACACTCCTTGGTAAATCGCCGTTCCATCCATATTGATGGTTGCACCCAAGGGAAGCACGAAGCTAGCAATTGGTTTGGAAACACCAAGGTTATGAATGACGTTGCTGGTGGTTACGGGCAAGGTTCCTGAACTACTTGTTGTGGTAAATGCAACGCTTTGCGCGGAGAGAATACCTTTAAAAAATTTAATGGGACTCAGTTTTGCTAAGAACGCGATACCTCCACCCATCGTAATAGCCATATGCACGATACATGCGACATAAACACAGGCGATGACTTTAGCAAGACTTAGAAGAACATCGACACCGTAAGAAGCAGAAACCCATGCCATCAAACCAAAAACACCAATCGGTGCAAAACGAATAACAAGCTCCGTCATTTTAAACATCGTCTCTGAAAATGACTCGAAAAATGCGGCAACGGGTTTGCCTTTTTCGCCTGCAAGGTTAATGGAAATACCTAAAATAACCGCAAAAACGATGATTTGAAGAATATCGCCTTTGTTAAGACTTTCAACGGGGTTGGTCGGAATCAACGCTAAAAGCGTGTCGATAAGCGGTGGTGCTTTTTTCGCCGCAATGGCACTTGCGTGTTCTAGTGAAACACCTGAACCTGGTTCAAACACAATACCAAACGCCAAACCAATTGCAACAGCAATCGCAGTCGTTACAAGATAAATCGTAAATGTTTTGATACCCACGCGACGCATTTTGCTAATGTCTTCCATCGACGTGATACCCGTCACGAGCGTTACGAAAATAAGAGGCACAATTAACATTTTAATAAGATTGATAAAGAGTGTCCCCAAAGGTTTAAGCATCAGTGCGGCATCTTTAAATAAAAGACCCATTATCAGACCTAAACAAAGACCGATAAATATCTTTTTCCAAAGCGCCAAGTGTTTCCACCATAAAATCATTTGTATTCCTTATTATAAGATAAATCTATTCTAAAAGCCCAAAGTGACCTCAAAGAGACTTTTTTGAAAAACGTGCCCTTTGCGTATGTCAAAAAAATGTAATACGTGTATTTTTGATACAAATTATACGGTAACGAAAATTTTGATGTATATTTTTTACACAATAAGTGTGCACTCTCATAAAATTTTCTTAAGAAAAAGAAATAATTTTTTTGAACAAACGTGAAGTTATAACGAAAGTGAGATAAAAATTAGATTTAATGCGTCAATTTTTTGATGCGCTCGTTGGCTTCGATGATGCGTTTAATTGAAATCGTGCCATTTTTAACTTGAAGGAAAATCGCCTCAATAATTTCGTCAGTATTGGTATGAGAGAGTTGGTTGCCAAACAAAAGCATATCAATGCCTGAATTAATTGCAAGCGTAAGCGTGTCTTGAAGCGTATAATAATTATGAATAGCTTCCATCTGCAAATCGTCACTGATGAGCACACCTTGGTAATGCATCGTTTCTCGCAACAATTTGGTATTAGTCGCATAGGAGAGGGTTGCTGGGTACGTTGGGTCGAGTTTGGCGTTGAAAACATGGGCAGACATGATCATTTTGACACGATTGGTCGCAATCAATTGCGTATAAGGCTCCAACTCTTTTTCACTCCATGTCCGCGTGACATCGACAAAGCCTAAGTGAGAATCATCCAACGATGATCCATGCCCCGGAAAGTGTTTAAGCACGGAAATAATGCCTTGTTGATGCAAGGCTTCCATAAAAATATTGGCGTACATGGCGACACGATGGCTCTCTTTTCCATACGAGCGTTCTAATTTGAAAATGACTTGATTGTCAGCATTGAGTGCTAAATCCACCACGGGAGCAAAGTCGCAAGTGATGCCTTCTTCTTTTAACATACGAGCCATTTGCGTGTAAACTTTTTTGGCGTGTTCAGGCGATGTTTTAGAAAGAGCGGTTGCGGAGGGAAACTCTTCAAATCCATCGCGTGCTTTGAGCCGTGCGACTTTGCCTCCTTCTTGGTCTATGGCAATGAGTAAAGGGCTTTTTGCGTAGCGTTTGAGTTGTTTGGTGAGTTCGTGTAATTGTGCGGGCGAGCTGATATTTTTGATATGCGAACTCTCTCCATAAAATCGGTCAAATAAAATAACACCGCCTAATTCATAGGTCTGAAGCTCTTTGACGATGGAACTTTGAGCATCAATCGCCGCATCATCAAAGCCAATGACAAGCATATGACCTATCATTTTTTTTAATGTAGCATCGCTTGGCATCGCATGAAGTGAAAGGGAGCAAAGGAGAAAAACGAACAAAAAAGAGACCATTTTTTTCAAAAAACATCCTTTGGTTTTTCAAAAATTATAGCGCAGTTAGGATTTTTGAGGCTTAAATCAGCTCGGAGGGAAAGCGATGAGAAAATCCGTATCGATTACGATTTTCTCATCATTGCATATTAAATTTTAAATTCGTTCAGTTTTTCACGAAGCTCCATTCCCCAACTATTGAGAACCGTTGCAATGGTGTTGATTTCTTCCGTTTGCAATGAATTTTCATGGAAAATAGCTTCTATTTGTTTTGAAGATGCCATCACTTCTTTTGTTTCACTGTCTATCGCTTCTGATTGTTGCGCAATATGATTGGATAACATTATATTTTTATCCGATACCAGAATCAATTTATCAATGACCGTATTGGCATCCAAAGAGACCGTTTGTAAGTCATAAACTTCTTTGGCATTGTGTTCCATTCGCGTACTAATCGTATGAATAGACTCAACAATGCCTGAGATAGTACGATTAATCTCTTCTAAGCTTTTTTGTGTTTTTTCGGCAAGATTACGTACTTCATCGGCAACAACGGCAAATCCCCTACCATGTTCGCCAGCACGTGCTGCTTCTATGGCAGCATTTAGTGCAAGTAAATTTGTTTGATCGGCAATATCATCAATGATGGAAAGCACCTCTTTTGTCTGTTTGGCTTCATTGCTCAACTGATTGAGTTCATTAACTAAAGTGGTCTCTTTTTCCACACTAATCTTTATTTTTGCGCCCAAATCGATAATGTTTTTTTGTGTATCGCCTAGATAAGTACCAATTTGTTGCATCTCATCACGGCTTTGTTGCGCTGTTGCGCTGATGTTTCCAAACACGGTGTTCATGGTCGTCACATTTTTGATACTTTCATTTAAAATGACTTGTTGCTTTTTGGTTTGCGAATTTAAAAATAAGACGATATTTTGTAGTTTTGATGAAATTTCATCGTGCGATTTTGAATGTTCTTGAAAGCCGATGATGGCAGTTTTAATTTTATTTTTAAAATAAATAACGGATTGCAACATGCTAGAAGATTCAGAGCTAAAACTGGTATCGATGGAAATTTCTTTCGTCAAGTCCATTGAAGCAAGCGATGTGTTAATCTTTCGACTGACATCGACACCCCATTTTTTCTCATCAATATCATGAATGATTAAAATAGCCGCTAAAATGTATTGAATGGTTGCGCCAATAACACTCTCCGTAAAAAAGAAAGCGTTGATGGGTAGTAGTAAAAATGCAACGATATGAATGGTACGCATTCGAAAAAAAAGTGATTTCATAAAGTCCTCTCAAATAATTTATTTAAGAGAAATATAGTCCTATTTAAAATTTATTGCATTGATATGTATCAATTCCAATACTCTCTTTAAAACATTTCGCTTGGTTAGAAGCGCTTTCAATACAGCGCAGTTGATAGTCAATCATCGCATGAAAAGGGGTGAGAAAAGACGCCAGCTTTTCATGTGAAATCATCTCAATGCGCCACTTCGTTAGCAATTCTAACACGGTGAGCGTGGATTCGATGGTCGAGAGACAATACGCTAGAGGTTGCTCTTTGATTTTAAATTCAGAACGCTTCGTGGCGTCAAAACTAATATGAGCAAGCGCATGCAGATTTTTACTCTCCCGCATCATTTTTAGTGAACATGCCCATGTTGAATCAATGAGAAAAATCGCCATCGGTTTTTTTACATGTAAAGGGGTTTTCTCAAGCGGATTTTGGTGGCTGAGGTTGATAGCATGCTTAGAAGGATAGAGAATGAAACTCTCATGCGTTGCGATAATCTCATTGATGCGCGCATTGTCACTAAAGTCGATGCCCATAAACAGTTCAGAGTTTGGAAGTGAAAGGTGCGTGAGATGCCCCGTGCCATTTTTGGTCTTTTTAAACTCTTTTGGGTGCATCAAAATGATAAATTTTGTCTGTGTCTCAATAGGGCGAATGTGGCTACATATACACGAACTTTTAGGTCTATAACAGTGGTAACATTTCGCTCTATCGCCGTACATTGTTCGCATCGTCTACCTTAATATAATGGGGGATTATACTAAAAAACGGGAGAAGTCTAGTAAAGATAAAGCTCAGTTACTGTTGTCCTTGATTTCATTCCTCAAACATGTAAAATAAAAAAATGATCAAAAAGAGCACAGAGTCAAAAATATTAGGACATTTTCTGGGTATCTTCGCTCACATATCCATCATTCACACGAATAATTCTGTCAAATAACGGAATCATTCGTTCATCATGCGTGACGACTAAAATGGCAACGTCTTGTTCGGTGGCAAGTTTTTTCAGTAAATGCATCACAGAAAGAGCTCGTTCTGCATCCAAGGCGGCTGTGGGTTCATCGGCTAAAATGATTTTGGGATTATTGGCCAGAGATCTTGCGATGGCGACGCGTTGACTTTGTCCGCCTGAAAGTTGTGAGGGCATCGCGGTGAGTTTGTTTCCCACCCCCAAATACTCCAACAGCTCTTTCGCTTTAAGAGTCGCTTCTTTGGTATTCGTCTTGTTCATCAGCGGAACAAGTGTTATGTTTTCTTCGACGTTTAAAAAGGGGATGAGATTGTGCGATTGGAAGATAAAGCCGATTTTTTGACGTCGCAATTTCCGTGTATCGTTGATGCGCCAGTGTTGATCATATATGAGTTCACCATCCAGATATAATTTCCCCTGTGTTGGTTCCGTGATGCACCCTATCATGGTGATGAGCGTTGTTTTACCCGACCCACTGGGGCCTAAAAGCGCAACGGTTTCTCCCTTGAAAATTTCAAACGAGCATTCTTTAATGGCCATGACAGCATTATCGCCTTTTCCATAGGTTTTGGAAAGTTGTTCTACTTTGATGACGCTTTGATGAGATGGTTTCATATTAACCTCCAATGGCACTAGCAGGATCGATTTTAAGGGCTGAACGCACACCAAAAAGCGAGCCTAAAATACTAACAATGATGACTACAAGCAGAAGCATTAAGGCATCAGAACTTATAAGAATGGTTCTTTTGGGGAATAAATCCACTAAAGTATGAGAGAAGATATTTGCCGCCAAAAAGGCTAATATCCCCAAAAGGACCGATTGTTGTACTATCATTTTGACAATCACTACATTAGAAGCGCCAATAAGTTTTAAAATAGCAATTTCTTTGATTTTCCCCATTGTCATGGTATAAATAATTAAAGAGATAATAACAGAAGCTACCAGTAATAAAATGACTGTAAACATGCCGATTTGTTTGGCGGAACGTTCGATAAGATTTTTAGTTAAAATGATTGATTGTTCTTCTTGTGTAAAAACTTTAACATGTTTCCATCGCTCTATTTCATGGGTTAATTTTGTGGCATCCACCCCTTCGTTTAATGTTGCGATAATGGCATTGGCTGTTGTGGTTGTTGTGTCTTTATTGCCTCGTGCGCGGTCGTTTCGTATTTGCTCATTGCTTGAGAGAAATTGGAGTTTTTGAGCATCAGGGAGCGAAAAATAGACCATCAAATCGCCACTCGAAGAAACAGAATCTTTAGTAATACCTACAACGGTAAAAATATCTCTTCCGATAGCAATGGTATCATGCAGTTTAAAGCCTGTTTTTTTATCCACGATCATTTCAAAATGAGAGGCAATAATAGGTCTTCCTTCGATTAGAAGATGGGGTGTATAAAAGGAGCCAACATCATAGCCCATCGCAAAGACTCTAATCGCTTGATGGTTACGGTAGAGTTGCAGACTTTGAAAGGTAACAGCTGAAACATCTTTGACACCTTCGAAGGCTTTCATTTGGTATTTGATATCCTCGTGAATACGTGAATTCTCGGCAAAAGGACCTAGTGTGTCTTGTTGCACAATCCATAAATCAGCGTGGGTATCTTTGAGTAAAATATTGGCATCATCCACCAATCCTCGATACACACCAATCATAATTAAAACAACGCCTAAAAGCATTCCAACACCAGCCGCTGTTGTGAGAAATTTACCCAAAGAGTGGGTGATATCTCTTTGTGCTAAATTGATCATAGTTTAACTCGCATACCTTCCGTTATGTCGCGTCCCGCAGGTACAAGAATGGTGTCTTTCTCCGTTACGCCTTCGGTGACTATGATGAGACCATTGGCACTGATTGTCTGAAAACTTAGCGGTTTAAAATGTGCATGTCCCTCGTTGGCAAGCCAAACACCTTTGACACCTTGATGTGTTGTAAGCGCTAAAAGCGGAAGGGTTAAGACACGGGTATGCTGTGCCAGCTCAATCGTCGCTTCCGCCCGTTCTCCCACGTAAAGAGGGTGTTGTGGCTGATCAAACGCAATGTCAACCTCTCGCTCTTCTGTGGTGCGATCACTCTCCAGCCCAATGCGTGCGATGTGCCCACGATAAGGCGTTGAAGAGTGTGAACGTAGGGTAATCGAGGCAGATTGTCCTACATGTAACGTTCCGCTTTGTCGTTCATTGATATAGATTTTAACCCAAATGGAGTTTGGATTGATCAGTCGAAAGACAGGTGAGCCCGAAAGAACGGTGCTTCCCACTTCGGCATCACGAGAAAGAACCACCATATTCTCAGGAGCTTTTAACGTAAGATCCTCAATTTTGGCGTTGTTGCTTTTCACAAGAGCTTCATTTCGTGCGATGTCGGCCTGCATAAGGTTTACTTGCCACGTTGCATTTTCCACGAGGGCTTTGGCGCTTTGTTCGGCTGAAAACGCCGTATCTAACTCCGCTTGTGCCACAAAACCTTCCGAAATGAGGTGTTGATAGCGAATCAGCGTTGTGCGTGCTAAATGATATTTGGCTTCCAAATCTTTAAGGAGACTTTGTTGGGAAAGCAGTGACATCTGGCTCTTTTTCATCGCCATCAAGGCTTCTTCTTTGGACGCGAGCAGATCAGAGGGATCCATCACCGCAAGCACCTTTCCTTTCGCAACCGTTTCACCTTGATCGGCAAAAAGGGAGAGCACTTTTGTTGTTGTTTTAGGTGCTAACACGATCGTCTCTTTCGCTTCAATCGTTCCAACCCCAAAAGCGGTTTCATTGACATCTTGAACAAGGGGCGAGATGGAAGCAAATGTGATCTTCGGCAGATACACTTTAAAATAAAAAAAGCTTCCAATGGCCATAATCGCCACTAAAATCAATGTATTTTTCATAACAGACGCCCTGTTCATAGGGAAGCTCCTTTTGGAATGAGTCTTTTAATATGGGCTAAAGAGGCTATTTTTTGCAACATAGCGGCACTTTGAGCAATGGTGGCATTGTCGTAAGCATGTTGGGCTTCAAGCACTTCAATGTACGTGGCTAACCCCTCTTTGTAACGCCCTTGGGTAATGGCAACGGTTTTGGAAAGCGCCTGTGCTGCCATTTGCTTAGCCTCAATGGTTGTATCTAATCGTTTTGTATCTAAAATGGCTTCATACAACTCTTGCCAAAGCGTTAATTCACGCGCTCGCAATGCTTCTTCTGCCACTAAAATACCGACTCTATCTTTTTCGATTTGATGGGAAATCCTCCCGCCGGTTAAAAGAGGAATGGAGGCTTTAATGCCAATTTGATTGCTTGAATAAGAGGAGATGGAGGTATCACTACCCAAAGAACCCGCGAAAAGAATGGTGCCATAATTTTCTGCTTTGGATGATTCATAGAGTGATTGACTTTGCTTGATTTTAGCGCCTAAGGCTTCAAGTTCAGCGTTATACTCTTTGAGCATCTGTCGCCACTTGGTATCGGGGAAAGAGGGTAACGTGGTGTGCGAAAGTGCTGTAAAATCATCTTCAATACGAATGTCCTGTTCCAAAAAACCGGTGAGCATGCTCAGTAAATGGGTATATTTACGCTCTTCATTGCGACTGGTTTCCAGTAAATCTTTGGCGTCCAGCAACGAAGCATAAAAACGTTCGCTATCGGCTTCGGTTTTGAGTCCCACAGTTTTCATTTGACGCGATTGATCGTAGAGTGCTTGGTAAAAGGCAAGAGAGAGGGCATTGGCCGTGTTGACGCGTTGAAGGTATGCGAGTGAATAGTACGCTTGCCAGACTCTTTCGCCCAGCAATGCTTTGGCGTTTTCATTCAGCGCTAAAGCAGACTCTGCATCTTGTTGTGCCGCATCTATGCGTTTTTGTGTACGACCAAAATCCCACAACGTATAGGTCATCGTTACATCTAAATGCGTTGAAAAATGATTCCGTGTTACAAAATTGCCATTGTTTTGTGAAACGAGTGTTTTGGTGGGGTAATATTCTGCATTCACGCTAAGCTCAGGATAGGTGGCCGCTTTTGTGATGCCAAGCGTTTCATACGCCATGTTTAATTGATACAGCGCGAGTTTAGCATCGGGATGCGTTAAAAGCGTAGCATCAATCGCTTCTTGCAGTGAAAGTGTTTTTCCAAACAGCGTTTGCAGTGTCAAAAAGATTAAAATAACGGTTCGCAATAATGTCATTATAAGCTCTCCTATCTTTTACTCTAAGGCATTATACATTATGCCATTTGTCCTTGACTTGATATGAATCAATTTTGCACAATGGTACGATAATAGGTTTGAAGAGCTTCTTTTTTTTGTAAAGTGATGATGTGCTTGGTGTCAATATGAATCAATCCTAAAGATTTGAATTTTGAAAGCATGCGTGAGAGTGTTTCAGGCGTTGTATTGAGGATGGAAGCTATTTCGATTTGTTTAAGTGTTTGAACAAGGGGTTCGTTATCGAGTAAAAATTTTGCAACTTTCGCTTCTGTATTGGTACTAATTTCATTATGGATGACATTTAAAAAAACTCTTTGTTTTTTTGTGAGAGATTGGATGATATGGAAGTTTAAAATAGCATTGTTGAACATCTCTTTTTGGATAGGGAAAAAATTTATCTTAAGCACTTCTCCTTCGGTGACAAATTGTGCGGTGTTAGGATAAGGACTCTTGGCATACAAAGCGTAATCTCCGATGATTTCACCCGGTTGTGTCAAAAAAAGAATGAAAATATGATTTGCTTTGGCGGTTGTTTGATACACTTTAAGCGTACCTTTTAAAAGAATGTAAAGATACTGTGGCCTTTCGCCTTCATAAAAAAGTATATCATCAGATGTATATTTTTTAAGCGTGCAACATTTTTTTATTTTTTCAAGTTCAGTGCGATTGAGATGTGAGAAATAAGGAAGATTTTCAATTTTTATCATTGTAATTCTTTTTTGACGATGAATTTTTAAAAATATATAATAAAAAATAGGGCATGTCCTTGATAGATATCAAGATTTATGCTATAGAATTTTTTTGTGTAAGCTTTGTTATTCCTTTTAAGCCTAACTCCTATACAATTTTAAACGTATTAACCCACTTCAAAAAGGAGAAAGCATGGCAAAAGGTAAAGATGTCAAAAAAGAAGTCAAGAAGAAACCTGAGAAGTCGTTAAAAGAGAAACGTGAAGAGAAAAAGGCAAAAAAAGCGTAGTCATTCAACCCTTCCTAGAGAGACAAACAAAGTCTCTCTAGCACTCGCTATCGTGTTTTATGCCATTCTTTTAAGAACACATCTCACATTTTAAATATTTTTTACTATTACTTACTTAAAATACTGTAAGGGAATTTTAAGTACATTGCTCCTATACTTCTTTTAGAATTAAATACAAAGGAAAAAGATGCAAAAAATTGTTCTCGTCGCGACATTGACATTAAAAAACTCAAACGATGAAGGTATTTTAGACGCCTTAACCACGTTACATAAGGCAACGCATCAAAATGATGCAGGATGCTTGCAATACGATGTTCATCAAGACATTGACAACAAAAATACCTATGTTTTTATCGAGACATGGGAGAGTGAAGCCCTTTTGGCGGAGCATATGAAAAAAGAGCATTATAATAGCTACAAAGCATTTATGGACGACAAAGTTGAGAGTATATCGCTTCAAAAATTAAAAAAGATTTTATAGGATACATTATGGAAAATCCAACCATAAAGCAGCTACAAAATCGAAAATCCATCCGCCAATTTACGGGTGAGCGCATAAGCGATGAGGACTTAGAGACCATTTTCAAAACCGCACAACGCGCTCCAAATTCCATCAACGGTCAGCAAATCAGCCTTGTGTATACGCGCAACAAAGAGAAGCTCAAAACCATCGCGGAACTTTGCGGCGGACAAGCGCACATCGCTGAAGCGGACGTGTTTGTAGGCATTATCATCGACTTTAACCGCACCAGTGCCATCGTGGAGAGCGTGGGGCGCAAGCATGTCATCGAGCAAAGTGCCGAGGGCATCATGGTGGGAGCGATTGATGCGGGCATTATGATAGACCATCTCCAAAGTGCCGCGGGTGCTTTAGGGTATGGCACAACTTGCATTGGCGCGGTACGCAGAAACTCTCCCGCGTTTGCAAAACTGTTTAATCTGCCGCCAAAAACCTTTTTAGCCGTGGGGTGCACCATCGGCGTTCCAACCGAGCGTGCCAAGGGCGCTCCTTTAAAACCCCGCGTTGCCCTCGATACCTTTGCTATGGAAGATGTGTACGAGAGTGAAAAGGTCCGAAACGGCGCATTGACGTATGACCAAACACTCAAAGCATTCCGTGATAAAACGGGCAGTGGCTCGATGCCGACATATGCTGAAATCACGAGCAATTACTATGCCGATGTGTACTACCGAAGCACGGCAAAAGATATGCAAGCGCAGGGGTTTGCGTTTAAAGACGAGTAGATTTTATAAAGAGGTACAGGTGTATCTCTTTATCTTCTTTTGACATATTTTTTATATTATATGATATAATTTATATGTCAAAAAAGGAGATGCTTATGTTAGAAGTGCTCTTAGGTACACAAAATCGTGAATTGACGTTGCAGTATCTTTTAGTGTTTAAAGAAGGCTATGCCAGAGAGATTGCAAGCTATTTTGATGCACCCTTGCCCTCCATCCAAAATCAACTTAAAAACTTTGAAAATGCAGGACTCGCGCTGAGTAAAATGCGTGGCAAAACAAGAATTTATACATTTAATCCTCGGTATATTTTTTTGGAAGAATTAACAACACTTTTGAATAAAGCACGAGAATATTACAAACCAGAACTCAAAGAAAAATTTGAACTTCAACGAAAACGTCCAAGGCGCGTTGAGAAGCCGTTATGAAAATTTCCATCAAAGATATGAGTATGCAAGAATTAGGCGGTTTTTTATGCGATGCGTTAAAAGCAAAAGGCATTCATGTCGTACTCTCAGGCGGTTCGTGTGTGCAAATCTACAGCAGAGGTGAATACACGTCCTATGACCTTGATCTCATCAATCAATACAATGAACAGTTCAAAAAAATCCAAGTGACGATGGAAGAGCTAGGGTTTAAAGAACACAATCGTTACTTTACCCATGATGATACGCCTCTTTTTATAGAGTTCCCCTCAGGACCTCTCGGTGTAGGCGATGCTCCCGTGGAAGAGATAGCCGAGATAGACACAGAAGCTGGCGTTTTAAGATTATTGACTCCAACAGATTGCATCAAAGACAGACTCGCGGCGTATTATCATTGGGATGATGAGCAGTGTTTGCAGCAAGCCATTTGGGTCGCACAACAAAATACATTCGATAGAGATTCCGTTAAAAAATGGTCTATCAAAGAAGGGATGAAAGAGAAGTTTTTGGTTTTTGAGAAGAGAATGTTGTGAGAGTATAATTAGCCTTACATGTAAAGCTAATTATAGTGAAAAATTGGCCTGCCAGCATTTATCACTTTAAAGGATTTAAAATAATGACTATAGATGATGTTCATACTATCAGCGCTATTTTCGATAAACAAATTAGGATTTTTAAAGAAGCCTGTGATTATATCCTTCATACAGATACTAAATACAGTGAAGAATTATTTTTATTGCTATTAGGAATTTCTGACTCGTTAGAATCGTTATCTGTATTATCAAAAATCAATAAAATGAGAGATTGTTACGTTATATCTCGGATGATTTATGAAACAACTATTAACGTTTTATATATTTCTGCTACAAATTTTGAAGCGATGAAAGATATGATTGAATATACCAAAGTAAAATCAAATTTTGAATCTGCACGATCAATTGCTATAGATAAAGAAACTGTATTTTTTGCTTTTGATGGAGAAAAACATACTGTTGGTTTTTCTAAAAACAACCCAATTAATATGAATGGTGACCGTAGAGATTGGACAAAAGTAAAAATATCTAATAGAATTAATCTTATTAATAAACAATATGGCGATATGGTTGCTAGATTTTTGCAAATAGCACATCTTACAATTTACAGAACATCTTCAGATATTGTTCATGGAACATTATATGGAATGAGACATAGTTTGGGCATTGCAAATAAAAAAGACCAATCGTTTTCTGTAGAAGGGATGATGAATCACAATTTGAGTACGATTATTACCCTACTGTTAACTGTCTCACAATGTATTTACTCAATTCTTTTTGCTTTTAACAAAGAACTAGGACTTGAAGAATACGAAAAGCAATATAATCAATTGTTAGAAGAGTTTCTTAAAAAAGGTCAAGAAGTTTTAAGAGAATAAACAAGAATAAAGTGGACAAGCTATTTTAATTTTTAGCTTTTTTTCCGCTAAAATACCTCTCCAAAAATCTTTACATGTAAAACCTAGGAAAGCAAAAATTATGAATCCACTTATTCCCATTTTAGTCCAAAAAACAGGCATTGCCAAAGAAAACATTATCAATATTTTAAAACTCTTAGACGAAGGCTCGACCATTCCGTTTATCGCAAGATACCGCAAGGAAATGACGGGTGGGGCGAGCGATGAGCAGCTTAGGGAGTTTGAGAGCATTTATGCGTATGCGAAGAAATTGCATGAGCGCAAAGAGGAAGTTTTGCGGCTGATTGCTGAGAAAGTGGATGTGAGCGCTGAGGTGAAAAGTGCCGTTGAAAAAGCGCAAACACTTCAAGAATTAGAAGACATTTACCGACCTTACAAAGAGAAGAAAAACACGCGCGCTGCGGTGGCGATGGCGGCAGGTTTGACGCCTTTGGCGGACATTTTAGAGCGTGCAGAACTAGAGCAAGAAGCATTTGAGAAAAAGGCACAGAGTTTTGTGAACGAGAAAGTGGGAAGCGTGAAAGAAGCGATTGCAGGGGCGCAAGACATCATCGCGGAGCGTTACAGCGACGATGCCAAAGAGCGTGAATACTGGAGAGCGCAACTCCATGACTACGCTTCGTTTGAGATTAAAGCATCCAAAACACTTAAACCTGATGGACTTTACGCCAAACTTGCGGGGAAGAGCGAAAAAATAGCGCACATTCCCTCTCATCGTTACCTCGCGCTGATGCGTGGTGTGGCTGAAAAAGAGTTACATGTAAAGATTGCGCATGAGATGGAAAGGGTGGAAAGTGCGATAGAGCGTTACCGCATTCCACGCAATGCGAAAAGTTCTAAAAGCTACTTGCTAGAGGCGTATTTGGATGGTTTTAAACGCCTTCTCTTCCCTTCATTGGAGCGTGAAATTCATGCCATTGTGAAAGAAAAAGCCGATACACAAGCGATTGCGACCTTTGGAAAAAATCTCTCACAACTTTTAAATACTCCACCTGTGACCAAGCGCGTCATTTTGGGTGTTGATCCGGCATATCGCACGGGGTGTAAGCTCGCTGTTGTGGATGAGCATGGTACGTATCTGACGCACGCGGTCATCTACCCGACACCGCCGCAAAGCGACTATGCTAATTCTTCTAAAGTCATTAAGGAATTGGCGCAAAAATACCACATCACCGCCGTAGCGATTGGCAATGGTACGGGTTCACGTGAAAGCCAAGAATTTTTTGCACGCCTCAACCGTGAAGAAGGATTGAACCTTGCCTATACGGTGGTTTCCGAAGCGGGTGCATCCATCTACTCGGCTTCTAAAATTGCCACTGAAGAGTACCCGAACCTTGATGTGACGATTCGTGGAGCGATTTCTATCGCCCAACGTCTGCGCGACCCGATGGCAGCCCTTGTGAAAATCGACCCAAAATCACTAGGAATAGGGCAATACCAACACGATGTGGATCAAAAAAGTCTAGAGAAGAAACTGCACGAAGTCATCGAAGATTTGGTCAATCGCATCGGGGTTGATCCCAACAGCGCTTCCATTTCACTTCTTTCTTACGTGGCGGGTGTTGGTACAAAATTGGCTAAGGCAATTGTCGAGCACAGAGAGTCTCAAGGAGCTTTTACATGTAAAAGTGAATTGCTAAAAGTTAAGGGTTTAGGTGCTAAAGCGTACGAGCAGTGCGCGGGATTTTTCCGTATTCGTGAGGGCAAAAGCGTGCTCGATAACACGGGCGTTCATCCAGAGAGTTATGCCATCGCACAAACACTTTTGAAACGCTCCGATTTGGCAACGCTTTCCAAAGAACAGATTATCACTTTAGCGCGTGAGCAGGGCATTGGCGAAGCGACATTGCAAGACATCATCGCCGAGCTTTTAAAACCAGGGTTTGACCCTAGAGAGAGCTTGCCACCGATTGCATTTCGTTCTGACTTAACCGACATTTCAGAACTGAGTGTTGGTTCCATCGTTTCGGGCGTGGTGCGCAATATTGCCGATTTTGGGGCATTTGTAGATATTGGGCTGAAAAATGACGGACTCATTCACATCTCGCAGATGAGCGACAAACGCATCGCCCATCCGCTTGAAGTGCTCAGCATCAACCAACAACTCACACGTATTCGCGTTCTTGAAGTCGATAAAGAAAAAGGCAAAGTGAGCCTGAGTCTCAAAGAGATTTAAGTGTTTGAAATGATGAGCGTTATCATTTATTTACTCTGACACGTTACAATAGCGAACGAAAAAATTAAAGGAAAAAGATGAAAAAATGGTTCGTTGTGCTTTTGTGCATATTACCCCTTAGTTTATTTGCTGAGGTTTTAAAAGAGGGTTCTGCTATTGTCCCTTTGAGTGTTGTGAAAGACCAGTTTAAAAAGAGTGTTGCGCTTGATGGAAATACCAAACAGATTATTGTTGCGTTCACAAAAGACCAAGGCAATCACGTCAAAGCGTTTTTAGACGCACATCCAAATTATCTGAGTGAAAATAATGCGCTCTATTTTATGGATGCGACAGGTGTTCCTAGTATGATTATGAGTATGTTTATGTTGCCAAAATTCAAAGATTATGCGTATTCTATCGGGATTGTCGATGAGAAAAACGATGCGGATTATTTACCAAAACAAGAGGGTAAACTCACCGTCATATCGTTAGAAAATTTAAGAGTCTCTTCCATCGAGTATAAAGAGACGCTTTAAGACTAAAACGCTTAACGTTGAGAGAGCGTTTTTGCAAGGGCACGGCAGATACGGGCATATTGGTTGTCTATCGGGTGTCCTTGCGATTCTAAGGATGTGATGGCCGTTTGCGTATCGCTCAGGCGTCGTTCATTGACATAAATGCTTTTTTGCTTATTAGCACGTGCCATTTCAAGTTCTCTGATATGTTTTTGAAGATGGTTTCTATCATTAAGAAGATGGTCTTCTTTGCGGTAGAGTTGTGCCATAAGGGAGCGTCGCTCGAACATTTTTTCCACACCATCTTCAACGAATTTTACCTCTTTAGAGTCACTGGATTCCAAACGGTCTATCGTCATGCGTGCTGCTTGTGCTTTCTCTTCTATCTCTTTTAAAAGTAAGTGTTGGCCTTTAAGATGGGCTTCTTGTGTTTTAAGTTCCGTACGTAAGATGTCAAGTCTTTTTTTGAGTGAGCCAAGGTCTTTTTGTTTGGAAAAAAGCGATTGTTTCGATTTTTTGTACTGAATCATGGTTGAGCGAATGGTCGTCATGTTCCACGCACGATTGCTTTCATCTAAAATAGGGTTTGGCTTATAGCGATTGCCTTTGGAGTCGATAGTCTCATGGATACCAAAGTGGCTCAAAAACTCAATGGCATGTCTCTCTTGATTTGAAAAATGCATCAAAATATCCTCAGCAATGCGGAGCATCATCTCTTCAAACATTTCGCGCAAGAGGTACAAACTAAGTGCTCGAACCTCTTTGAGGTCTTCAATTTCACTGAATTCGATGACAACGATGTCGGTTAGGTTTACCAACACCGAAACAAAAAGACGTTTAAACTCTAAAGGGTTAATCTTCTTAACATTTAAGGTGCTCTCAATGGCAAAAGGAAGCAGCTCTAGAAGACGCGCTTTATACTCATCGTTTGGAAAACATGTTTTCTTATACGCTAAAAGTGTTTCAGCAGGAATACTGCATGCACGGCGCTCTTCAGCATCTTTGGGAATATCGATTTTAAAATAACGTTTAATGTAGATTTCATCATTGGTGCAAATAAACAAATCGTGACGATCTAGGTTGAGTTTTTGCGTGAATTTTTCATGGAGAACATCCACAAAAGAGGTGTAGCGTTTGGGCAAGCGGCACTGGTCTAGTGCTTCTAAAACGACTTCAAGGTCACTCTCTTCAAAGCGGTATAACACATCTAGGTAGAGGTATTGCTCTGGATTAAATGTTGCAAAAAATTGGTCGATTGTTTTTTCAACGTGGCTAAAAGGCTCTTCTATCATATCTTACTTATTCCTAACAAAGAGTGAATTTTAGCTAAAAATACTAAAAGTAAGATTTTAAGCCTTTTGTTCTGGCGAAAAAAAGGCTTATTTTAAGCAAAACATTTAAACGTTATAAAACTCTCTTAGATGCGAGATGCTCGCATGTCCCATCGCTAAAATGCTCTCTTTTGAGTTGCCGCCAAGGTGCGGCAAACAGACAAGATTTGGAAGGTCCACAAGCTCCCAATCGTGCGTTGGCTCTTCTAAAAAAGCTTCCAATCCCGCTCCGGCGATTTGCCCGTTTTTTAGTGCCACTTTGAGTGCTTCTTCGTCAATGATGCCACCGCGCGCTGTATTGATAATAAATGATGAAGGCTTCATCGCTTCAAACTCTGCGTACGAAAAGAGATTTTTACTCTCAGGCGTCAGCGGCAAATGAATCGAAATAATATCTGCTTCTTTGATGATACGCTCTTTGCTCGCATAGGTGATACCGTATTGTTTGGCATCTGCTTCACTGTGCGTGCGGTTAGATACAAGAATGGTGCAGTGAAAAGGAGCTAAAAGTTCGACCACACGCTTAGCGATATTTCCAAAGCCAAAAAGACCAATGGTTTTTCCGGTCAGCTCACTGCCGCCATTGACTTTCCAAATGTGTTGTTTGAGTAGGGTTGTTGCGATGTGAAGATTTCTGGTCAGTGAAAGCATCAATGAAAGTGTGATTTCTGCGACAGAATTGCTATTGGTTCCGCCACTCCAGCCTAGTTTTACGCCTCGTTTTTGCATCGCTTCGACATCCATATTGTCTAATCCGACACCATAACGTGAGAGAATTTGAAGCTTAGGGCACGCGCGTAGAATTTCATCGTCTATCTCTTCACGTCCAACTATCGCGCCATCAACATCGTGTAAAAAAGCGATGATGTCTGCTTTGGTTTTAAGGGTGTTATCGGCATTGTGTTTTACATCATCAAAATGGCTCTGAAGTTCTTGCATCAATTCATTTGAACGGGAAAAAAGAGGAGAAATAACAGCTATTTTCATTGGTTATCCTTTATACATTATCACATTGTATAAAAAAGTATAACATCTTTTGAAAAATATTGGGTTAAAAAAGAGGCATTAGGTTTTACATGTAAAACCTTAGGAAAGACTCTTGTTCTCCTCATCGGTAAAGATACGCGAACGGGTTATAAACTGGTATCCTTCGTCAATTTCAAGCGAAAAAGAGTTCCCAAAAGCGGCTTTTTCTTCTTTGACATCCAAAATAATCTGCGAGTAGCGAAAGTATTCAAATTGGTCAGGGTCAATAAAAAACTCACATCCTCCCACTTCGCCCATTTTAACGTTGCGTGAAGGGACATGAAAGTCTTTTTTTTCATAGCACATGGGAGCTGTTCCATCGCAACAACCTCCACTTTGATTAAAGACGAGTTCACCATACTCTTTTTTAAGCTTTTCAATCACTTCCAACGCTTCAGGCGTGGCGATAAGGCGTTTGACTTCCATGATTTCTCCTTTGAGAAGAGAGTGAGTAGCTCTTGGCTACACACTCATAAAGGCTAAAAGAAGCCTAGTTTATTTTTGTTGTAAGACGTGAGAATATTTTTGGTATGACGATACGCATTAAGCATCATCATGTGTGTTTCACGTCCGATACCTGATTTTTTATACCCACCAAAAGAGGCATGCGATGGGTAGAGATGGTAGCAGTTCACCCACACACGTCCTGCTTCAATGCCACGTGACATTTTGTGGAGCTGATGCGCATCTCTTGACCAAACACCAGAACCTAAACCATAAATAGTGTCATTGGCAATGGCAAGCGCTTCATCCTCATCTTTAAATGTAGTCACACATAGAACAGGTCCAAAAATCTCTTCTTGGAAGATACGCATTTTATTGTGACCTTTGAAAATGGTTGGTTGGATGTAATTACCTTTTGGGAACGTTTTATTTTTGTACTCAGCACCACCAATCAAGCACTCAGCCCCTTCTTCTTTACCGATGCGAATATAATCTAAGATTTTCTCTTTTTGATTCACCGAAGCTTGTGCACCCATTTTGGTCGTTTGGTCAAGTGGGTTTTCTTGCGTAATGGCTTTAACGCGCTCTAAAACACGTTTCATAAACGGCTCATAAATAGACTCTTGAATGAGCGCACGTGATGGGCATGTGCAGACTTCACCGCTGTTAAAGGCAAATAAAACAAGTCCTTCAATCGCTTTGTCAAAAAATTCATCGTCTTTTTCCATGATGGATTCAAAGAAAACGTTAGGAGATTTACCACCCAGTTCGAGTGTTGAAGGAATAATGTTCTCAGTAGCGTACTGCATGATGAGCTGACCGGTTGTGGTCTCACCTGTAAAGCCTACTTTTTTAATGTCGGGGTGCGTTGAGAGATGTTTACCGATTTTTCCACCTGCTCCGTTGATGATATTGACAACGCCTTTTGGGAGTACATCTTGGATGGTTTCCATTAAAAGAAGAATTGACATTGGTGTTGCACTCGCTGGTTTTAAAACAACGCAGTTACCAGCCGCAATGGCTGGAGCAATTTTCCATGCCGCCATTAAAAGTGGAAAATTCCATGGGATAATCTGTGCAACAACGCCCAAAGGCTCATGAATTTCTTGTGAAATCGTGTTTTCATCAAGGTCTGCAACGGTGCCTGCTTCGCCGCGAATCACAGAAGCAAAATATCGAAAATGATCAATGACCAAAGGAACATCCGCCGCTAGTGTTTCACGAACGGCTTTACCGTTGTCAAGTGTTTCAGCAATCGCGAGCGCTTCAAGATTGGCTTCGATTTTGTCGGCAATTTTATTTAAAAGGGTACTTCTTTCAATGACGGAAGTGTGTTTGTAGGTTTCAAACGCTTTGACGCCAGCCGCAACGGCTGCATCAACATCAGCAGTTGAAGAGCGAGGAATTTTGGTTAAAAGTTCGCCATCGACGGGAGAGAGGTTATCAAAATATTCACCGCTAAGAGGTGGAACCCACTCACCACCAATAAAGTTTTCGTAACGAGGTTTATACGTCGGTCTAGAATATGCCATTTTTGCACCTTTCTTAATAGAGTTAAAAGATAAAAATTATCTTTTAACCAACTTTAGTGTAGCTCTCTTTAACCCCTAAGACAATCTGACAACTAACTTTTTTTTTCAGGTTATGTTTATTTTTATACAATGACGTAGGCTTTTACATGTAAAAAATAACCTATTAGTATTTCGTTTACGAATGATTAAACCATCGTTTATGCTACTACCGTATACTTTCACTACCAAGACAATACCTCCTTTTTGTAGATAACCTAACCTTTTTAATACAGAAACGCTCAAATTGCCCGGTTTGAGCGTTTCATTTCATTTTGCAATAAATCCTCCTTCTTTTTTCTGCTTGTTCTATAATCTTTTTATGTTTTACATGTAAAGGTTAGTGCGTGATTATTCATCTTGATTTAGACTGTTTTTTTGTCTCTGCCGAGCGTACACGTACCCCTTTTCTAAAAAATAAACCCGTCGTTGTTTGTAAAAGCGGCGATACTAAAATTTTTTCACGTGAAGATACCGAATGCGTTATGACAGACTCCGTGGGCGGTTTCAACGGTCTTTTTCAGCATAAAAAAACCTATCAGGGATTTGATAAAAATGCTTGGGAAGAGGAGTTTATGGATGAAAAGGGCAGAATTCATGGCATTGTTATCGCTAAAAGTTATGAAGCTAAAAAGTACGGCATTAAAACAGGCACATTGTTAAAAGATGCGCTCATCCTCTGTCCTTCCTTACTTGTAGTCTCAAGCGACCATCTGTTTTATCAACTGCTTTCAACAAAGCTCAAAGCGTTTTTATTGACGAAAATCCCCGTACTAGAGCAGTACAGCATCGATGAGTTTTGGGGAGAGCTGAAAGGCTGGGTGAAAGATGAAGATACTCACGCCTTTGTGGCAAAATTACAGCGTGAGATATTAGAAACGTTTGATTTGCCTATTTCCATTGGTGCGTCTAGTTCTAAATGGATTGCAAAACTGGCGACAGACTTTAATAAACCTTATGGTTTAACCATCGTTCCCAAAGAAAAAATAGGCACGTTTGTCTCCCCAATGCCTATTGAGAGTTTTCCGGGAATCGGCAAAGTGTTGGCAAAAAAATTACACGGCTATAAGATTGAAACATTAGGTGATTTGATGGCATTTAAGCGGTTGGTCATTGGGTGGGGCAGAATGGGAAAAGATTTGGTCGCTAGAGTTTTAGGCGAAGATAACGAGCCTGTACTTGCCTACCGCGATAGAAGCTCCATTGGTATTTCACGTAATTTTGCTCCCGTGCAGGAGCGCAGTGAGATTAAAAGGCGCATTATCATCCTCTCCCGTCATCTGTCGCATACGATGGCGAAACTTGATTTGCATCCGATGACCTATTATTTTAAGATACGTTACGAAGGCGGTACAAAGTCAAAATGCTCTTTGAGCGTAGAACGAGAATTTAGTGAGGGGTTTTACAGAGAATTGGCGTTGCAAACGTTTGAAAAACTCGATACATGCCCTCATTTGAAGATTCACCATCTCAGTCTTGCTACGTCCAATTTTATCACACGAACTCAATTAAAAACGTTTTCACTTTTACATGTAAAAGATGATACCAAAGCTAAACAGTTAGGTGAAAAGCTCACGCAACTGCGTGATAAATACGGTGTGGATATTATAAGAGTCGGCATCGAAAAATTATAATGCGTCGCTTAAAAACTTCAAACACGCTTCAAAATTTGACGCAATAACGATGTTGGCAAACATAAGATTATGGCTGAGTCCAAAGTCTTCAAGATGCATACCTTCATGGTCGATGGTGTTATCGCCTAAATGAAGCATCGCTTGCGTTCGCTCTTTAAGGCTTCGTCTATCGCTAGAGTATGCGACCACTCTCTTCCCAAGCCCCTGCGCAAATCCCACTTCCCAAACCGTCCCACTATCAGGTTCAGGACCTCGAAAAGGAGAGAGATTGGCGATAACAATGTCGCAGGTGCGAATCATCTCTTGATTAGCCTCTTGAATTTTAAGTGCGATTTCACTTGGAGATGCTCCTGAAATAACATTGTCCAACGGAAAATTTCCCTCAAATCCATACGCTAAACAACGCTGTTTTAATGTTTCGCCTACTTCAATGGCATTGGATAAAAAGACCTCAGGCCCTGCGAGGTAGATTTTTTGCATTAAGATTTCCTTGATGAATAGACACGAAGCTAAGTAATATTGAATTGTAACATTAAAAATCTGATACGTTTAAATGTCATTTTATTCTGGGTTATTTTTCATAATGTCTTAGTACTTATCTAAAAAATTTAATCCTGACTTCTTCTACTACTTTATTGTTTCTTGTTTTAACTTTGAAAAGTAATTGATTTTGATACAATAATAAAAAATTCATATTTAAGGAGATATAGATGCAAAAAATAGCTTTCGGTATCGTTTTTGCCCTGCTATATTCAGTGAGTGTCTATGCCGCTGATGCGACAACAACGCATGCAGAAGAAGCGCTCAAACATACAGGACAAGCCAGTGGTAATGCCAGCGCAAGTGCCGCACATTCGATTGCTGCAACGGGTCAAGTAACCTCGGCTGTATCGGCAGTGCCTCTTAAAATTTCAGGAGCCGTCGGCGCCGTGAGTAATAAAGCGGGCGATGCGTTGATCGATGCGGCCAATACGCCTATCGGAAAACCGTTGGTCGTTACGGATGAAACCATTAGTGCTGGACCGCCGCCAAGTGAAGCAATCAAAGCAAAAAAACAATAGGCAGGATAGAATGCACACGTATGTCAAACATTTCATTCTCATAGGATTTCTTTTTGTTTCATCGCTTTTTGCGGGGAGCAGCCAAGCTGGCGGTGAGATTCATTTTAAACCGGAAGAGGTCATCGCGTTTGCCAAAAAAGTTGAAAAAACGATGGCTCAAAAAGGAGCAAGGGTTGCTATTATTGCTCGCGTTGGGCGAGATCGAGACTCTTTGCCTGCGGGTATTAGCTTTACCCATACGGCTTTTGCCGTTTACTCGCAAATTACGACGGCGGATAAAAGGGTTGTTCCCGGCTATGCCATTTACAATCTCTATCAAAGAGACAAAGAGCCTAATATCAGTGATTTGGTTGTAGATTATCCTGTCGATTTTTTTGCAGGCGTAGAACTTTTGGAAGCGGGTATCATCATACCGACACCCGAACTTCAAGAGAGGCTGTTGAAAGTGATTACTTCAGATACATATAAACAGCTGCATAACCCTCATTACTCCGTCATTGCCAACCCTTTTACGTTAGAGTATCAAAATTGTACGGAACATACTTTGGATGTTATTACGGCGGCCATTTATCAAACCAACGATATTAAAGTGATCAAAGCAGATGAAAAAGCTTATTTTACGCCGTTAAAATTAGATATTAACCCCATAAAATTGTTGCTAGGTTCTATGTTCGTTTCCGATGTTTCCCTCTCAGATCATCCTGATTCTCCGGAAACAGCAACGTTTACGACCATTGACGGTTTTTTGGAAAAATACAAACTTGTCTCTGAAAAAATTATCGTAAAACCTTGAAAGAATGAGGTTAGTATGCCTCATTCTTATGTTTCAAATAAGAAGTTAAGGTTTAATGTGACTAATTTTTTACATGTAAAAAATTGAGTGTTTCATTTCATACAACTAGCGTATCTTTTTATTGGCACCAAAGTGTTGATACACTTTGGTTGCCTTTGTTTATTGGAATTGATTGAGCTTGTTATTAAGATTTTCAGCCAAACGAGAGAGATGGTCTGCGGCTGAGGCTATCTCCTCCACGCTGCGTGCATTCTGACTGGTGAGCGTATTGATATTGGTGACCATATCAACTATTTTATCGGTGTCTTGCGATATTCTTTGTGAGTTGGATGCACTGGTTGTTACTGCTGAGACACTCTCTTGCATGACCTGTGTTGTTCCTAAAATGGTTGTTTCAACACCACTGGAAACATCAGAGAGTCTTTGGATGTTTTTAGCATTTTTCCCCATTTGCTCTGATGAATCAACAATGGATTGTACAATGACATTAATCGTGGCATTAATTTCGGTCAGTGAGCTTTGTGTACGTTCTGCTAGTTTTCTCACTTCATCGGCAACAACGGCAAACCCTCGTCCATGCTCTCCCGCCCTTGCTGCTTCAATAGCGGCATTGAGTGCTAACAAATTGGTCTGGTCTGCAATATCAGAGATAACCGTTAAGATTTGTTTGACCTGTTCGGCATCATGGCTCATCTGTTCTAATTTCTGTGCTAAGGCTGTTTCTGCTTGACTGGCAGATTCTACTTCATTACGCAATGTGATGATTTCATCTTTTGCATTATCAAGCTTATTTCCAGCCGAAGAGATTCCTTGTTTCATCTGTTCCGATAAGACAGCTGTTTCTTGAACAAATGTTTTAATAGAATTAATCTCTTGAATCGTACTCTCAACAATAGCAGAACTTTGTTCGGCATTACGTCCTATTTGCATACTGGTCGTACTCAGTTCATGTGAAACAGAGGCATTTTCACTGGAAGATGTTTTTGCATCAATAATAGTATTTTCAAGGGTTGAAACCAAATCGTTAAAACTTTGAACGATTTCACTGATTTCATTGGTTTTAGCATAATGAATTCTAAAATTGAGTTCTTTGTTACGCACAAAATTGGTGATACTATCACGTATGAGGTGTACGCCTTGCATAATATTGTTTCGGATGAGAAAGCCTAGGAAAATCGTTGAGACAATAATTAAAATGATGACAAGCGTCATCTCAGTACTTGCATTTTGTTTAGTATCTTGCGCTATTATGGCATTGCGTTCTGAAATAGTTTCATTATACGTCATCTGTTCATCGACGGTATTGGTTAAATTAAGTGACATTTTTCGATTTTTGAGCATAAAATCTTTTGCTTCTACTTTTTTATCTTCTCGTGATAGTTGCAAAACTTGATCGGCCATTGCGATGTAGATGGCGTAGAGCTGTTTCTCTTTTTCATAAATTTCTTTATCTTTTGCATCGGATAAATAGTTATCATAATTCTTTAAATTCTTTTCAAATTCTCCGCGATAAGTACGGTATTTCTCCTCCAGTGCTTTGATGCCATTTTTATCTTGGACATCCGTTCCTATATGTTCCCACAGTAAAAGCCGAATACGGTAAAACCCTCTTTGCATATCATCCAATAATAATACGCTTGGTAGAGTGTTTTTTTGGCACGTGGTGGTCGTTGTATAAATTTGATCCATCTTAAGAAGGCTAATGCCAAAAATGATTGATGCACCTAAAATTGCAGACAGTAACATTAAAAAGAGTTGCCTAGAGAGTGTCATAGTTTATCCTTGTACTCTAAAATATCGCATTGGATGCACAGTGATTTTTTTACATGTAAAGATTGGGACAAAACCATTTTGCCCCAATTCTCGTTTAGAATTTATAGTTTGCTCTAAATCGCAACTCATCCAAATCTGCTGTAAATTTAGTGTTGTTTGAGTAACGTGTTGTTTCAATCTCTTGTTTTTCATATTGAAGTTCTAAACTCAATCCCTTTAACGCAGGAACAGCATACGCTACACCCACTGCATAAGAGCTATAATCTTCACTGGTTGGATTTGATCCAACTCTGTCTTGATTGGCAACACCGTGTTGTAAAATTCCTTTAAGCCCAGAAATTCCGGCTTTTGAAAAATCATACGTCACGTCTATACGATAAGAATCCGTGTTGGCACGAAGCGATGGGCTACTTGCTTTAACCAATGTTGCAGTCCAACTTGATGCGCCATTTCCCATACCTGAGATAACAGCATCATCTTTACTGGTCGTAGCAGCGGTTAATGACGCGCCAAAACCTGCCAATTCGCTAAGTGAAATACGTCCAGCTGTTTGGGTACCATCAAATGTTGTTGTAACACCGCTTTTAGTGATTTTCAAATCTGTATCAGAACCACGATAATTTAATTCAAATTTTAATTTAAAACCGTTCATAGGAAGAAGATAACTTGCCTCTGTATAGTACATATTTACGTCTTTGACGTTGGTTCCGGAATTAACATCATTTGCAGATGCATATTGCGCTGTCACAGTAAGGTTTGGAATGGATTTATTAATAACAGCAAGGGTGTATGCATCATCAAAGAGATAGGTTGTACTTGCGCTCATCCCTAAGAAAATTGCACGCTTTTCAAAATTTGGAGCATCGCCTTCTGCCGCGCCCATTCCCGCACTGGTTCTTCCTTGAAATTTATCAATAAAACCTGCCATAACGGTGGTTGCAGGAATGTCACTGTTCACAATCGTTGCACCCTCAAATGACTCTTTAACGATACGTGAACCGCTACCATTAACAACAGGAGTCGAAATAAATTGACGACCGATTTTTGCTGTTGTATTTTTTATTTTGTAACCAAGATAAGCTTCTGAAAGAACAGCGCCTGAGCCATACATATCATCTTTAAACGTAACTTTAGCTTCTTCGTTTGCAAACGGTGAATAACTCGATTGCATCGTCGCCCCAAAAGTAAAACCATACAATGCATCCGTCACATAATTTAAAATCACCGCTGTATCAAAAATACTTCCTGTTTTAGCGGCATCTTTAATAACAGATGTGGGTGCTGTCGATGAGTTGAATTTTTCTGTATCTTTATCAAAATACCATGCTCTAAGCTCTCCTTTTATTTTTCCGTTTTTGAATGCATCCGCCAACGTGTCTGCCGCGAATGAGGTGGTACCTATACCAGCAACTAAAATTGCCACCAAGCTAAGTCTAGCTAATTTCATACTTTACTCCTTTTGTAAATGGTTATTATTCTGATTCGGTAACTGCTTGTTTCATTTTTTTGTTTTTTAAATACTGCGCAATCATCGGATAGAAAACAACCAACCCGATAAATCCAAAGATAACTAATGTGATAGGTCGCCCAAAAAAGCTGCTATAATCCCCCTCACTTAAGAGTAATTGTCGCCTAAAGTTCTCTTCCATCATACGTCCAAGAACAAGTCCCAAGATAAGTGTTGCAGGTGAGAAGTCATACTTCTTCATAAAGTACCCAAACAGACCAAAGCCTAACATCATCCACACTTCGCCGATATCATTGGAAACCGCGTACGCGCCAATGACGGAGAACATAACGATAATAGGTGCTAGAATGCTATAAGGAAGTTTCAAAATTGCCGCAAATGCTTTTACCGCTACTCTTGCCGCCGCAAAGACGACAATAGATGCGATAAACATCGATAAAAAGATCGCATAGAGCATCAAAGGCTGTTCTTTCATGAGTTGAGGTCCTGGTTGAAGCCCTTGGAGTACAAATGCTGCCAAAATAATAGCTGTAGTAGGAGAACCGGGAATTCCTAAAACAAGGGTTGGCACCATCGCACCACCGGCTGCTGCGTTGTTCGCTGTTTCAGGAGCAATCACGCCTTCTTCCGCACCTTTACCAAAACGGGATTTGTCTTTGGCCGAGCGTACTGCTTCACCATAACTGACAATGGCTGCGATTGATCCGCCTGTACCTGGTAAAATACCGATAAGCGTTCCGATAATCGCTGATTTAATAATGGTCGCTTTGTAAACAAAAAACTCTTTAAGGCTCAAAGATTCGATTTTGAGTTTTGTCTTAGTATCAAAACTTTGTGTCTCGTGTCGATCAACGATCTGTTTTAAAATTTCACCCATCGCAAATGCACCAATCATGACAGGGATAAACTCAACGCCTCCTAGAAGACCTATTTCATTAAATGTCATACGTGCAACACCCGTCATCGGATCCATGCCGATTAGGGCAATTAAAATACCGATCAACCCTGTAATCAAGGCTTTGATTAAGCTTTTTGACCCCACCGAAGCGATACATGCAATTCCTAGAACCGTCAATGCAAAATATTCCGGGCTTTGAATTTTAAGAGCGACTTGTGAAAGAGTTGGCGCTAAAAAGAGCATTGCAAAGACAGAAAAAATACTGCCTATTGCAGAGCCGCTCATTGCTAAGCCTAACGCTTTTCCCGCTTTACCTTGTTGTGCCATCGGATAACCGTCAAAAGTTGTGGCACACGCTTCAGGCGTTCCAGGGGTATTAAACATAATCGCCGTAATTGAACCGCCGTACGATGCGCCTACATAAAGAGCAACTAACAAAATACATGAGGGAATAATGCCCATGTAGTAAGTAAAAGGTAGCATCAAAACAATACCCATTGATGCACTAATACCGGGAAGTGACCCGAAAATAACACCGATAAGCATTCCGCCGATCACAAAAAAAAGATTGGCTGGGGTAAAGACAACATAAATCGCTTCAAGCAATAATGAGAAATCAAACATAACAACTCCTTTTTTAATACAGCAAGAAGCTAAGGTCTTGAATAAACCCCGCACCCCGAGGGAGCGGTACATGTAAAAGTTTTCCAAAAACCATCGTGAACCCAAAGGCCACACTCACAGAAATAGCGGCAATCTTGACAGGTTTTCTTTGTCCAAGCAATACCATAAGAACCGCTATGAGAACGGTAGACCCTAAAAGATACCCAATGATGTCACTGGCAAAAATAAAAGCGACAATGGAAGCAATCACTCCTATAAATTGAATGTTCAACTCTTCAATATGCCATTGTTTGGGTATTTCCGATGCACTGTGTTCGTTATACTTTCGAAATGCGCTATAGAGCGAAACAGCCGTTAAAATAAAAGCTAGCAGAATAATGGCTTTTGGAAAACCAGCAGCTCCTACCACATCCGTCACGCGCGTGGTATCAATGTTGAGTGCGTCGTTGTAAAAAAAGCCTAGCAATATTAATAAGACAATGTGAAATATAATCTCTCCCATGGAGAACCCCTTTTTTTTAACTCTTAACACGCCTCTGAAGCAAAGCTCCAGAGACTACGCTAACGCTGGGTTTTGCTCGGCGCAATGCCCACGCACCTTCGGTGCATTTTTTAACTACCTATTTTTTAAGTCCTATCTTCCTCGCAATAGGGTCAAAGATTTGATATTCTGTTTCCCATTGCTTTTTAAAGCCCTCCGCATCCAAGAAGCCCGGTGCAATATTGGTCAAAGTTTGCTCTGCAAAGGCTTGATACTCTTTGGAGTCATAGACCTCTTTTATCGCTTTAAGTAAACGTTCCTTAGCTTCTTTAGGAGTTCCTTTTTTTACCACAAACCCTCTCCAAGAGCCGATAGTAACGTTGTATCCAAGCTCAACCGTTGTTGGGACGTCTTTGAAAGCATCGATTTCATCAATGCGCTTGTCACTCAAAACAACCATCGGGCGAATCGAGCCGTCTTTGATATAATTGACCGCAGAGATAACTTTATCGAGGTAAATATCTACTTCACCACCCAGTACAGCTGCTTTGACTTCAGAGCCTGATTTATAAGGGACAAATTTGATTTTCATATTGGTCGCATCAGCAAGTGCCGCGAGCGTCATATCATCTAAACCACCTGGGCTCACGCCGGCAAAAGTGAGCTCATTTTGACGACCGTATTCGACCATCTCTTTAAAATTTTTAAATTTACTGTTTTTTTGTACACCTAAAATATACATGTCAGATTGGATACGGCATAAAGGCTCAAAATCGCGCATTAACTTCACGGGAGCCGTGCCTAAAACATCGGCAATGACATGTGAAGGGGTAATCTCTAAGACGGTATAGCCGTTGTTTTTTTGTTGTGCCGCATAGACCATGCCGATGAGCCCGCCACCGCCTTTTTTATTGATCGCTTGGACGGGTTGTGGAAGTTTTGTTGTTAATAACTCTGCATATTTTCGTGCAAAAATATCACTGGCACTGCCTTCGCCAAAAGGAACCACCATCTCAATAGGACGCTCGGGGTATGCAGCGGTGGCGTTGGAAACAAGGCCCATAAGTGCTAATGCCATAATCGGCAACCATTTTTTCATTGTCTGCTCCTTCAATTTTAAATTGTATAGCTGTTTTTGGTGTAAACCACACCTTTCATAATGAGCCTAGCTGTTCTAAGCACTGTCACGCCTTTTTTGTTTTCATCTTCATAGTATTTTGTCTGCATTATGCCGCCTGGATGTCCGATGCGTAAATCACCTTGAACGTTCTTGGTGATGTCATAGACTAAAGAGCCTTCCACCTTTGACGCAAACGTCACACATACCGCTCCTGTAACGGCTAAAGCTTGATGGGGTTTTTGCATAGACATCATCCGTAAAGAGATGTCATAGCTGTTTGCATTCCAACTTCTTCCTTTGACATCGTTATAGGTCGTAGGTACATCAATCAAGGTTGCTTTTGGAACGGCAGGACTCTCTTTTGTTGCACGCTCTTTTGGGCAAAATCCACACAATTCGGCACCAATGGAGCGAACTTCTTCAATACGAGCCAAGGCCGCATCGTCCAATTCGGCAGGTAATTCATTGCCTCTAAGCCCAAGATCAGAAGCTTTCATGAAAATAAGTGGATTGCCTGCATCGACAATAGAAACGGGAAGTTCACCGAATGATGTTGTTACGTTTTGTATCACATTGTCGGTGGGTAAGAGTTTTCCCGTGACAGCGCCTTCAGGGTCACTGAAGGTTATCTCAATGGCTGCGGCACGGTTTGGAACACCAGGAATTTCAAGATCACCCTCTTCAACAGCCATACCGTCTTTGACTAAAAAGCGTGAAAGGATGATTTTTTTTGTGTTGGTATTATAGACACGCACGCATACCATTCCATCTTCTGCATGCACCATTTTTTCATTGACCGCATATGGGCCGACGGCTGATGAAATATTGCCGCAATTCCCTTTGGTATCGACCATTTTATCCGTAATGCTGACTTGGCAAAAGGTATAATCGACATCGGCATCGTCTCGACTAGAGTGACCGATAATAGCGACTTTAGAAGTAAGTGAATTGCCTCCACCTAAACCGTCAATTTGCCTCGCATCAGGACTTCCCATAACATCTAGGAGAAATGCATCTCTCTCTTTTTCATCTTTTGGGATGTCCTCTGTTTTAAAAAAAGCTGCTTTTGAGGTTCCGCCACGCATGATGACACACGGAAATGCTCGCATCTATAGCCTCCTTGAGATTTACTTTGGGCTGATGCTAACATTGAAGTCTGTCGTGAACCTTGCACCCTCAAAAATGAAAAAATATGACCGTGAATGACATGAAGATGATTACTAATTGTTACATGTAATGTAGCTTATGTTATACTAAAAATGATTTTTGGATAAGGAACACTCTATGATGCGTTTATGGTGTTTTATTTTTGTAATCTTTTTTGGCTATTCAACGCTTCAATCAGGCGATTTTTTCCCACAAAAGCCTATACGTCTTATTGTTGGATTCGGGGTAGGAGGGAGTAGTGACAGGCTGGCACGCGCTATGAAACCTTTCTTACACGAGATGTTTAAAACAGACATTGAAATCATCAATATGGAAGGAGAAGGCTCTCAGGTTGCGGCTTCTTATTTCTTATCTCAACCGGATGATGGTTATACAATTTTTTGTTCCACTTTTACCCCCTATCTCGCGTATTCGATTTTAGTGAATCACGCTAATTATTCGCTTGATGATTTTGATTTTATCAATCTTCAGTGGTTTGATCACGATATTATCGCTGTTCACGCCGATTCGAGTTTTAAATCTTTGCCGGATATTCTCAAAATACTCAAAGAGAAAAAGAAAAAATTGAAAATTGCAGTGATGGAGGATTCGAGTGGGCATATACTGTTGAAAATACTTTTAAAGTATTACGGTATTCCTGAAAATAATGTTGAAATTCGCCTTTTTAATAACGGAAAAATGGCACGCGATGCTATCAAAGATAAACAAGTCGATGTGATTATTATTAGCTCGCAAGGCAGTGAATTGATTCGCGAGCAGATACGAACTCTCGCGGTATCGAGTGCAGAACGTCATCCTCAGTGGGATGTCCCTACTGTGAATGAGGCCATAGAGCCGCTTGGTTTTCAAATTCCTCTTTTTACCGGTTCTATGAGAGGTTTTGCTGTTGCAAAATCATTGAAAGAAAAATACCCAGAACGCTACGATATCTTGGTAACAGGCTTTTTAAAAGTTTTGGCAAAAAAAGAGGTGCAAAAATATTTACGAGAAGAACGAATAGGGAGTACATGGACGGGACCTAAAAAATCAACGAAATTCATGCATGATACATTTTGGATATATGAGCAAAATGCGCATTTACTGTTGCAACACTAGAGGAAAGCTTATACGAACTTCTAATCCATGCGGCAAGCGATTGCTAAGCGACATAGTCGCATTATGTAGCTGCGCGATATGCTGAACAATTCCAAGCCCTAATCCACTGCCATGTTTGTTCATATCTACACGAAAAAAGCGCTCGCAAACCTTCTCCAAATACTCTTTAGCAATACCAGGTCCTTCATCACATACGCTTAAGATAATTCGCTGGTTTTCCTCATGAAGACTCAGCGTAATCGTTCCCATCGGTTTATTTTCATTGTCTCTTGCATGAATGAGCGCATTATCGAGAAGATTTTGGATAAGGCTCTCTAAAATAATAGGACCACCGTTGATCCATAATCCCTCTTGAGCGTCAAAGGCAAATTCAAATCCTTGGGCATAAATGAACGGTACTTTTGCCATAGCGACTTTTTCGCACAATTCATAAAGGTCTAAAGGTTTGAAACGTACCCTATCAAACGCATCGGGATTGGTTTTGGCGTACATCAAAAGTTGTTGTGTGGTATGCGTCATTGTATCAACGATCCTGATGCACTGCTCTTTTGTGTGTGCTTCGTGTAATGATTCTCCCATCTGTAAAACAACCTTAAGTTCTGCCAGTGGTGTACGCAGTTGATGTGATACATCGGCATTAAAGTGCTCAATATGTGAAAAACTTTTTTTAAGTTTGATAAACAGCTGATTAATACTTTTCACCAATGAGAGAACCTCAAGAGGGATACGGTGCTCATCAATAGGCGTTAAGTCATGGATGTCACGTTTTTGAATAGAGTGTTGAAGATCAATCAGAGGTTCAAGTCCTTTATTGACCGCAAATAATGAAATTGCAATGACAACAAAAATGATAATGCAGGTGACGCCGCTAATGGCTATAAAAATTTCTTCAATCATACTATAACGGTCTTCGAGGGTTTCTGCAACAATAATCGTAGCGTTATAAGGAATACTGTTGCGATACATTTTATGCGTAATCAGTAAGGCTCGAATATCCTCACCCGCATAGATAGCATCGTAGAACGTGACGTCGTTGAGGCGTTTATTTAAAAGCGGCCTAGGAATGGCTTCAAAGCCTGAAATAGTCGTTCTATAATCGTCTTCAATGGCGTAAAAAACACTTCCTTTGCCTGAAGCCGTTTGCAGGTTGATCCCCAGTTCTGGCACTTTAAATTGGATTTCACCGTTTTGTACATAAAGTCGATTGATGATATTGCGTGCTTCAGAAAGCAGAGCATCATCAAAATGTTTGTTCACCTTATATTGTAAAAAAAGAAATAAAGAGCCAAAAGCGACCAGCGCCACGACAATCAAAGAGTAACTAAGCAGATCGATAAGGCGTGAGCGGATCGAAAACGTTTTCATTGAGGTTTGGTAATTAAAATATATCCCAATCCTCGCACGGTTTGAAGCGTCGCATTGTCTCCAATTTTTTTACGAAGTCTTGAAATATAGGTTTCAATAGCAGTTGGATTAAAATTGTCGTCAAATGCAGCGATATGAGAAGCGATGTTCTCTTTACTTAATACTTGATTAGCATGCAGAAGCAGTTGCTCGAAAATACTGGTTTCGCGGTAACTTAAATCAACACGCTCACCTTTACATGTAAGGGTTCGCGAATTGGTATCAAACACAAGATTGCCTATGGTAATTAAAGAGAGTCCATCTTGTAGTACACGTCGTAAAAGGGCATTGACACGCGCAACAACCTCTTCAAGGGCGAAAGGCTTGCACAAATAATCATCGGCACCACTTTCTAATCCTAAAATTTTTTGATCCAATTTATCACGTGCCGAGATGATCAAAACAGGAATTTTAGACTGATGTTTTCTTAAATAATGCAATAAATCCATCCCGTCTAAATTCGGCAATCCAAGGTCTAATACTAAAAGGTCATAAGGCTCATATTCTAAAACTTGCTTGCCTTCAATACCATCGTTTAGGACATCGACGGCATACCCTGCATGACTAAGTGCATGTGAAATTCCTAATGCTAATGTTTCATTGTCTTCAAGGACTAAAATTCTCATTGACGTTCTCTTAGGTATAAAGATTGTTGCAATCATAGCATAAGCTCTTAAAAGAATAAATTTTTTTAGCCATGCGTATTGTAATGACATGTGCAAGGTATGCGACAGACTTAATCGCTAAAATTCTGAAATATTTCTAAAGTATCAATATTAAAGTTTTTTAATAAAATAAATTGCCATTTAGAGGAAAAATATTAAACAGGATGCCTCCATATCGGCAATCGTTTGATACTTTTTGGGCCTTTGCCCTAAATATTTAGAAATAATAGAGTCAATTTTTATTTAAAATCGAGCCCTGAGATAAAAAAACATAGAGCAGATTTAACAATTAAAATTGATTTTATGGCAAAAGAGGTCGTTGAGTTATTTTGAGTTGTTATGACGTTTATATCCCATAATGTCATCACACTTGAAGTTTTATTTTAAGAATGGTTAGAAAGTTTCATGCTAAGTATTCTTAAGCAAAATCTATTTTAATTAGAGGAAATCTTATGAGTGAACAGTTTACCAGAAGAGAATTTCTGCAATCAGCTTGTATTACCATGGGTGCATTGGCGGTCAGTACAACAGGCATTGAAAAAGCGTTTGCTTCTTCTACGACGTTTACCAATACATCGGGTATGCCAAGTTGCGATGTTTTGATTATTGGTTCCGGTGCTGCAGGCCTTAGGGCGGCAGTTGCGGCTAGAAAGAATAACCCCAATCTAAGCGTTGTGGTTGTCAGCAAAGTGATGCCAACGAGAAGTGCTACGACGATGGCCGAAGGTGGAATTAACGGTGTAATTGATTTTAGTGATGGAGATTCATTCGAATCACATGCTAAAGATACGGTAAAAGGTGGTGATTACTTAGTCGATCAAGACACAGCAATGAAATTTGCGACTTATGCAGGTGCCGCAATTCATGAGCTAGATTATATCGGTATGCCTTTCTCTCGTGATAGCAACGGACATGTTGCGAAACGTTTTGCCGGTGGTGCGGCAAAGAAACGCTGTAACTTTGCTGCCGATAAAACGGGACATATTTTGACACATACCTGTTTAGATGATGCCCTCAAACACGGTGTGAAATTCTTGATGGACCATCATATGTTAGACCTGAGCATCGAAAATGGTCACTGTGAAGGTGTCGTGCTTCGTAACATTCGTACCGGCGACATCGCTCCTGTTCGCGCGAAATCCGTCGTTTTAGCAACAGGTGGCTATACCCGCGTCTTTTGGAACCGAACATCCACACCTTACATCGCAACAGGCGATGGTGCGGCAGCAGCCTTAAGAGCGGGCTTAACGTTTAAAGACCCTGAAATGCTTCAATTTCACCCAACGGGTGTCTGTCATGGTGGAACACTCATTACTGAAGCGGCACGTGGTGAAGGTGGTATCTTACTCAATAACCAAGGCGAGCGTTTTATGAAACGTTACGTTCCTAATAAAATGGAACTAGCCCCTCGTGATATCGTTTCTCGTTCTATTGAGAATGAAATTCGTGAAGGTCGTGGTTTTGGTCATGATATGGAAGCCTATGTTCTTCTTGATGTAACGCATTTAGGTCGTGAAAAAATCATGAGAGATTTACCTCAAATTCGCCATATTGGTCTTTTGTTTGAAAACATGGACTTGGTCGAAAAACCAATTGCGATTCGTCCAACAGCGCACTACTCCATGGGTGGTATTGATGTGACGAGTCTGGATACCATGGCTACAACCGCTCCTGGACTTTTTGCAGCAGGTGAAGCAGCATGTGTCTCCATTCATGGCGCAAACCGTTTGGGTGGTAACTCCTTGTGTGATGCAACCGTTACAGGAAAAATCGCAGGTATTAATGCTGCAGAGTATGCGGCAAAAGCAGATTTTGGTGCTGGCAAACGCCTTACCGACTTAACCCTAAAATGGATAAGCCACTTTAAAGAGATTACAGGCTCAAACAAAGGCAATGTCAATGATATGTACGCCCTTCGTGAAGAACTGGGTGCTGCGAACTGGTATAACATGGGAATTTTCCGTACCGAATCAAAAATGCTCGCCCTTGCAGAAAAGCATGTGGAATTACAAGCACGCTATGACGCACTGCGCATTCCAAATGCAAACCCTGTATGCAACACGGCATTTACAGAGTATGTAGAGCTTGGTAATTTACTGCTTGCATCACGTGCGGCACTCATGGGAGCTACAGCGCGCAAAGAATCACGTGGTTCTCACTTTAGAGAAGATTACCTTAAACGTGATGATGCCAACTTCTTAAAACACTCGATGGTCACGATGGATGAGAGCGGTAAAATGCACTTAGCATGGAAAGATGTTGTGGTTGGTCAGTTTAAAATTGAAGAGAGGAAATACTAATGAAATTTATCATTGATCGCTTTGATGGCAAAAAAAATTATCAACAAACGTATACGGTTGAGAAAAAGGATATTGAAGCATTGACCCTTCTAGGAACTTTGCTTTTCATTAAACAGCATCTTGATCTCACGCTCAATTTCACAGCATCCTGCCGTATGGCAATTTGTGGTGCGTGTGCTGTACGTGTCAATGGACATTCGCATCTTGGTTGTGATACCAAAATGACAGAGCTTTTTGAAGAGTATAAAGATGCAGATACATTTCATATCTCTCCACTCGCAAACTATAGAGTGATTTCTGACCTTGTTGTGGATTGGGAGCCTGCTATTGAGAACTTGCGTAAAATCAAACCGGGTCTTGTAGCAAAATCTGAATTCTCAGAAAAAGAGGGATGTATTCAAAATCAAGAACAATATGACCGTATTGTCAAACAATGGGATTGTATTTTATGCGGCTGTTGTGCTTCTGAGTGTAATAAACTCACCGCTGATAGAAGTGACTATATGGAACCGTTCGTCTTTACGCAGGCGTGGAGAGTTGCGAACGATTCACGTTCAAAAGACCCAATGATCCATACAAAACCAGCAGTCATGAATGGTCTATGGAATTGTGTTCACTGCCAAGAGTGTGCTAATCGCTGTCCTAAACATATTAGTGCAGCAGATGACATTGCAGGATTACGTGCATTGGCATTGAAAAAAGGCTTAAATTCAGGTGTTGGTCCAGCGCATGCTAAATCGTTCTATACAGATTTAGTGGAAGATTCAGGTCGATTGAATGAAATTCGTCTAGCACTAAGAACAGAAGGTATGAGTACCGCGCTTCGTGCAGGAACGGCCATTACACTGATGCGTGCAGGCAAAATGAACCCACTTGAAGTATTTGGTGGTCATGAAATTGAAGGGCATAAAGACTTAGTAAAAATGATTGAAGCAGCGCATGCTGCAAACAAGGAGTAACGTATGCAAAAAGAATTTGCTTTTTTCCCTGGATGTGTGCTTACTCAAGCCGCGATTGAAGCTAAAATGTCGCTTGAAGCCATAGCACCATTATTGGATATTAAACTTAAAGAGATTAATGGGTGGAGTTGTTGTGGTGCTTCTCAAGCGCAAGATGTTGATCCATTGGCAACATTGGTAGCCAATGCAAGAAACTTGGCGTTGGCTGAGCAGATGAATTTGCCTGTATTAACAACATGCAGTACCTGTTTATTGATGTTGCGACGTGCAAAAGCACAGCTTGATGGTGGCGAAAAAGAGCGTATCAATACGTATCTTGCCAAAGGGAATATGAATTATAAAGGTACGAGTGAAGTGACCAGTCTTCTTTGGGTCTTGGCTCAGAATGCAGAACTGATTAAGTCTAAAGTAAAAAAACCTCTCACAGGTCTTAAAGTAGCGGTTTTTTACGGTTGTCACAGTGTGAGACCTGAAAAAGATTTAGGTTTTGAAAGCTCTGTCAATCCAACCAGCTTTGAAACAGTTGTGAAAGCATTAGGCGCAGAAGTCGTCCCTTTTGCAAAACGACTGGATTGTTGTGGATTCCATGCGGTTTATCCAGCGGAGAAATCGGTTATGAAAATGACCAGCGGCATTGTGAATAGTGCAGCAGAATCAAAAGCTGACTGTGTTGTAACGCCATGCCCATTGTGTCAAATGCAATTAGACATCTACCAAGACGATGCACAAGAGACAACAAAGTCAAAAGCGCGTGTTCCGGTTCTTCACCTCTCCCAACTTGTAGGTTTAGCGTTAGGTGTTCCTGCTAAAAAGCTAGGACTTGATTACAACGTTATCAATACAAACAAATTAGGATAAGGTTATTGGTTTCACTGAGTGATATATCTTGTATTGACATTCGGTGAAACCCCATTAATCGTAACGTTTGAACCTAAAGGTAAGTCAAAAGAAATCCATTTAACAATTAAAATGATTGAATACAAAACATTGTACTGACTTAATAGAACAATTGTTATACCTGATTGATATGCTATAGCATACTACTGAGCAATTTCATCAAGAATTCCCTGAGTATGAAGTTGAATGGTTTCTTTACACGTGTGACAATTCCCATTGAATACAAAATTAACGGTAAAACACCATATAGAGAGAATAATGACTGCAAAGAATTTAAATTTCATTCCTGAACCTTATTTGAATTATTTTAAAAATTATAATGATTCAAAGGTTTTTTAAAGAGTCTTTTTTGCATTAAAAACTGACGACTTCTGTGCTTCGTTTGACAGCGATTCTAGGTTTTATTTAACTGGGGAACAGATTCAGCAAGAATATCAAATATATACACAACTGCTTACTAAACAAGCGATGATAAATACTCCAGAAAAAAACTATTGAAATAGTTAAAAAGTCAGTTAAAGAAAATCAATCATTATATTGGACTGAAGCTTGAACTTCAAACCTCTGCCTTATCTTATTATATCTTTTGAGTCCAGCGCTGTATCTTCTTTTTGCTTTTGATGCTTGGCTCTTCTATCCATACATACTTTAATTTTTTGTTTAAAAAAAGAGTTTAATGACTAATAAAAAGTGCTTATTATTTTATTTTTGCATATATCTCTTCTGCCAAAAATCTTTTCCCAAGAGAATAATCAATTAAATCACCATTTTCAATGTAAATTTTCTCCACATCATTTAACTCTAATGTTGCGAGGTGGTCATTGTCTATTTTAAAAACTTCACCATTACTAAAAGTGAATTGTACGTACGCTTCATTTTTTTCAAGTTCTAGAATACTAAGTTTTGTAGAAACTAAATATTTTTTATCTTTTGTGATTGAATTGAGATTTTTTAATTCTTTGGTAATATGTTCCAATTCTTTTTTAATAGTATGCAAAGTGTCTTCTTCTAATAGTACCTTATCAAGATATTGCCATTCCATTACGTATGTATCCAAAATCTCTAGTCCATCTTTAGAAAAATACTTTATTTTTATAGGGATGTTTTCATATTCAGATTCTTTCAATTCTTTGTATCCACTCGTTAAAATAGAAAATTCTTGTTCAGGGGCAAAATAAGAAATTTGATGATTAAAGCCATATCTGAAAAATTTGAAATATTTATCATCAAGCAAAAAGGAAAGATTGTATGCAGGAGCTTTACCAATATTTTTAATTGTCAGTTTAAATACAGTTGGCCCAATAGCATTAGCAATAACACCAATTAAAGGAGAGGTCTCAACTTCTCTAAGTTTACGTGTTTCTTTGGCTAATTTAACGGTAAAGACAACATAAATCAAGGTAGCAATAACAAGGAACAGTGATGAATATTTGTTTAAAAGATCAAGTAACTGTAGTATAGTGTCCATTAGATAGTCCCTGTATGAATGGCATTATTGTACTAGGTAACTCATGAAATTTCCAACAATAGAAATAAAAATTTGATATAATATGAATACAAAAAATACATGTATTCACAAAGGAGGAGATTATGGCTACTTCAATTAGGCTTGAAGAAAGTTTTGAGGCTAGGTTATCACGTTTAGCAACATTAACAGATCGTCCAAAATCCTTTTATATCCGCAAATTATTTGAGGATTATTTTGAGAATTTGGAAGATTATTATTTGGCAGAAAAAGCAGATCAAACACCTGAGCAAATTTATACCTTAGATGAAGTGGTAAAAGAACTTGGCTTGGATCGTTAAATTTAAAGAGAGTGCCAAAAAAGAGCTTTCAAAGCTTGATAAGCCTATTGCCAAAAAGCTTGTTGAGTTCTTGCAAAATTTAGGCTCATGTGAAGATCCTAGGCACAAAGGTAAGCAGCTCAAGGGTAAACTAAAAGAATTTTGGAGATATAGAGTTGGTGATTATCGTATTATTACCAAAATCACAGATCATGAAATCACTATTTTAGTTTTGAAAGTGGCACATCGCAAAGATGCTTACGAAGATCAATAATATGCAACGACATTATATGAATATACAAAAAGTTTATTGTTCTCAGACGAAGTGATAAACTATCTGTTTGCAGAGAAATAACAATATTATCAGCTGTAAAGGGAATTTTACGTTTAAAGAAATAACGATTTTTTTGCAAGTAGAGATACCGCACTTTGAGACCTTTCAAGTGAAAAGTGCAACAAAAAGTGCAACATTTTAAAATTCTAAGCTCTGTAAAGTCGATATATAGGGGGTTTTATAAAAAAGTGGTGCGGATAAAGAGACTAAAATAAATAGTTTTACAAAGTTTTTTAAAGTCTTACATTCTCTTCTAAAATATCCTATTTTAGGGATTTTATTTATATATCATTAATGATTTGTTTTATATACTTTTACATATTTTTACAAATTTGGGGTCAAAATAAGGTCAAAAAATGGGTTTAATTAAGTCTGAAAAGTTTAAGGGTGTTTATTACTATCCAACAGAAGATGGGGATGAAGTATATTATTTTACCTACAAACGCCTTACAGATCAAAAGAAATTTACAGTGAAAGTAGGAACAAAAAGTGGTGGTCACTCTTTAACAACATGCCATCATGAACGTGAAAAAGCAATCAATGAAATGCGCATAGGTCATGTCCCTACATTGGTGCGCAATAAAAGAAGAATTGCAGAAATCACCTCCTTTGATATGATTGCAGAAGAGTATTATCAGTATAAAAAATTATATATGACAGATGTCAATTGGAAAGATGCTGTTTCTATCTATACAAATCATATAAAACCGCATTTGGGGAATAAAGATATAGAAAAAATCACAAGTTCAGATATTGAAGATATTATGAATTCTAAAAAAACAAAATTAGCCAATAAAACCATTAATATTATTGCAGAAAAAATTGGAACGATTTTCTATTTTGCTATTAAGAAAAAACTTTTTAAGGGCATTAATCCAATAATCGATGTTAAAAAGCTTCCAGAAAACAATGAAAGGCTAAGATTTCTTTCTAAGGATGAAATCACACTTTTATTAGAAACAGTAAAACAGCATATTGATCCAGCTGTTTATCTTTTTACCTATTTGGCTATAAGCACAGGTGCTCGTCTTGTAAATATTTGTAATTTAAAAGTTCAGGATATTGATTTTAAACATAAAGTTATCTCGATATATGACTACAAAAACAAGTCATACTATAAAGCTTTTTTGCGTTCAGATGAGGAGTTTATTCAATTTCTAAAAAATCAGTTAAGAGGCAAAAAGCCAATGGATTTTATCTTGGGAGATAGAACCCTTGTTGGTCATAAAAGATTTATTCAAAGGGAATTATCCTTTATTCTCGATGAGCTTTTTAATCTTGACTACTTGTTGTATAAAAATCAAAAGGTTTTAGATAAAGACCTCAAATCAGAAGTGATGCGCAACAAGGTAGTTATTCATACACTAAGACACACTTTTGCTTCTCAACTTGTTATTAATGGCACTCCAATTTATACAGTGCAAAAACTTATGAACCATAAAGATATTAAGATGACCATGCGCTATTCTAAATTAAGCAATGATAGTGGGCGTGATTCTATAAATGGTATTTTTTAAATAAATAGAGGATACTCTCTTGTTCTCCTAATTGAGGGGAAAGACTGTTTGTTATGGATTACGTATTTCATTTTTCAATTCCATCAAATATTTCTTTTATTTCTCCATATTTGGAGGATTGTAAAAGTTTTCCCTTGTCTAATTTGATTACATTTGCAATTTTTTTGTATTCTTCCAATTTATCATTTTCCATTGCACAAAGAATAATTTGTTCTGTATCAGGTATTTTTTGAGTTATCAATTTAACAATATTTTCATAGTTCTTATCTGATTGTTCTTGTTGATTTGGGGTATCTATTACTAAAGGAGCATTTATTTCACTACCGTAAATATTAATCATAGAAAAAATTGCTAAATAATAAGAAAGAATTCCTCTCGCACCTTCAGCTGCCCCTCCTTCTTTAACTATTTTATTATAATCATGTGGAGTTTTAATATTTGAGAGATTTACACCTTCTGCATCAAGTAATTTAATATAAGCATGGAGTAACTCTAAAAAATTATTATCGAGTTTTTGTTTTTCTTCTTTTGTTAATAACGCACTTTGTTCTTTTTTAATCTCTTTTTGATCACTTTTATAATTATCGATTATTAAAAGCTTCTCTTTTTTTGTATTGGTAATATTGTCATTAATAGATTGGTATGCGAATTTTTCAATGATTTCATTCAATGGAATTGATTGATTGTCATCTTGTACTTGATATTTTTCATTAATATGATGTATTTTTGCTTTGATTTGCTCATATTCTGTTTGTGTTTTTTCTACTTTTTTAAAAAGAATTTGTAGTTGAGTATTTATAGAATTAAGTTGATTGACTGCTTGTTGTTTATCTGTCAAAATAGAACTTCTATTGACTATTGAATTTTCATGAATAGTCCCACATAGGGGGCATTCAATATCATCATTTTCTATATTTTCAACACTAAAAACATAATCACTTTCAAGTTCCTTAATAAGGTGTTCTGCAATCATTTTTTGATGTTCTAAATAAACTTTATCAGATGTCATATTTGATAATTCATTTAAAAAAATCTCTTGTAGTTTTGATAATTCCGCTAATTCTTCTTGAATCTCTTTAGTCATTATTTCGAATTGCTCTTGATTGATTGTAATTTGATTGTTTGGCAGATGACTTTTTACTACATCCAATGCATATCCAATTTTTTCAATATCTTGAATCAATTCATTTATCTGTCTTCTTTTGTCAGATAAATCTTGTTCAAGTTCAAAATATTTTGGGCTCAAATATCCTAAATGATATTTGATTACAGTGCTTTGCCATCTCTCGAATTGACCTAAATTATCAAATCCATCCCATGCATTGTTCCAGCTTCTTTGTTGATCTATATAGAAAGGTAAAAAATAATATGATGGGGGAGGCGTGACAAGTTCTGTTTCACTACTTCCTCGTTTTGGCAAGAGGACTTTAAAGTGGACTAACTCTGCAAATTTTTTTGAATAATCACTGCTAATGTTAGTGTATTTTAAAATCTCATTATTTTCTTCTTGGAGAGAGATAAAATTTTGATATCGAGAAATTCTATACGGTTTTTCATCTATTGAAAAATCAATTAAACATTTACAATCCATACTTTTCCAAGTTGAATCAAAATCAGGTTCGCATCCGAAAGTCCAAAGTAAAAGTTTTGCTAAAGTAGATTTGCCAACACTATTATCATCAGCTGTTATTAGGTTTAACCTCTTTTGAAATAGAAATTGATTTGCTTTTTTTTGTGTATCGGATAGTAGAAGCAGTTGTTTGAATTGTAAGTTTTTCATTGTATTTTTTCCTCAAATTTCTTATCAAAAGTTTGTAGTTATCTTGTTGTCAGACGAAGTGCTAAACTGG
>DKFS01000017.1 GCA_002452855.1 Sulfurospirillum sp. UBA6790 | reverse complement strand
CTTCCTAAAAATGGTGCATGTGATAGTGGGAATGATGAAAATCTTTGTGCTTATGCGCGTGAATGTGCAATAAATTTCCGGCAATCAATGTTTTTTTATCACCCATGAGTGTTTCAACACTTCCATTGTAAATAAGCTCATGTTGGTCATTTAACACCAACGCTCTATCGCCTAATTCATATGCCAATGAAATATTATGGGTTGAAATAAGCGTTGTAATGTGCATTTCAGAAAGCAAATCGACAAACCAACCTGTTGTTTTTGGGTCCATGTTGGCGGTTGGTTCATCCAATAAAAGCATTTCTGGCTCAAGTACCAAAATAGCACAAAGCATAACACGTTGTTTTTCACCACCGCTTAGCTTTAAAGGTGAACTCTCTAAATGGGATGTTAGTTGAAACTTCTCCGCCATTGCTCTAATGCGCTCATCGATATCAGGTACATCAAATTCACGCAATCCAAAAGCGATTTCATCATAAACAGTAGGATTAAAAATCATGGTGTCAGGATTTTGAAATAAAATACCAACTTCTTTACGAAAGCTTTTGGTAATACTTTTTTTAGTCAATAACTGTTCTTTATAAAAATAATTGCCCTCACCAAAATACAATCCGGCTAAAATACGTAAAAGCGTACTTTTCCCACTGCCATTATTTCCCAATAAAACAACTTTTTCACCTGCTTTAATCTCAAAGGAGAGTTGATTTAAAACCTTTTTTGTTTCATACTGATAGCTTAAATTTTCAATCTTTATCAAACAGTCCCCTTGCTTTAAGCGCTAAACTTTTTTCTTCGCTATCATACAACGCTTTTTTGAAAAAATACCCAAAAACAGACGCGATAAACTCTTTCTTGGCTCGTTCACCCATTTTTTTAATCATGCGACTCTTCAAAGAGAGCATAAAATTATCATAACTTTTTTGGTAACTGTAAATTTGAGACAGTGAAATCGTCCATAAGAAACTCAGTGTTTTTGAAAATGAAAGCGCTTGAGCGATATTAGCGTAGTGGGTAAAAAGGAGTGTCAAAAGCGTTAAATTAAAAACACGTATATTAAATAAAAGAATATAATCAATCCATGCGCGTTGATGGAGTATTGCCATTAGAATATAGCCAATACTAATGACAAGATTGAAATAAAGAATGGATTTAAGAGCACGTTTAAAAAGCCTAAAGCACTCTTTACGTGCTAAAAGCAATAAGAAAAGCGTATAGATACCTAACAAACCAAGAGTGTGGCTAGAGAGTATAATCCCTAGCCCTATAAGATAGAAGCCAAAAAGAAGCTTATCGCGCAATTTTTCTCCCAAGAAAATAAAAAATTCCAAAAATAATCGCAACGCCTAATAACCCGGAAAGATAATACGCAATAACGTCATTCATCCCCGCAATAGAATAATCAGGAATAAGCGCTTTTACATGAAACGCATTTTCAATCCCTTTTGGAATAAAGCCTAATACTTCTTGATAATACTCATTTTCCCATTCTGCCCATGCAGGATTTTCGCTCAACAAGCCCAACGGAACCAACACCAATAAAATGAGTAAAGGAATAAAAATCTTTTTCATGCTTTAACTCCTTTATAGATACGATTTTTGACAATATAACGATATGCCAATCCAGTAAAAATACCTTCTACAATGCCAAAGAATAGTATATGCGAGCCCACCACAGCAGGAAGAGCCAAGCCTAACCCAAAAGGAAAATACAAAGGTTCACCATTGGCAGCCGTAGCAATGAGCGGTTGAATGCCTAATAAAACAGCCACTACGACTGATGAAGTAACAATGCCTACCCAGCCGCTAATAAAAGGGGCATAGGCTTTTGTATTCATTTTGGAAAAAACATAATGCGCACAAAAGGATGCTACAAATCCCATTGCCAGAGAATTTGCCGCAAATGTTGTCATTCCGCCATCACCAAAAACAAGCGCTTGAATGAGAAGAACCAAACTTACACACAAAGAAGCGACCCAAGGCCCAAATAAAATTGCAATTAAGGCAGCACCAACGGCATGTCCGCTCGTTCCACCAGGAATAGGGATGTTAAACATCATAATAATGAAACTAAGCGCACTTAATGAAGCGATAAGCGGCAAGGTTGTCTCATCGAGTTGCTCTTTCAGCTTTTTAAACGCAATAACCCACAAAGGTAAAGTAACCGCATATGTAGCGATACATGTTATTGGGGAGAGATAACCATCAGGTATATGCATCGAATTTTCCTCCATCACTTTAACGTTAGGATAATATTTAAGAGTTATTTAAATAATACTCAAATATATTTGGTATTATTATTACATTTCTACTCTTAGTGTTACTTGAAGTTAGAAGGTCAAAAGTGTTTTGGCTGATGCTAATTTAACAGCTTCTTTCACGGCATTAATATAGCTTAAAAGCGAAGGTTCCGCATTTTTATAGGCGATATCAAATGCAGTGCCATGATCGACTGATGTTCTGACAATTCCAGCATTAAGACTTACATTAATACTTTCATCAAAGTAGAGCACTTTGAGCGGAATCAATCCTTGATCGTGATACATACAGACAAAATATTTAAATTTTTCACGATTGTACTTTGTAAAAGCCATATCAGGGACAAAAGGGCCAAAAAAGACTTCTCGTTCCAAAAAGTGATTTGTTTTGTGAATAGCTTTTTCAATCTCTTCGTCTTCATCTCCAATGACACCATGGTCTCCGGCATGAGGATTTAGCCCCAAAACAGCGATACGCTCAATCCCTAGCTCTTCGTAAACTTTAAGTAAAAATGGCTTTAGTTTTTTCGCTTTTATTTCATGGGAAACTTCTCTAAGCGGAATATGATGGGTGTAAAGAATCGTAAACATCTCTTCACATCCTAACATCATGATGGCTTCACACCCAAGCAAATCACTCAGAGCATCTGTGTGCCCTTTATATTCCAATCCAGCCATTGCCCAAGACTCTTTATTGATAGGAAGTGTCACAATACCGCTGACTTCATCGCTTTTTGCTAGCGCAACGGCTGTGATAAAAGAATCATAAGAACTTTCTCCAGCTTCTGCCGAGCAAATACCTGGTTTAATCT
>DKFS01000110.1:3880-4472 GCA_002452855.1 Sulfurospirillum sp. UBA6790 | reverse complement strand
TAAAGGGGCATTCTATCATATGAGGAAAAAGTTGCGCTGCATGTTCTGGAAATATCTCTATTTCAAAATATTTACTCAAGTTTCCAATCTTAAATTTTAGATACTCGTCGCCATGGTGCAAAATTTGTTCAAATTCCTTCTCGTCGATCTCTAAAACTTTCTCACTAAAATCAATTGTTCCAACGCCGTGCCCTATACAGGTAGAGAAAATTTTAATCTGATCGAGTTTGACATTACCAGACTTTGCGCCGTCAATATGTTTTTTAGTTAATTGATAAACTTCTACCACTTAGTGCCCCCACTCAACTCTATGAAGACTGATTCTATCTTCTTCCTCACACGGGACATATTGCGTATAAATCTCGTTGTGTAGGATACCTAAACATTCGGCATATCGAGGATCTTCTTCTATTTTCATGGCTTCAGAGATAGCAGCTTTTGTTGCTTTTGTGTCTTTAATGTTGCCACTTTTTATGAGAGCTGCAAGGTATTTATCGTAAAGTTTACGTCCAAAAACATAACTCATCAGTCGTTTAGAGTGGACGAGTAAGTCTCTTTCAAAAAGAGTGTTTCCAAGAACGGAATCTTCAAC
>DKFS01000110.1:0-3844 GCA_002452855.1 Sulfurospirillum sp. UBA6790 | reverse complement strand
ATGATACTGGCTGGATGAGGAGGACACCCTGGAATATAAACATCGACAGGAATGATTTTATCGATGCCGCTAAGGACGCTGTACGCATCATAAAAAATACCACCGGTTGCACCACACGCTCCTAGGGCAACAACGATTTTAGGATCGGGCGTTGCCTCATAAGCGCGCAATAACGGATAATACATTTGTCTGGTGACAGGACCTGTACAGAGTAGAATATCAGCATGGCGCGGATTGGCAACCAATTTAAATCCAAATCGCTCTGGGTCCCACAACGGTGTAATAGCCGCAAAAATTTCAATTTCACAGCCATTGCAACTTCCACAGTCTACACGATAAACGCTAAAACTACGTCCAATATGTTTGAGTAACTCAAGCTTTTCTTCTAATGAATTGGCATCTGCAATGTTTTGAGGAACTTCATATGTTTTCATTCTATCACCATCTCTTTGCCATCGGTAAAATTAGATACGGTGGCATTTTTTTTGCATGTTGGACAAAGACTAAGATAATTTTTAGATTCTTCAAGTCTCTTTTCTCCCAAACCTGCTTTGCTTAAACATTCAAAACTATATTTGATAAGTCTTTTGGCAGCAAAAGGTTTATGGCACTGTGTGCAGTATTGGCTGTCCAATTCACCTCGTTGAATGAGAGCAGATTTGTCAAACTTGACAGCAAGTTCAAACTCTTCACTAAGCCTAATTGCACCTGTGGGGCAGACTTCATCACATCTGCCACAAAAGATGCAACGTCCACAATCAAATTCCCAAATTAATTTGCTTTGGTCATCATTGAAAGCAACCGTAATTGCATTAGAAGGGCATGCAATACCGCATGCTGCACAGCCAATGCATAATTCATAAATATATGCGGGTTTTCCACGAAAATTATCGGCAACTTTATACGGTTCAAATGGGTATTTATGGGTAATTTCACCGTATTTTTTGCTAATATCAAGAAGTTTCATCATCTTAAATCCTTCATCGGACTATTTTTGAGTGTTTTAGAAAATTCTTTCAAATCATTATTTGTCAAAATTTTACTCTTTTTACTGTTAATATCGACAACCGTTACACGCTCGGTACATGAATAACATGGATCCAAGCTACAAACGATTAGTGCCGCATCCGCGATGGTATTTCCACGGAATTGGAAACGAAGGCTAGGCCAGTTATTGTACGTAGCGGCTCTACATCTCCAGCGATAGACTTTTTGCGCACTGCCTTGCATAATCCAGTGAACATTCTCTCCACGTGGGGCTTCGACATACGCTAAAGAGTAGTTCTCCGGTGTCACATGGAATTTTGGATCAATAATAATCGCTGTTTGTGGCATCAACTCAAAACATTGGCGAATGATAGAGACGGAACTTTTAAGCTCCATATAGCGTACCATTTCTCTTGCAAAAACATCGCCTCCGTGAACAACGGCTACCTCAAATTCAATCTGTTTGAAAAAATCATACGGATGGTCATATCGTGTATCGCGTTTGATACCACTACCTCTAATGTTAGGACCAACGGCTGAAAAATCGCGTGCGACTTGTTTGTCAAGTACACCTACGCCTTTCCATCGCTTCATTTGGCGTTGATCATCCATCACTGCGTCCCACACTTCATCGACTTGCGTATCAATGATTTGCAAGATACGTAAACTCTCTTTGATTTCATGACCTGTCATATCGCGTCTGAGTCCACCCATGACAACATTACCATAGGTTTTGCGTCCACCCGTGACAAGTTCTGCAAGTTTCATAGAATATTCACGGATTCTAAAGATGTGCATAAAAGCGTTGTAGTTTCCGGTTACTTCACACGCAAGACCAATATTGAGCAAATGGCTGTGAAGACGTTCGATTTCGGAACAGATAATACGAATGGCTTGAGCACGCGCTGGAATTTCTAAATTGATTGCTTTTTCTGCTGCTTCAATGCACGCAATCGCATGGGCATAACCACAAATACCACACACACGTTCAGCTAAATAGCCCATTTGATCGTAGTTCATACGGTTTTCAGCCAGCTTTTCCATTCCTCTGTGTTGGTAAAAAAGTCTGTAATCGGCATCAACAATTGTATCGCCGTCACAAAATAGTCTAAAGTGACCAGGCTCATCCGCCGTTACATGTAAAGGTCCAAGTGGCACATCAATAATGCCTGAACCCTCAGGTCGTAAGAACTCATATTCTGGTTCATTGTAGTGCTCACGCATATCTGGACGGTAGCGATAATCCATTGCATCTTTGCGCAATGGAAAGAGTCCCTCTGGCCAATCGTCACTCAGTACTAAACGTCTTTTATCGGGTAATCCTTCTGCCACAAGTCCAAACATATCGAACGCTTCTCTCTCATACCATACGCATGCAGGTACTAAGGGTGTCACAGATGGATAGGTAAGGCTATCAGGTGATATAAGCACTTTAACGGTGACAAAGCACTTCTCATCTTGCGCTATCTCATCGCCTTCAAACATTTTGCCACCTTCCATTGAGAGGGCATAATAAAGAGCATAATGTTTATTGATGCTTCTCTCATCATTTGGAATCATGGTTGAGAGGTATCCGCCCATATCATAATACAAGAAGCGAACGGCTTCAGGAAGATCACTCAGTTCAACCAAAACGGTAACTTGATCTTCACATTGTCTTGTTACTTCTAAAATCTTAATTTTAGCTCCTAGAGCTTCTACAAATTTATCACATTTCATTAGGAGTCCTATTTTTTCATTATGGTATTAACGCTCTCATTAAGGAGAAACGCAAACGAATCAAACTGCCAAATACCAAAACTTACAATCAAAATGGCTAAGGCAATAAGTGGTAAATTTTCACTCAGTTTCATTTCACCGTTGTGCTCAACTTTGCCTTCTACTTTACCAAATGAAGCTAAAAAGAAGTGCGAGAAATCGGCAATAAAAATAATGGCTAAGGCAACTGCAAAGATACCCATCAAAATATATTTACCGTCAATCGCGGCTGCTTTAAAGATTAGAAATTCACTGACAAAAATGGCAAAGCCTGGAACACCGACAAGGGAGCAAATAGCAATACCAAACAAAACAGCCGTTAATGGCGCAATATGTATCATTCCGCCCATTTTAGTCATGTCTTTCGTACCGTAAATTTTGGCGATATTTCCTGTTGAACAAAAGGCCAAAGCTTTTGTAAACGAGTGTGCTGCACAGTGAAACAGTGCTGCAAAAAGTCCAATAGCTCCTCCCACACCTAAACCAAATGCAATAACGCCCATGTGTGCAATGGAGTGATACGCAAACATACGTTTTACATTATGTTGTCGAATCAAGAAAAAGGCAGAGATAAAAAGGGTTAATGTGCCGCTGATGATCATAACCGTTTGTACAAAATCAAAGCCAACGCCATTGGCAACAACCGCGTAATAACGAATGAGCCCTAGCATGGCACATTTTAAAAGCACACCTGAAAGTAAAGCAGATGTTGGGGCAGGTCCTTCAGCGTGAACATCGGGTAACCATGTATGTGTAGGTGCAAGTCCCGCTTTGGTTCCAAAACCGATGAGCGCAAAGATAAAAACAAGTTTTAAAGCCATACTGTCTAGGCTAGCTGCATTGGCAAGCAAGTTCGTATACAGCATTGCCTCACCATCGATTTTACCGTTGGCAGCGGAGTAGAGTAAAATCGTTGCATAAAGAGCAAATGCGAGACCAATGCTACATAAAACGATGTATTTGTAACCACTTTCAGTCGATTTTTTATCTCGTTTAACGGCAACAAGAAAAACTGAAGCCAGTGTTGTTGCTTCAATAGCTGCCCACATAAAAGCGATGTTATTACACACAACACTTAAACTCATGGTCCATGTAAAAA
>DKFS01000004.1 GCA_002452855.1 Sulfurospirillum sp. UBA6790 | reverse complement strand
TTGATAAAGAAATTATTTTACATGTAAAAGAATGTCTTAATCAAAATGCAGAGATAATTTATGATCCAGTGTATAGGCATCCAATGATTTTGTGTCAGTGGAAAGAGTAATCTCTAAATGATTTAACGTTTGATTGTTGTCTAAAAAAGGCGTGGAAACATCATTGAGGACAATGGAAGCATTAAATGTATTGAAATCTTTTGTTTGAACATCCAGTGTGCCTGTGGTGAGATTGTTTTCTTGCATAAAAGGGGACAAAGGCATTAACAAAGAGAGGTCACTCATCTTAAAAGAATTGGTGGTATCTCCAAAGCTGATTGTCGTGCCAAGTGAAGGAAGCGATATGCGCGTCGCATTATCGTCAATATCGAAAGAACCCTTTTGGTTCATCAGTTTATGCGTATCAAGGAGTGTATTTCCACTAAAATCTAAGAAAAGTGAATTGATATCGACTTTTCCATCAAAGTGTCCTTTTTGAGTATCAAACACTCCCGTGGCGTTAAGGTCAAAAAGATTTTTATAACGCATGTTGGTATGGTCTAGTGTCACGATAAAATTATTGAGTGAAACTTCACCCGCATTTGTGGACATTGGAACACCACTTAGTAAAAAATTGCTAGGAGAGAGTTTAAAAAGACCCGTTGCATTAATATCATAAGGTAAAAAACGAATATCAAGCTTAACAGAAGCGTCTGTCAGTCCTGAAGTTTGAGTAATAGGCACATCAATATTAAAAGCATGTAAAATTTTATGTATTTTATCATCGAGCCTTGCTTTGGTATTTAAATCAACAACGATGCCTGTACCCTTCGTTAGGAGATTGTAGATGAATACATCGGCTTTTTGAATGTTTTTTGACTCATACGTTGGATTGCTGATATCAAAGAGAAGCTTATCATTTTCAAGCGTAATACCAATAGCATCGGCATGAGCCGCAGGAACACTTGGCTCAAAGGAAATTAAAGCATCTTGAACATGGGCATGCCCTTTCATCTCAAGAGGGAAATAATCACTTGTGTCAATATCGAGTTTGCCTTCTAAATCATCTAAAATATACTCTTTTGCGACAATATTCTCATGAATCCATGTTTTAACAATGGGTTCTAATTCTACTTGTGTGACCAAAAAGTTCATAAAATCACTCAAGGCTTTGTTGTCAAATTTTTCGCTTTGAAGATGGTATGTAAGAAGAGATTGTTTTAACTCAAGCAGTGCTCGACCTTTTAAGCCAAACGTCTCAAAGTTTCCTTCAAATGAATACTCTTTTTGCCTAATATCGCTTCGTACCATCCCTTTTACATGTAAAGCATAATCTTTTAAAAATGCCTCATCTACATCAATATTAAAACGCCATTTATCGACAGGAAAGATATGAAGCGTCACGTTTAGATGTTTACTGTCTAATGTAAAAAGACCTTCATTGTATGTTAAAGCAAATGTTTCGTTGTCGTATAGAATATGTTTGATATCAATATGGCTAAAAAATTGATTGAGATAGGGAAAATTTTGTATGAGTGTTGTGCTCTCTTCCAATGAAGTGTCTACTTGTGTTTCTTTCTTAATTTCAAGAGACTCAATCGTTACAATCAATTTTTTATCTAGTTTTATATATAATTGATCAATTTTTATTTTCGGTAGCGTCATGCTATCAATCGAAATTCCATTTATCAGGGTCCCAATTAATGCTACGAAAAAAAGAACGATGAATAAAAAAAAGATCCAAATATTTTTGATGGTATGTGATGTTGCTTTAATAATCATATATTCACTTCTGTTTCACTTATCAAGACCTATGAGTTCAACTTCCGTTGCATTTGTTCCTCAAGGCTCAATTTCTCAAATTATAGCATATATGGTTGAGAAAAATTTTGACTTACATCCCCGTGTCGATAAATATCTTCTCTATCTTATTGGCTCGCCTCAGGCTGGTTGGGTGAGCATTAATGAAAAAGTCCTCACACGAGGTGATTTCCTTTATAAACTGAGCCATTCAAAGGCGCCACTGAAAATTATTACCTATATTCCTGGAGAAACCAAAGAGTTACTGATGGCACAAATTGCACTTGAATTTGACCTCTCGTACGATAAATTAATGCAAGAATACGCCCTCGCAACACCGTATGAAGACGGTTTGATTGTGCCTGAGACCTATTATATTCCCGTAGGAATCAGTGAAAAGCATCTGATACACTTTTTATTAGCCCATGCCAAAAAGTATCATAAAGATGTTTTCGAGAAAATATTTGGTGAATTTAATGAAGCTAAATGGCAAAAATTCATTATTATTGCCTCTATTATTCAAAAAGAAGCCGCCAATAATGAAGAGATGCCTTATGTCTCCTCCGTCATCTACAATCGTTTGAAAAAAGACATGAAACTGCAAATGGATGGGACGTTAAATTATGGAAAATATTCGCATGTGAAAGTAACGCCACAACGTATTCGAGAAGATACCTCCTCTTATAATACTTATATGCATAAAGGTTTACCGCCACAACCGGTGTGTAGTGTCAGTAAAGAGGCCATTTTTGCGGCTATTTTTCCAAAAACGACGAATTATCTCTATTTTGTAAAGAATAAAAATGGGACGCATACCTTTTCTCAAAATTATGAAACACATTTGGAAAATATTCGTAACTGATTTTAATAAACAAATTGGTAGCATTACCAAAATCTAGTTTTTAAAGGGGTAACCATGGTAAACAATAGAAGTAAGATTATCTACACAATCGTTGATGAAGCTCCCGCACTTGCAACATACTCTTTGCTTCCAATCGTCAAAGCATTTACTGCAACGGCGAATATTGACATCGAAACCAGAGATATTTCACTCTCAGGTCGTATCCTTGCTAATTTTCCAGAAAATTT
>DKFS01000095.1 GCA_002452855.1 Sulfurospirillum sp. UBA6790 | reverse complement strand
TCCATTGTCCTCAATGATGTTTCCACGCCTTTTTTAGACAACAATCAAACGTTAAATCATTTAGAGATTACTCTTTCCGCTGACACAAAATCATAGGATGCCTATAAACTGGACCATAAATTATCTCTGCATTTTGATAAAGAAATTATTTTACATGTAAAAGATTTAAATCTTTTAGTTCCTGATGGAAATGCATCGCTTAATATGCCTATTAAAACAACCATCTTTGGTGAAAATTCTTCTATTATTGATTCCAATACGAGTAAAACCGTCCTGAGTGATCGTTACTCTTTAGTATTGTACAAAGATGAAATAGCCCTTCGTTCAACACGAGGAAAATCTCTCTTTGAATATGAGAAAAAAAAGAAAGTGCTGAGTATCAATGCTACGGCACTGGACGATAATGCGACCAATGCCCTCTTTAATAAACACTACTTCAAAGAAGGAAATTTTTCACTGAATGTTGATGGCACGGATGATACCCATATGCGCGGGACTTTTATCATGCATCAAACGTATATTAAAGAGCTCAAATTTTTTAATAACTTGATGGCAACGATTAATGCTATCCCTTCCTTGTTGGTGTTTAGCGACCCTAACTTCAATAAAGAAGGGTATTTCGTCGATAACGGCTACCTTGAATTTAACCAAACGGGCGAAATCATGCATATCGAAGAGCTACAACTGCGTGGTAAAAATGCTGATATCGTGGGAAGCGGCGATGTTGATTTTGCAACCAATACACTGCATTTAAAACTGCAAATCAAAACGCTGAAAACCTTTAGTTCTGCGATTGATATGATTCCGTTGGTTGGAGGGTTGATTTTAGGAGATGATAAAAGGATATCTACCAATGTAGATGTGAGCGGTTCACTTGATGACCCAAGCGTCGAGACACATCTGATTTTAGATACCCTTAAAAGTCCTGTGAATATTATTAAGCGGACATTAGAATTGCCACTGGGGATTTTTAAATAAACGTATTTAAAAGCGCAATCAGTTCATGAATATTATTGGCTCTAAGATTTGCACTTTCACTGGTACCATATCCCCAATCGGCAAAAATAAAATCAATGCCTGCATTGATTGCCGCGCGTTCATCTTTGATACTATCGCCAATTAAAATCGTGTTAGGTACGCTACAACATGTCGTTTGCATAATGTGCTCTAACATTAATGGGCTTGGTTTTGGCTCGCCTACATTATTGGCGCCCACTACCGCACTAAAATACTCTAATATCTTTAACTCTTCAAGCATATGACGCGCAAAAAAATCACTGGCATTCGTGGCAATGGCTAAAACAGCGTGCTGCGATAAATAATGCAACATCTCTTGTACATCAGGATAGAGTGCAATCATTTGAGCGGTACTTTGAATATAATGCTCGCGAAAAAGCTCACGATGTGCTGGGTCGTACTCTTCGGTATTGTAAAAAATCTTAGGAAGGTGTTGGTCAGGTTGGTTAATGTGATACTCCAACGCTTTTTTGCTGATTGGCCCTAATCCCAAATGTTCACGTACATAATTCACACTTTGTGTCATAGCACCACTGGAATCAATCAGCGTGCCATCCATATCAAAAATAATACATTTATCTTTTAACATCATTTACTCTTGAATACGCAAACCTAAAATCAAAAGGTCTTTATCGACCCCTTCAATGGTAGCGATTTTATTTAAATTCCCCCACTCTTTAAAACCAATTTTTTTAAAAAGTTTGAGACTGGGAAGGTTCTCAGCAAAAATAAGTGCTAAGAGTGTCTTAATTTGAAAGTTTTTTGTCTGCTCTATGGCTTCGCTCAAAAACTGCTGCCCTAACTTTTTACCTTGAAAATTTTTATCAATGTAAATATTAATCCGTGCAGTATCTTTATACGCCAATAAATTCGCATAAAAAGGCTGAATACTAATCCACGCAATAATGCGTCCATGATACTCTTTAACTAAAATGGGACGATCATCGCTATGAGAATTAAACCATTCGATTTTATCTTCTACACTGACGATTTTACTGTCAGCGGTTGAGATACCATCTTTGATTGCTTCGTTATAGATTTTAATGATTTCAGGTAAATCTTCAATGGTGGCTTGTCGTAGCTCATTTAACATTCAACTTAGTCCTTATTGGTATATGATAACTGATTATACATTACAGACTTGTAAGATTAGCTTTGAGCACAATATTTTAATAATTTCTCACACATAATGTTAAAAGTTCTTTTTTTTCTCGCGTTATACCTTTCGTAATAGCTATTGTTTTAATGTAGGCAAATAAGCTATTTTGGCTCAGAGTATCGCTAAAAATAAAAAAGCAAATACGTTACTTAAGAATATAACGTTTAAAGGGATTGTAGACTAGAGGGCTTCGTATCGATTGGGAAATTTTCCTCGAACACCCACTTCATAAGAGAGAACTTTTAAGAGTCCTCGTCTTTCAAGGGCTTTGACAGTTTGTGCATCCACTTCCCATCCAAGCTTAATCGTACCATCAGGCGTTGAGACGGTTTTGACATTAGGATAAGACCAGCGGTACATGGAACTGAGTTTTTTAGCAGTCGGGTCATACCATGGATACTTTTTACATTCGATAATTTTATGCTCTTTGATAACGGTTAATTTTTCTATCATGAGGTCTGAAAGCGCTTGCATGAATCTCCTCTTTACTCTTTGCTCTTGATTGTAAAGACGCTATTTTAGCAAAAAGAAAAGGGATTATGTACCTTCGTCACTGACTTTTTACTGTAAAAATCATTACATAAGATCATCGATATCGGCTTGTCCGGCTTCAATTTGGGCTAAGAGCTCTCTTTCTTTTCTTGGATCGCGCGTGATGACACCGAGTTTGTCTTGTATCTTTTGAATCCACTCTTCTTTCTCTTTGTAATCAAGGTTGCTGGTCTTCACGACATCTAACAATCGTCGAAGTTCTTGTGGGGATTTTTCGTCTAGATTGATGTGAGGCATGGAAATCTCCTGTATATAAAGGGTACAAACAAAGAGATTATAGCACGGGATCATTACAAAAAAATCTTTTAACCGATTAAAAAATAGGACATAAATCAAGCGAAGAACAAAGATAGGCAATAGTAAAAGGATACATGCCTATTTTAGCCTTGCTTGATGATTACTCCATTTCCAAACGCATCAAAACCATTTCTTCACCATCTATCACAGAAATTTCATCACTTTGGCACTTCGGACAGATAAATTCATTTTGACTCAACGTTGCTTCATGGTTACAGTGATGGCACCGTACGATGATATCTTGCAAGTGCATCACAAACTCGGCACCATCACACAGGGTTTCTTCTTTAAAGGTATTAAATGCTGTTTCTAGAAGATGAGCTTCAACGCCACTGAGTTTGCCGATTTTAACTTCAACTTTAGTGACTTTCGTGGCGTTATTTTCTCGTGCATTTTTTTCACACATTTCTAAAAGAGCATTGACGATTGAAAATTCATGCATAGGATATCTTTGTTTAGCAAATTCGTGGCAATAATTCACCTTTTGGTGGTTCTAAAAATCGCTCAGACCCCCAAGGCGTATGCAAAATAACTTTACATGTAAAAGCGTTGCTGACTTTTCCAATGATGGCACATTTAGCCGTTTCTGAAAACTGGCTAAGCACTTCAAGTGCTTTTTGGGCTTCACTTTGGGGAAGCGCAATCACCATCGTTCCTTCATTCGCAAACTCATAAGGTTCAAAGCCTAAAAGCTCACAGACACCTTTGACTTCTTGCGCAACGGGGATTTTGGCTTCTTCGACTTCGATGCATACTTTTGATGTGTCAGCCCATTCGTTCAAAACGGCACTAAGCCCGCCGCGCGTAGCGTCTCTTAAGGCATGAATACAAACACCCGCTTCAATGAGCGCTTCTACCGGCTTCCATAAAGAGGCACAATCGGTTTGCAAATCACTCTCTAAATCTAGTTCTTCACGTGTTGCTAAAATGCATGCACCGTGATTGCCCACTTCATTAGAAACAATAATGCAATCACCCTCTTCCAAATTATGTGCTGAAATACCTGCGTACATAATCTCACCAATGCCTGCGGTATTGATAAATAAGCCATCAACCCCACCACGAGGAACAACTTTGGTATCACCCGCAACAATTTTTACACCACTTTTTGCCATTTCATCACGCATTGTCATAACGATTTCTTCGAGTTTTGCGTATTCAAACCCTTCTTCTATCATAAAGGAACACGTAAGGTATTTGGGTTTCGCACCCATCATCGCTAAGTCATTGACCGTTCCTGCAATAGCGAGCTTGCCAATGTTACCCCCTTTAAAAAACAGCGGAGAAACCACAAACGAGTCCGTTGTAAAAGCAATAGTATGACTTTGCATCATCAAGCTTGCCGCATCTTCCATGCGCAATAAAATTTCGTTATTAAAATGTTTAAAAAAGAGCTCTTTGATAAGGCTTTGCGTCTCTTCACCGCCCCCACCATGAGAAAGTAAGATTTTATCACTCACGCATCTTTCCTTTGAGATTCAATTTTCCGTATTTAAAATAGGCTGAACACGCACCTTCACTGGAAACCATGCATGAGCCCATAGGATTGCTTGGGGTACATGCTTTACCAAAGACTTTACAATCATACGGTTTTGCCAACCCTTTTAGGATACTACCACAAATACACATTTTATGGTCATCCAGTTCAACTTTTGGCAGCACATCATCAAAAACTTTTTCGGCATCCATATGAGCATAAGCATCTTTAAGTTTCAAGGCACTTTTAGGAATATCGCCAATGCCTCGCCATCTAAAATGTTCGCGTTGCTCAAAATAGGTTTTGATAAGCTCTTGTGCTTTGACATTACCTTCACGTGAAACTGCTCGTGTGTATTGGTTTTCGACTTCGTGTTTGCCTGCATTGATTTGCCTGACGATACGCAAAACTGACTCCATTACATCGGTAGGTTCAAACCCAGCCACTACGATAGGTGTTTTATATTTTTGCGCAATCGGCTCATAAATTTTATAGCCTGAGATAACACTCACATGCGATGGTCCCAAAAAGGCATCTATCTTGGCATCGCCACCGCTCATAATGGTATCCACGGGTTCTGGAACCGTAACATGGTTGATGTGAAAAAAGATATTTTTTAAATTTAAAGCAAC
>DKFS01000101.1 GCA_002452855.1 Sulfurospirillum sp. UBA6790 | reverse complement strand
CCACACTTAATATATACGATCACTTAAGGGAAATTATGGGTTCAAAAGCAGACAGTAGGATACGAGAAAAATCGCTCAAAGAGCGCATGATAGAGCCTTTTTGCGACGGTCAAGTCGGTAAAGATGTCGTCAGTTATGGTGTAAGCAGTTATGGGTATGACATCCGCGTAGGACGTGAATTTAAGATTTTTACCAACGTCAATTCTACTGTGGTAGACCCCAAAGAATTTGACGATAAAAATGTCATAGATTTTGAAGGCGACATCTGTATCGTTCCTCCAAATTCGTTTGCATTGGCACGTACCGTAGAGTATTTTAGAATCCCAAAAAATGTACTCGCGATTTGTCTTGGTAAAAGTACGTATGCACGATGTGGCATCATCGTCAATGTAACACCGTTTGAGCCAGAATTTGAAGGTCACATCACGATTGAAATCTCCAATACGACACCACTTCCGGCAAAAATTTATGCCAACGAAGGCATCGCGCAAGTGCTCTTTTTAGAGGGTGACACGCCGTGTGAAACGACTTACAAAGACAAACATGGTAAGTACCAAGGACAAACAGGTATTACCTTACCACGCATTTTAAAATAACTAAATGTCTTTACATGTAAAACCTTTAGCACCTACGGATACACAGAGTTTTGATGGCTTTTATGCCATCTACTCTACGGCATTTCCTGCCAGCGAGCAAAAAAGCATCGAAGCCCTTTTAGCCATGCTAAGCAATCCTTCTTATACAATCTTTTTAATTTTAAATGACGAAAAAATTGTTGGTTTTACTATTATGTATCATCCTCTAGATGAAGATTTTTTTCTCCTTGAATATATGGCGGTTAGTACAGTACAAAGAGGCATGGGACTTGGTTCTTTTGTCTTGAAAGAGAGTCTAAAAACACTGTACCATCAGTATGGTGAAAAAGCACTTCTGATTGAAATCGACTCACCTGAAAAAGTTTCTCATGAGCAAGCGATACGTGAAAAAAGAGAACAGTTTTATCGTCGCTTGGGTGCTTTAAAAATCGACCCGTTTGATTATATTTTGCCTTCACAAAGCAGCGAAGAAACACCGCCTATGGAACTGCTTGTTATACATCCCACCATGAAAGAAGTTTCCCAAAAAACCCTCCAAATATGGCTTGAAAAACTTTATACGGATGTCTATGGATGTTCACGTGATGACGCTAGAATTACTCAAATGCTTCAGTCAGTACCACCAATTTTAAACCTTGTCTAAAAAGGAATCGTGATGGAAATTTTTTTAAGTGATGAATACCAAACGCTTTGGACGGCTGTTAGCTCCATCATGGGTGTTATTGCGACAACCTTGGCTATTTTTGCCCTGCTCTACTCGATGCGCACGTATCGCAAAACGATGCAAGTGATGCATTATGGAGAGCTAGATAAAATGTACTTTGAAATTCTCAAAGAAGCTTTAGCCAAACCGCATTTAGTGCAACAAAATATTGAAAGAAGCACTGAACAAGAGGTCGAATATGGCATTTACGCCTTCATCGTTTGGAATTTTCTAGAGTCCATTTATGACCGTTGCATGTTAGACCCTGCACTCCAAAATACATGGTTTCCTATCATCGAGGCAGAACGTACCATCCACTTTCCATGGATTCAACAAGCCGACAATCGCACAAAATTTAAAGCAGAATTTTTACGTTTTATTGATGAAGGGAAGTTTGAAGTAGCATAAATACTTTAAAAAATTTATATATCTTACTTAACATTCTAATTTGTTCTATTGTATTCTTCATCTATTTCTTTTGCAATTTGAATGAAATGTTTGTGTTGTTCTTTGATGTAAAAAAGATAAATTCTTGCATCCACTTCTTTAACTTCGGCATCATTATTCAATAGATAAGCCTCTATTTTTGAAATAGCGTGTTTATATTCATTGAGGTCATATAAAATATAATCATTTAACTCTTTTCTCTCACAAAGAGCTTCTTCAAATTTTTGATAAGTCTTTTCTATGGATTGCAGCATACTAATAAAAAATAAATTTTGTGTTGAATTACGAGTATAAATTCCTTCTGATACCTTTTCAAACGAATAGCTCATACTTGAATGAAAAATATCAACTAGTAAATTATTCATAAAATTTCCTCGATGTTTTTTATCTTCTTCTATCAATTTTTGTGCTAATAAATCATAGCTCTTGTGTATATCAGAAAGTTGTTCGTGTAAAATAGATATTAAATCAATATCTTTAAATTCTGTTTTTCCTTGTTGATAACTTCGCATCAACGTAAAACCTTCCTTTGCCATGGTCATACGAGAAATATAATTAAAATATACCGAACCTTTAACACTATTTTTTGTGGGATGTCCAATAGATGCGTTTCTTATATTTCGGATTGATACTAGTTGTTCTGATAAATCAAATTTAATAGCAAAAGCTTCTGATAAATTTTTCATAGCATCTTGTTGAATAAAAAGTGCTTGTAAGATGCCATAAGTATAGATGTATCTTAGTCCATCACTTTTAGGATATTCTCCACTAAGATAATCTTCAAATGAGCATAAAGTATCGCCTATCGTGTCCAAAGAACTACAAATTTGATTCCAAGTATCAAGGTTTTTTAGCAAGTTATCTTGGTATCTTGTTGTATTAATAAAATCTCGAACAGATGTTTCAGAAGCTTTGATTTGTTCAATTCTTTTTAGAATTTCATTTTTCAATTATCTTATTTCTCCACCCTCAACAACAACCCATTCAAATAAAACGATGCGCTTGCGTTAATCAAACAGGGATGGTCAGAGTCTTGTTGCATTTGCTCTAACAAAATAAACTGCACTTTGAGGTCATGGGAAACGTCCATGGCGATGTCTAAAAGTTCACGTCTTCCGACATGATGCGAGCAGGAAAAAAAGCCGATGAGTCCGCCGTCTTTGACAGCTTTTGTGCTTTCCATTAAAAGGTGTTTGAAGCCTCGTTTTGCGCCTACGGCTTGCTCTTTGGTTTTGGCGAAGGATGGTGGGTCGATGATGACCATATCGAAGCTATTTTTATATTTTTGCTCTTTCATAAAGGTAAAAACATCTTTTACATGTACTGTTGCGCCACTTAATGCGTTATGCCCAATATTGGCAGTGGTTTGCGCTATGGCAGATTCTGAAATATCGACAAAGGTACACGCTTTTGCGCCCGCTTTGAGTGCGTAAATACCAAAACCGCCCGCGTTACAGCACAAGTCTAACACGCTATCATTTTCATGGATATAACTGGCGCAAATGGCTCTATTTTTGCGCTGGTCGAGGTAAAAACCTGTTTTTTGGGCATCTTCAATATCCACTAAAAAATTGAGCCCGTTTTCGTGAAGTTCAAAGTTCGTGTGCGGTTCGCCAAACAGTGTGCCGTTATGTGTTTCAAGCCCTTCAACTTCACGGGAATATTCGTCTGATTTTTCGACAATCCATGAAGGATTTAAAAGGTGTTTGAGCGTGCTTAAGATAAGCTCTCGAAACGCTTCCATACCTGCGGTGTTGATTTGAATGGAAAGCGCGTCGCCGTATTGATCGACAATAAGACCCGGCAAGAAATCTGCTTCGGAGTGAATCAGTCGAACAGCGTTGGTTTGCGTAAGCAGTTTTTTTCGTTTCGCAATAGCATTTTTAATACGGTTATGAAAAAACTTTTTGCCAATTTCCTCTTTGCCAAAGCTCAAAATACGCGCAAAAATCGCACAGCGTGGATTGACATACGCGGTTCCTAAAAAGCCGTCTTTTTTAGAAAAAAGGGCGACAATTTCACCACTTTGGTACTCCGCAAAGTTGGAGTCGATTTCATTGGCATAGACCCATGGGGTAAAGCGTCTTATTTTTGCGACGATGGAGTGTTTGACATAAACTTTATTCACTCATTTTTCCTAATAGTGTTTGTAATTCTTGGGTAAATTTTGGATGCTCTAGCACCGTGCCGTGGGTGGTGTCGGAGAGTTTTACATGTAAAAACTCTTTGGGTATCGCCGCCATCAGCTTTTCGAGATGGTAATGCGGTATCGTTTGGTCATTTTCCACTTCAATAATTGCAATAGGCGCTGTCACGAAGGGAATATATTGGTCACTTTCAAACGGATGGTTGATGAGAAGCGCTATCGGAAAGAAAGGGTATTTGCGCTGTCCTAACGAGATAATAGAATCATACGGCGTAATGAGCACCAATCCATCCACAACGCGCTTTGTCGCAAGGTACGTTGCCACACCCGTTCCAAGGCTTCTTCCTACCACAAAGACTTTACGCCCTTTGGCATACGTGTCATAGATTTTTAAGGCATCGTGAAACAGTGCCTCTTCGGAAGGTTTTCCCGTGCTATTCACATACCCACGGTAATTAAAAGTCACAATGTCATAGCCTTGAAGCGCTTTTACATGTAAAACAAAACGAGTCGCATCATCGGCATTGCCGCCAAAATAAAGAATGAGTGCTGCGTTGTTTTCTTCATCTTTGCGCAACACGCCATCTAAAACCGCATTATCGCCTACGTTTAATGTCAAAGGCGTAATATTTTCACCCCGCACAGGCTCTTCTTTTTCGATTAAGCGCGCAGGAAAAATCTGCTCATCTTGCGTAAAATACAAATACCCCATGGCTAAAAAATAAAGCCCGACAACTCCCCATATCAATCTTTTCACGCACTCTCCTTTAGTAGTAGCACCGTAAAATCGCCCTCCATATACCCCTCTTCAATAATCACATCGTACGCAAATTCATTGACATACGCTTCAATCTCTTCGGGTAAGAAATAGTTAAAATGCCCCTCTTGTTCTTCTCCTTTAAGAAGGTTGAAGATAAAACCTTTCGTACATGCATCAAAACAGCGGCGAATAAACAAAAATGTCTCAAAGCGATTTAAAATATTCATCGACCCGCTGGCGATATAAAAATCTGCCATTTCCAGTTCATCGTTTAAAATATCGCATTTCATAATAGGCTGTTTTGTTCGTTTGTGCGCCACAAAAATGGCTTCATCGAGCATGTCATACCCGATATATTTACGAGGTAATGAGCCTTTTTGTTGAAAAAAAAGATACAAATCGCCAAAACCACATCCCGCGTCAATGATTTTAGAAGAAGGAAGATGATGGGCTAAAAGTTCATGAATAATTTCAAAGCGAAGGTGTTGGGATTGTTTGGAGTTCCAATTCAGCCCACGAGCCGTACAACCAAAACGTTTGATGGCATTTTCATAAAACGTTTGGTTGTTGATTCGTGGCATGAAGACTTAAAAACGCACTGGCACGTTTAGTTTAAAAGTGCCGAAATATTTTGTTGCATGACACTGTTTTGATGAATTTGTGCCAAAACAGAGCTGGTAAGTTTAATCTGGTCACTATTGAGCGATGCTATTTTTTGATCCATCGGCGTTTCGGAAATTTGAGAATTTGCACTGCTAAGATTGGTCACCGCCGTTAATGAGTTGGTGATATCGCTGCTTGCGCTGTTAATACGTCCTCCAACGACAGAAGAGAGTGAACTAATCGTATCGCTAAAGTTTGAAATACCTTGTTGGTCGCTGATAGAAAGACTTCCCAAACCTGAGACATCCAGACCATAATTGCTTGAAAGCAAATTTTGACCGTTATAGGTTGTCTGGTCGGTAATATCTTGCATGGATTTACTGACAGCTGTGAACTCTTGTTGCAACATCGCTTTTTGGTCACTGTTCATTGAAGCACTGTTGTAACGTACGGAGAGTTGGTTGAGCTTATCGGTTCCGGCTTGAAGCGCTTGCAAGGATGAATCGGCAATTTGGTTCATGCTAATGGTTTCATTCGCATTTTGAACGCTTTGTGAGAGTGTTGAAATCTGCGAAGCCAACGCATCGGAGATAATAAGGCTTGCACTGTCTTTACCACTTAATTCTTTCGTTGCACCAATTTTTTCTAAAACAGAATCAGTATTGGACTTATTTTGTGTAATAGAATTGAGCACTTGTGTGTTTGAACTACTGGAAATTTTCATCACATGCCCCCTAATTTAAGATACTTTTATTATACTATTCATAAGACCTTGATGTCAAATAGCAAGGGGAATTAAAATTGCTTTTCACATCATAACGCTTATTGAGAAAGCTATTGATTCTAAACTCGATACAAAGGGTAGTACGTGTTTAACGGTAAAAATATTTTGATTACGGGCGGAACGGGCAGTTTTGGGAAAAAATACACTGAAATTCTTTTAAAAAATTACAAACCCAACAAAATCATTATCTTCTCGCGCGATGAGCTGAAGCAATACGAGATGGCACAACAATTTCGACACCCTTGCATGCGCTTTTTTATTGGCGATGTGAGAGACGCAGAACGCTTAAAACGGGCAATGGACGGTGTTGATTTTGTGATTCATGCCGCCGCACTCAAGCATGTTCCCATTGCAGAATACAACCCGATGGAATGCATCAAAACCAATATCAACGGCGCTCAAAATGTTATTGACGCGGCGTTGGAATGTAAAGTCACCAAAGTTATCGCCCTTTCCACCGATAAAGCGGCCAATCCTATCAACCTTTATGGAGCAACCAAACTCGCAAGCGATAAACTTTTCATTGCCGCTAACAATATCCGAGGTTCTCAAAAAACTTCTTTTTCTGTCGTGCGCTATGGCAATGTGTTAGGCTCACGCGGCTCTGTCGTTCCCCTGTTTAAAAAACTCATCAGTGAAGGTGTCAAAGAGTTACCTATCACGGAGCTTGAGATGACGCGCTTTTGGATTACCTTAGAGCAAGGCGTCAATTTCGTGTTGAAAAACTTTGAGCGCATGCAAGGCGGTGAAATTTTCATTCCTAAAATCCCCTCTATGAAAATGGTCGATCTTGCCCATGGTTTGGCTCCGCACTTAGGCATTAAAGTCATCGGTATCAGACCGGGTGAAAAGATGCATGAAGTGATGGTTCCCAAAGATGATAGTCACTTAACCCTTGAATTTCACGACCATTTTGTCATCCAACCAACCATCCAGTTTGCACAAAAAGTTGATTTTACATGTAATGCTTTAAAAGAGAGAGGAAAGCCTGTCGCTATCGGCTTTGAGTACAGCTCTGAAACCAATACCGATTGGCTTGATGCGCAAGGTTTAAAGGAGCTTTTAGAGGCATGATTCCTTACAGCAGACAAAGTATTGACCAAAGCGACATAGACGCTGTGACGAAAGCCCTTCAGGGTGATTTTTTAACGGGTGGCAAAACGGTGAGTGCATTTGAAGAAGCGCTTGCGGCTTATCTTGGCGTGAGACATGTGTGTGTAATGAACTCAGCAACATCTGCTTTACATGTAGCGTATCAAATCACTGGACTTGAAAAAGACGATGAAATCATCACGACGCCTCTTAGCTTTGCCGCGACTTCTAATACTGCCATTCAATGTGGTGCAACGCCTGTATTTTGCGATATTACGTACGATGGAAATATCGACGAGCGCAAACTAGAGGCGTTAATCACGCCTCGCACCAAAGCAATAGTGCCTGTGGATTTTGGCGGAAATCCACTGCCTATTGAGCGTATAAAAAAGCTGTGTACCCAACACAATCTCGCCCTCATTGAAGATGCTAGCCATGCACTTGGCAGTGAAATCAACGGAAAAAAAGTGGGACAAGCCGCCGATATAACCATCTTTAGTTTTCACGCTATCAAGCCCATTACCACTTTTGAAGGCGGTGCAATAGCCACCAATGAAACCGCTTTTTATGAAAAAGCCAAACTGCTTCGAAGCCACGGCATCGTCAAAAAGAAACTCTGGAATTCCGATATGATTATGCTGGGTGAAAACTATCGCCTCAGCGATGTTGCCTGTGCATTGGGACTTTCACAACTAAAACGGTTGGATGATTTTATTGCTAAGCGCACTCACATTGCGCACTATTACGATGCCGCTTTTAAAAACAACCCTTTTTTCACGACCATTGCCATTGATACGACCAAAAAAACCAGTTACCATCTCTACCCTATTTTGCTAGACCGCTCTTTATGGTGCTCCAAAGAAGAGATTTTTGAAGCCTTGCATGCAAAAGGGATTGGAGTACAAGTCCACTACAAACCTATTTATCAATTTAGCTATTATAAAGAGCGTTTTGGCGAACAACGTTTAGATACAGCGGAAGATTTTTACAAAGCCGAACTCTCCATCCCCTGCCATCAAGAGATGCAAATGGAAGATGCAAAGTATGTGGCTGAAACGCTTTTAGACATCTGTGCTTCCATCAAAGGGTGCCGAGTATGAACGTTGCCATCATCCCAGCGCGAGGTGGGAGCAAACGCATTCCGCATAAAAATATCAAAGCATTTTGCGGTAAACCACTTATCGCATACAGTATCGAAGTGGCAAAACAGAGTCAATTGTTTGAAAAAATTGTCGTCAGTACCGATGATGAAGCCATTGCAACCGTTGCAAGAACCTATGGTGCGGATGTTCCCTTTATGCGACCTTCCGAACTTAGCGATGATTTCACGGGGACTGGGGCAGTGGTCGAACACACACTTAAGACCTTGTCTGCACACGGCGAATCATTCGATTTTGCATGTACGATTTATGCTACGGCGCCTCTTTTACAGGCTCAGTACCTCATCGAAGGATTTGAAGCATTGCGTGAAAGCGACGCGGTCAATGCTTTTTCGGCCACCTCCATGCCTTATCCTATCTGGCGCAGTTTTAAAATCACCGATACAAAACGCTGTGAGATGTTCTGGAAAGAGAATTTTTCCAAACGCAGTCAAGATTTAGAAGAAGCCTATCACGACGCAGGGCAATTTTACTGGCACAATCTTCATAAAAAAGCTCACGATGTGATGTTTGGAAGCGAGAGCATTCCCATTATTTTACCACGTCATTTGGTTCAAGACATTGACACGCCTGAAGATTGGATAAGAGCTGAATTGATGTACAAAGTGCTTCATGAAACTACTCTTCAGAAGTGATAGCTCTTCTGCCATAGGGCATGGGCACATCATGCGAGACCTCGTTCTTGCCAAACAGATGGAGTCAGAAAACGAAATTATTTTCGCATGCCAAGACTTAGAAGGCAATGCTATTAAACGCATTCCCTACGAAGTAAAAATCCTTCAGAGTAACGATGCAAACGAACTTATAGCGCTTATTAAAGATTTACATGTAAATCTTTTGGTTATTGACCACTATGGTATTGACGTCACATTTGAAAAAGCTGTTAAAGAAGCAACCGGCGTGACTATCCTTAGTTTTGACGACACCTATCAACCGCATTATTGTGATATTTTACTCAACCATAACATCTGTGCGGATGCTTCGCGTTACGCTTCTTTAATTCCTAAAGGATGTGAGCTTCGTTGCGGCAGTGCGTACACCCTGATACGTGATGAATTTAGAGAGGAAAAGAGACACAAACGCGCAAAAATCTACGATATTTTCATTGCCATGGGCGGTACGGATGCTGGCAATTTGACACACGCTATTTTAAACACTATCCCTGAAAACCTTCGCGTTGCTGTTTTAACAACGACGGCAAATACGCATCTTGAAACACTCAAACGTTATGTGATGGATAAGCCCAATATTGTTTTACATGTCAATTCTAATGAAGTAGCCAAAATGATGCATCAAAGCCGTTTAGCGATTATAACGCCTAGTGTCATCGCGCATGAAGTTTTATTTATGAATATTCCACTACTTGCTATTAAAGTTGCGTCAAATCAAGACGATATGTATTCATATTTACAAGAGAAAAAGTATGCTGTTTTATCCTCGTTCGATAAAACGGTATTTGTACAATTGCTCAACGATATTTTGGCACATGAGGCTTAAAGATGATACAAACTATCGCTTTTTTATCCAACACCATCACACAACCATTTGACCGCTTTTTAAGTGCGTATCAAACGACCCATTATCCATTAGACACGATTATTGAGCGCCTCTATGCAACCGATGAAACACATGATTTGATGATTATTCTGCTGGATATCTCATTTTTTAAAAACGATTATGAACAAACATTTGCACAGTTACATAACGCTCTGAGCCATTTTAGGACACAGCATAAAACCAAGATTATTATCAATACCGTAATTGAGGACTTTTACGATATTTATACACCTCTTACTTACAAAAAAGAACAAGCGCTTCTAACACTCAATGCCTCTATTGTATCGTTTCAAGAAACCTTCCACGATATCGCTATTTTAGATTTTTACGCTTTGTGCAAACAACACGGCACAAAAAACCTCTTAAATGTTTCCAATGGCTATCTGTTTCAAACACCTTTTACGAGAACAGCCCTTGAACTGATGGCACAAAAGATTGAAGAGCTTATCGTGTTGTTTACAACGCCTCGCATTAAAGTCATCGCCTTAGATGCGGACAATACACTGTGGGGTGGTATCGCTGGGGAGGATGGGCTAGATGGCATTCACATTGATAACAATTATCCTGGTATTGTTTATCGTCAGTTTCAAACGATGCTTGTCGAACTGTATCACAGCGGTATCATTTTAATTTTACTGAGTAAAAATGACGAACCTTTGGTACAGCAAGTCTTCGCGACAAAAAACATGCCTCTTTCGCTAGAACACTTTGTCGCTACCGCCGTTAATTGGGAATCTAAAAGCGAAAATCTTTCACGCATTTTGCAACAACTCCAACTCAGCACCGCTGGTGTTATTTTTTGCGATGATTCTTCCACTGAAATTGCAGAGATGGAACAACGCTTGGGCATTGTATGCTATCAGATGAATCCTAAACGTCCTTTAGAAAATATTGAAACCCTCAAAAATATCACGGCATTAAAAACACTACGTTTAGTGGATGAAGATATTAAAAAAACAGCCCTGTATAAAGATGAAAAAAAACGTCTTGATTTAGCTTCTGTGCTTCGCAGTAAAGAGGATTTTATCGCTTCTTTAAACATTACGATTCGGGTTTCATGCAATAATATCAACCACGTAGAACGCATTACCCAATTGATTAATAAAACCAATCAATTTAACCTGACCACCAAACGCTACGATTTAGCAACCGTGGAAACCTTGATGCAACACCATCACGTCTATGATTTTTCCGTCAGCGATACATTTGGCGATATGGGTTTAGTGGGTGTGGTTATTATCATTGACAATACCATTGATACTTTTTTAATGAGTTGTCGCGTGTTAGGAAGAGGCATTGAAGAGAAAATCTTAAGTATTGTTACGCATTTGCATGCCGATTTAAAGGCGACTTATATCAAAACAGAAAAAAATAGTCTGGTGGAAAATTTTTATGAAAACAATGGTTTTGAATGCCTTGAACATGCCTCTGTCAAAACGTATCGCTTTCAAACATTTGCACCAAGCAACGATACCATAAAGGTCACTTATGAATCTTAATGCACTTATTTTAGAAGCCATTGCCACTATCAATGAAGAGCTAAAAATTGAAGCACTCAATACTTTAACACCTACTACACCACTATTTGAACTGCTCGATTCATTAGGAACGCTCGATTTGATTTTAGAGCTTGAATCTCGCCTTGAAACACTGACAGGTCACTACATCGCTGTGGCTGACCTTCACAGTATGGATAAAGATTTAACACCATTTAAAACCCTAGAAACATTGGAACACTACCTGAACCAAAGGATAGCCGATGAGTCACATTAGCTTTGAAAATATTGCTATAACGGCGATGGTCACCACTGTTGGCAATCAAATCATTGATCTTGAAGATGAAAAAGAGCGCTTTGGCTTTGATGATGAAAGTCTTGCGCGGCTTAAGCGAAGCATCGGTCTTAAAACACGCTATATTGCAGAAGAAGATGTCTGTACAAGCGATTTGTGTGTGCAAAGTGCCGAGCATATTTTTGAGCAAAACATGGCGCTTAAAGAGGAGATTGAAGCACTTATTTTTGTGACCCAAAGTCCTGATTATAAAGCACCATCGACAGCGATTATTATGCAGCATCGTTTGGGACTTCCCAACAGTTGCGGGGCTTTTGACATCAATCTTGGATGTAGCGGTTTTATCTACGGCTTGTTTACGGCTTTTAGTTACGTCAATGCGGGCATGAAAAAAGTGCTGTTGTGCGTCGGTGATGTCAATCGTCATTTCTCAGGAGAAAAAGATAAAATCTTCACACCCTTAATGGGCGATGCGGGAAGTGCCATTCTTATCGAAAAGAAAGAGGCTCCTAAGAGTTATTTTGCACTTTACAGCGATGGTGGCGGCTATAAACATCTTATCATCCCAAGTGGTGGAGCACGAACACCCACCACACCTCAAAGTCTTATTCCAACTCCAAGAGAAGATGGAGGTATTCGCAGGGATGAAGACCTTTTTATGGATGGCAAAGAGGTGTTTAATTTTGCGATTAAAACTGTACCACCACTGATTAAAGAGCTTTTGGAATTCTCGCAAAAGCAAAACGATGATATTGATTATTTTGTACTGCACCAAGCCAATCCATATATTTTAAAGACCATTGCTTCTAGGCTCAAAGTCAGCCCTGAAAAAGTGCCGCTTGAGACAGGGCAAATCTATGGTAACCAAAATTCAGCGTCCATCCCAGGCACTATCAACGGCTTTTTAAGCCAAGAGTTTTCATCCAAATCCTTAAATATCGTCATTGCTGGATTTGGCATAGGACTAAGTTGGGGAGGTGCTGTTTTACATACAAATACGCTTTATGCACCACCCATTTATCTGTATCAAAGGAGTGAAAAATGACTCAAGAAGAATTTTTAATACGTCTGCAAGACGAAATACAGCTCGATTCTCCTCTCAAAGCAGGCGATATGCTCTGCGATGTCGATGGATGGGATTCGCTCGCGATGCTTGCAATGCTCAATGTCTTTGATGAGATTAATATCTCCGTCGATATTGAAGAGCTAGAAGCATTTGTCAGTGTAAACGATATTTTAAAAAAGGCCGGATTTGACGCTTAAAGGTTTTGATATTGCATTACATCCTTTAGTAAAAGAGGATATTGAAATGGTACGTATGTGGCGAAACAGTGATGTTGTACGCCCCTACGCACTCCATCAAGAAATCATCTCTCAAGAACAGCAAAACGTCTGGTTTGAATCCTTACAACACAAGCGTGATGAGTATTTTGTCATTTTGGTTTTAAATGTTCCTATCGGACTTATTTGGTTTAATGATAAAGAAGGTGTCATTGAAACGGGTTTTTATCTTTATGAAACGCTCTACCAAAATTCGCTGACACCCTATAAAATTGTCTCGTTATTTCATGATTATCTCTTTCATCAAAAACAGTTTTCAACCATTACATGTAAAATCATGCCCGATAATAAACGAGCCATTCGCTTTAACCTCTCTTTGGGTTATCAAAAGATACAAACATGCGAACACTACGCTGTGTATGAACTCTCATCAGCACAGTACGAAAAATACAATACAAAAATTATGGCTCTACTTTCAAAGGCACACTCATGAAAATAGCCCATCACGACACAACTCAAAAAGTGTTTATTATCGCAGAACTCTCTGCCAATCATAACCAAGATTTTGAACTTGCCAAAAAAGGAGTGCGAATTGCGTATGAGGCTGGGTGCGATGCAATTAAACTGCAAACATATACGCCTGATTCGCTAACCCTTGATATTAAAGATGAAAAATTTAAAGCGGGCGATTTATGGAAAGATGAGTATTTGCATGACCTCTATAAACGCGCATGTATGCCCTATGCGTGGCACAAACCACTAAAAGCGTATGCCGATGAACTTGGCATTATTCTTTTTTCGTCTCCTTTTGATAAAGAAGCTGTAGAGTTGCTCGAAAGTATGGATGTCCCTGCGTATAAAATCGCGTCCTTTGAGATTACGGACATTCCACTCATTAAACATGCCGCGTCCAAACAAAAGCCAATGATTATCTCAACAGGGGTTGCCAACATCGAAGATATCAAGCTTGCACTTTTTACATGTAAAAGTGTAGGCAACGATAAAATCGTGCTGTTAAAATGCACCAGCGCTTATCCTGCCAAGCCTGAGAGTATGAATCTTTTAACGCTAGGAGACATGAAAAATCGTTTTGGTGTTGAAGTGGGTCTTAGTGACCATACAATGGGTCATGACGCTGTTATCGCTTCTATTGCCTTGGGTGCGAGAGTCATTGAAAAGCATTTTACGCCTGATGCATCCATCAGTACGCCCGATAGCGCATTTTCACTCTCCCCAGACGAACTAACGAAGATGGTTGCGCATGTGCGTAACGTGGAAAAACTCTTAGGAAGTGTTGAATATAACGACAAATCTAAAGCCTATGCCAGAAGCCTTTATGCCAGCAAAGACATTCAAAAAGGCGAAGCTTTTAGTGCAGATAACATAAAAAGCATACGACCAGGCGATGGATTACATCCTAAATATTATGAAGAGATTTTAGGCAAACGTGCTACCCAAACGATTAAAGCAGGAACTCCTTTAAACGCTTCATTGGTAGAGGGATTGCTCTTTCAATGAACATTCTCATCCTGACACGCAATGCCAATAAAAATGGCAATTCTATCTATAACTCATACACAAGAGGTATAACTAACAACTACCCACATGCGCTCGTGCTCGATTACTTTGACCTCTACTTTGAAAAAGGAAAACAAGGGTTTGAGGCAACCATTTTAGAAAAAATTGCGCAACAGAGTATCGATGTTATTTTTATCAATTTTGTCAGCGGAGATATGACGTTTGAACTCTCTTTTTTAGAGCAGCTATCTCAAAAATGCTTTATGATGATGAATTTTTACGACGCGGAACTTTTTTTTGAACCGATTGACCGCTATTACGCCCAATGTGCTGATATTGTTTTATTACCCACGGCGTCATATTTTACATATAGTTATTCTCTTTTAGGCATCCCTGCTATCTCAACGCTCTCCTTATTTGACAGTGCGTTGTATGAAAAAAAGGAGGTTGCAAAAGACATCGACATATCCTTTGTGGGAGATGTCAGTAAAAAATCAAGACGTGATTTTGTGGATTATCTTCGCGTGCAAGGGTATCACGTTGAAGTGTTTGGGCAAGGAAGTCCCAACGGTCCTGTGACTTTTGAAAGGATGGTAGACATCTTCAATCGCAGTAAAATCAATCTCAACTTTTCAGATACGGTGGAAGAGAGAACATTCAATTCCAACAGCAATACCAACTATGCGCTCGTCCCTAAAATCATGCAATACATGACGCAAATCAAAGGACGTTCCATTGAGGTCGCTTTGTGCGGAGGTTTTGTACTCAGTCAATACGCCACGGGAATTGAAGAGCTGTTTAATGCCGATGAAATGGCAGTATTTAAAACCAAAGAAGCGCTGAGTGAAAAAGTCAAATATTATCTAAGCCATGAAAAACAACGTGAAGATATGGCAAGCAAAGCACACATCAAAGCTCTAACGCGCTACGATAGCACCAAAGCATTTGCTCATCTTTTTGCAACGCTTGACGTATACCAAAGAAATCCAAAAGTGATTTATACCGATAAAACATTTCTTTCAAACTACGCTTCACACCATGCGCTGTATTTTTTCAATTTTCTTTTCAAAAAAAAGTTTGTCTCTGCGATGCAGGAATTAAAAATTATGCTCTCTCAGAAACTCAATTTTACAACGGTTATCAACCATTGCAAACAACAATTTCACTACCAAATGATGCGAAGAAGATAAGATGCTTTACGAAAAAGTCCTCATCCTTTCACGCTATCACGAAGAGATAGCCAACCCGATTTACAAAGCCTACATCAAAGGCATTGAATCGCAATGCCCCCAACTCTATTTTATTGACTACTTTGACCAAATAGGTGCACTTGGCAAACAGGGGTTTGAGCAACAAGTCCAAACGCTTTTAGAGCGTGAAAAAATTGATTTGGTGTTTATTATTTTTGTCAGTGGTGATCCGATTTTAGACCCTTATTTTATTCAACGTATTGCCAAAAATCGTTTTATGGCAATGGTTTTTTGGGACACCGAACAATTCTTTGAACAAATTGACCGTTATTACGCTCAACTGGCGGATTTGGTCATTTTGCCTGCCAACTACGAATATATTTATAAATTGCAAGCACTCAATATCAATGCCATCTGCCCTTTCTCACTTTTTGACAGCGATAAATACAAGCCTACTGCGCACGCACAACAGGGTATTGATGTCTCATTTGTAGGAGAAGTCACCAAAGGAAAACGCCAAGAATATATCGCTTATTTAGAAGAGAATGGTATCAATATTCAAACCTATGGTAAAGGTACAAAACATGGCAAAGTGAGTTTTGAAAAAGTCGTTGAAATTTTCAATACCTCTAAAATAAATCTTAGTTTTACAGGCACTTATGCCAATGATGTTTATTCGTTTTGTTCCAATATTAACAACAGAATTCTTCAAAACAAAGGTAAGCCGATTGAAATTGCATTGTGTGGAGGGTTTGTACTCACAGAATACGTTCCGGGTATTGAAAAAGTGTTTGAACCACCCTCTATTGATACCTTTCACACAAAAGAAGAGCTCTTAGAAAAAGTACGCTACTACCTTCAACAAACAGATGAACGCGAAGCAATGGCACACAAAGCTTACCAGTATGCAAAGACGCATTATGATTCTGTGTCTGCTTTTAAAACCATTTTTCAGACTATTGAATCCATCACACCAAAATCAGAGAAAATCCTGCTCTTAGATGCTATTTTTATCAAAATCCATACCACCTTTCACCTCTTTTATGCCATTACGTTTTTCATTCAAAAAAGATTTGCTTTGGCATGGGACGAATTAAAATTGGTTTTGCATAATAAAAAAATTATCGTTCGTGATGTTAAAAATTTTATCGCCTATACGCGCAATGCATTAAAACAGCGTAAACAAATCCAAGCTTATTGTAATGCATTATGCGAGAAATTAGGCAATGAACCTGTAGTGATTTATGGAGCAGGTGTTCATACAACGTCTCTTTTTCAATCTATCAAAAACTTTAAAAATCTCAATATTAAAGCCATTGCCGATAAAAATAGTTCGCTTTGGGGCAAGCAATCTCATAATCTTGTTATTATCTCACCGAATGACATAACTCATTACGCACAGTATGTCATCATCTCAAGCTTTGCATTTGAAAAAGAGATAGCACAAGAACTTAGAACTATCTGCGAATCACTTCATATTCATACTATTTACAATCAAAAGTTCTCAATAGGGCTCATCCCCAGTGACTATCAACTCACCGACCCCTATCAAACGTTTCGCAATACGCTCATTCTTCGATAAACTAGTCGCCTAAGATTTTTCGTTTTAATCTTGTTTTGGTAATCTCTTGCATATGCTCTTTTACCTCTTTGCCAAAGGTTTCCTCTAGCATGGTGAGGTACTTTGGGTTGGTGTTGTATTCATGAAAAGCATTATCTCGAAAAGCCACAATTTCTCTCGCGCTCAACGTTTTGGAAGGCAGCGGTTGCATCACATAGGAGTGTTGGGAATACCCTATCCACTGCGCTGGTAATTCCCAGTCTTCTTTGAGTGCAATTTTGTACAGTAACGAGCCAGGATAGGCCATTGCACAATAAAAATTTGCAAATTCGGTATTGAGTTCTTTTGCCATATCCAGTGTTTCGTGCATAGACGCGGTTGTATCATCGGGTAAGCCAAAAATATAATTACCAATGACATGAATACCTGCATTTTGAATCGCTTCTACACGCTCTTTAATATCATTCACGCGCATTTTTTTAGATGCACCATCTCTCACCTCCGCATTCGCAGATTCAATCCCTAAAGCTACCCAGTTAATCCCTGCTTGTTTCATGCGTTTTAAGGTCTCAAATTGAATCGTATCGACCCTTGCATAGCACCAGATATTTAAATCCAACCCTTTTTCGATAATCAAATCGACAATGGCCATATAATGACTCTCATGCAGTACAAACATCTCATCAATGAATTTTACATTACGCACGCCATAGTTTTTGTTGAGTAATTCCAGCTCTTCCACAATGATTTTAGGCGACCTATAGCGAATGGTCGATTTGCCAAAAGGGGTATTGATACAACAAAACGTACAATGATAAGGGCAACCCAAAGAGGTATAAATCGCCGCATAAGGAGTTCGATGGGTGATATCATCAAAACAGTGCCAATTATGCGCACGGTACAACGACATATCCAGTAAATCCCAATTGGCAATAGGCATCACCTCATCAAGATTTTTAATCAAGGGAGCTTTTGGGTTATTTTTGATTTCGTTGTTATGAAAATACCACAATCCTTCGACGCGTTCTAAAGAGCCTTTCGTTTTTAAAGCGTTGGCTAACTGTAAAAGCGGAAGTTGTTCTTCCCCCTCAATCACAAAATCCACACTCTCTTCTTCAAGTGTACGTTTTGGAAGGGCTGAAGGGTGTAATCCCCCCATCACAATGGGTATCGAAACCACAGACTGGATAGTCGTCGCAATTTTGCCAGCTATAGACATATTTTGCGTCGAAGCAGAAGGTTGATTTCCGTACACAATCAAAGCGATGAGCATTGGATTTAAAGCTTTCACCCGTTGTGCCGTCTCTTCTGGGGAGAGATTTTCAGCATTGGCATCAATAATTTTTACATGTAAACCTTTTTGCTCTAAATACGTCGCAAATGAAAGTGTTAAATACGGTGGTTCGATTGCCGTAACATCTTTACCTAAATCTTGAAAAACGGTTTTTCGATCACCTGGATTAATAAAAAGTATGTCTATCATAAGATTTTTCCTTCTCGAAGATAAATCCAATCTGGATGCTTGCTATCTTCTAAAATATAGGATAAATTGTTCATAAAATAATTTTCAGAGCTTTCAACATTATAGACAGATATTGCTCGAAAGGCTTCAACACTTTTCGTAGCGTTGTCATAATATGTCAAATAAGCGTTCACTGTTGCAATCAATTCTTCTATATTCTCTACAACGGCTCCTATTTTGCAACGATCTTTGAAGTAAGAAACGCCGCCCATATCCGCTTCAGCGTGTGCTTCATCAACAGAGAAAAAAACAACAGGGCGTAACGTTGTGAAGGCATAAGTGAAAGCCGTACCTGAAATATCAGTTACCATCAGCTTTGAACGTGAATAATTGTAGATATAATCGCTTGGATTATTATCAAAAATAAATCGTTCATCCGTGTGAAACGCCTCGACAATAGCCAGTGTATCAACATCACTGATACTGTGAGGATGCGGTCTAAAGATAATAGTGTAATCCCTAAAATTTTCTAACAGTGCTTTGACAATCTTAATACCATAAAGCGGCTGTGAATGGTGCTTTCGTAAAACATCGTTGATAACCGTTGGCGCATAAATAATACTTTTGACTTCCATATCTTTATAGGCGTGAAATCGTTTAATATTGCCATCGAGTTTAAAGTATCCGCCAGGGATAAAACAGACATTTTTCATCAGTTTATGAGAAAAACCCTTCATCACAGATGGACCTGGCACAAACATATAATCCACCATGTCTAAAAATTTTGAGACCTCTAATTGTTGCGTTTCTTCTGACCAAACTGGCTCTTCAGCGATGCCAAGAGGAGAGTCATAAATATCATGAAACATGTAAAGTTTTTTCGGATTTTTTGGCAAGACAAGCGTCAAGGCTGGATAAATGATGATATCTAAAAATTCAAAATACCCAATGAGGCAATTTCCGACATAATAACTATTTTCAAGCTTTTCAAATGTATCCTCACACAATGTACCATAAAAGAAATAGGTATTGTACTGTTTTAGAGCCTCAGCATAAATGTGTTTTGTCATAAAATTGTTTCGATAGGCACAGCTTGGAGCATAAAATGCAATACTCTTTTCCTTTGTGCGAGGAAGCGCATTTTGATACACATAAGCCAATGCCGCAAAAGGATTATAACGCGTCATAGCGTATCCGCTGAGTAAAAAATCGACAAAATTTTTGGCGGTGAGAGCTATAGTTTGCGCGGATAAATGTCGGATAATGGTTTGAATTTCATTGTTCAGTATAAAAGATTCACAAACATACGATGAATATACTGTATCTAAAGGAGATGAGCCATTCAACACTATAGATGAAGACGTTTCGCCCATAGAAGACACTGTCTTCTTGATTTCATCCTCACATATTCTCGTGACAGGATAATCGCATTCTACTAAAAAACGATAGAGATTTTCCGCATCTTCGCTCGTTCCTATAAGATAAATCTGCTCTATTTTTTTGCATTGAACAGAATGAAACATCTCAAGGTTGAATGTCGGTCTTGAAGAAGGATACGCAAAAAAGACAGGCTCATGGTTAATAGTGCTTCTCAGATATATATTAAGATGTGCGAGCTTATCGAAGTTTTGCCATAAAAAAAACATATACCTGCTGTGAAATGAGACATACAGAGTATCTACATCATCTGGGATATAATTGACATCTATCATCATATCATCCCGAGGGAGTTCTAAGTAAAGGCTTCCTGCATAATCCAAATCATGCTTTATGCATTCAATCATGCCCCGTCCACCCAAGACTATTTTTTTCATACGATAACTACCTTGAAATGATATAATCTAAATTGTTTCGACTAGCGATAAAATAGTTATTTTTGATACTTGGTTTATTATAGACCAACTCTTTACATGTAATAATATCCACTAATTTACAACCTGCTTCATTCGCAATAATGTGGCTTGCAGCAGTGTCCCATTCTTTGGTTTCATTAAAACGTGGATACACATCAATAACGCCTTCTGCTAGCTTACATATCTTAAGAGAGGAGCCGTATTTGCGTATATCTACAATATGATGCTCTTCAAAAAATGCTTTCATAATCGCTGTTGAGTGAAAGTTACTGTCTGCGCCGATTAACTCGCTTCGTTGAGAATGATTGAAAATAAGATGCCCATTTTTATAAGCACCTTTGCCTTTTTGAGCATAATAGACATCGCCACTTGTTGGAATATAGATAACACCTATGATAGGTTGTTTATCTTCCATAAGAGCGATATTAATCGTAAAATCACCGTTTCTAGCAATAAAATCTTTTGTTCCATCCAAAGGGTCTACGAGCCAATAACGATTCCATGTTTGACGTATATCGTAAGGAATGATTTTTTCTTCACTTAAGATAGGATAGTTTGAAATACGTTGTAAACCTTGACTAATGATTTCATTGGAGATTAAATCTGCGTTGGTTAAAGGCGAACAATCTTCTTTAAGGGTAACATCAAAATCATTTTCATGATATATTTTCAATATTGCTAATGACGCTTCTTTTGCAATATCAATGATTTTATCGATCATGCTAATCTTTCACTGTTAATTTCATCCATGAGTTTGCACATTGTCTCTAAACAATTTTTGGGATACTTTCCAACCGCCGTTTCTTCAGACATCTGAATTCCATAAATGCCGCTCTTAAGGGTATTGTACATGTCAATCACTTCTGGAATAGTAGGAATAGGATTGTGCTCCATACTTTTGAGAAATTGCGTGGCTAGGAAAACTTTTTTGCCATAAAAAAGCGCTTTATCAATAATATATTTTTGATAAGCAGGTACCTTTTCAAGCCCTATTTCCGTCGATAAATCACCTCTATCAATTAAAATGTGATCCACTTCATTTAAAATGTCCACTAAATTTTTTACGGCTGCGATGGTTTCGACTTTAGAGATAATGGAAATATCAGAATGAATTAATTTTTTTGCCTCTAAAATATCTTCGCGCGTTCTCACAAAAGACAATCCTACATACGCCAATTTATGCTTATTAGCCAATTGAATCAGCGCTCTATCCTTATCAAATAAAAATGGAATTGTATCGTGTATACCACGTGCATGCATCCCTTTATTATTGAGTAATCGACCTGTTGAATGGGATAAAAACGTAATTTCAGATTGCTCTAAATCAATCTTTTTCACTTCAAATTTAAAAATAGAATCATTGGCCCAAATAATATTGCCGTGCTCCAAGTATTTGAAAAAATCTTGAAAATTCGTCTGATTAAATTTGAGATTAAAAAGCTCATTTTCAACAACATCGATAAATCCATCTTGAAAATTCGTCGTTCTAATTTTATTGCCAGGCAAATCCATCAAAATTTTTGCATCTTCAACTTGAGAGCGAATTTCTAAAATATATTTTTCAATATCCTCGATACTTCCATGCGCACCATTAATTCTATAAATATTGCGTTCATTATGTACGTCACATAAAGGAGTGGTGTATAATAATGATGGTCCTACGGTTGCTATAATTTTTTTCATTCTATTCGCCTTTGATAAATTTATTCTCTTGTAATTTGATAATGCTATCTGCCACTTCCGTTCGCATAAACAATTCACTCGGTCTTTTATTGTCAGCTAGCATGGCTCGTATTTGCGTTCCACTAATTTTTTGTCTATACATCTCATCGTGGCGACATGTTTTTTCAGAAACAATTTGGGCGCACTTTGCACAATAATATGGCTCGCTTAACAGTAAAAGCTCTATCCCAATATCGTGTTTTGAGATAATTTCTTTTGCAAGTTCTTGCGCTTCATATTTACCATAGTAGTCACCCACACCAGCATGATCTCGTCCAATAATAAAATGCGTACACCCTAGGTTTCTTCGTATCAGTGCATGAAAGATGGCTTCTTTGGGACCTGCATAACGCATCGGGGTTTTTAAAGTTTTAAAATAGATATTTAGCCCCGTGTAATACTCTTGAATCATCGTTTGATACCCAGAAACAACAGCCTCTTCACTAAAATCACCCACTTTTTTCCATCCAACCAATGGATTGATAAACAATGCATCACAGACTTCCAACGCTACTCGTTGCAAATGCTCATGTGCTTTATGTATTGGATTGCGTGTTTGAAATCCTGCAATCGTTTTCCATCCCTTTTGTTTAAAATACGCTTTAGTTTCAGTTGGTTTTAGACTGAATTCTAAAATAGAAGTATCGGTAATTTCAACCCTTCCACCAATTCTATATTGAGATTTCAAAAGTTCTTTTTGTACGCCAGGATGATTGGTGTCATTGGTTCCAAAAATAATAGGAATATCGTTTAGTGTATCGACAATATAACAATCATCTATGTCAAGATGTGCAATGACTTTGAGATTATAGGTTAAATAGAGTACTTTACAATCTACTGCTTGCATATAAGTTTCATGATCAACATCTAATCCAATTGGTATGGTCCAAATTGCCCCGCTACTAAGTTGCATATGATTGACAACATTATGATAATCAGAAGAAGACATAAAGCCATCCAAAGGATAAAATAATCCATTGGCAAGATTAATGCAATCATGCAATAACTCTTCATTAAGTTCAAAATAAACACTCATTGTATTTCCATTTTTTTTTCAAGATAATGCACAATTTTTTCAAAAGAGGTTTCGACATCTTCATGATCAACATCCAAAACCAAATGACTGTGTTTTGGCTCTTCAAACTTCAAATCAATTCCTACCAAAGCAGTCTGTTTCAAATGCTTTTTATAAATGCCTTTTACGTCATTTTCCAGTGCTTTATCCAAATTTTTTTGCACATAAATTTCATGATAATCATGAAATTTTTTTCTTGCAAAGCTTCTCAAATCTTCAAAAGGAGATATGTTACACACAATTGGGATAATGCCATTTTGTTCTAAAACGTAAGCGGCCAACATAATTCTTTTAATATTAGCGATTCTATCTTGTTTAGAAAAGCCTAAATCATTATCATAAAATTCGCGGATTAAATCACCATCAAGTAAAAACGACGGTATTTTTTTCGCATCAAAATAGTTCTTGAGCTTACGACCCAAAGTCGTTTTTCCTGCTCCTGAAATACCAATTAACCAAACTACCATAGGAATTCTTTTGCAATTAATAATAGACCTGTCATAATCAAAAAGAAAGAGAGTAATAGATTATACTTCCCTTCTGATATTTTATGAAATAAAAAATGATTGACACACACGTAAATCACAAGCCCCACACCAACATACAATAAGTTTTTATGCTCATAGGACATATCTAACGCTAAGATGGTCATAATTTGAAACACGGCAAACGTCATATAAGAAATGGCTATCGTCACTCTTTTTTGATGCTTATTTAAATCGGTATGAAAGATTTTTGCCGCAAGCAAGACGCCTCCTAAATTGGTCATACCATGAACTATTCCCATAGAAGCATAAAACATTTTGGGATACTTCAAAAGCTTGTTGAGCCATATTTGCATAAGAGAAATACGTTCTTTCAAAGCAACAAATACAATTAAAAAGCCTATAAACAGATTCATATTGATATTGCTTTTTGAGACGAGGATGAGAAACACTATAATACACGGTACCGTAAAAATCAATATATTTTTATAGATATTAAATTCTATTGCCTTATAGTCTCTCACAACTTGTAAAAGATTGATAGAAGCCGAAATAGGAAGTAAAATCAATAAACTTTCAAAAAATGAGTACTCCAAGAGCAACAACAAAGGTGTCCCAAACAATAAAACACCAACACCAAAAAGCGATTGAATCATTGAAACGACAACAATAGTTAATAATAGATCGATTTCCATGCACCTATACCTTTACTTGAACCCTTGTGATACCATCTAATTCCACTTTAAACACTTTCTTGTTTCAATGCGTTAATAATAGTGGCTATACCGACACCATTTTGCTGATGAATAAATTCTCGGTTTCCAATATCAAACGTATAGTGTTTATCAAATCCTAGGTTGATCACTTTTTTATCTTTAAAATGAAAGTTGATTTCCGCATCCAAACCACCGCTATCTTTAAATCCTTCTTCGAGCGTTATAATTGTATCAATGCCACGTAATATCTCTTGCAATTTTGTATGGTCATAACGGTTTATCATATACAAATCAATTAAGGTCGCATTAGCCTCTTTTGCAAGAGGAAGCGCCTTATGACTCATATATCCCGTTGAAATCACAGCAACGTTTTGACCGTGGTGCAATACATCAAACCCTTTTTCAAATCCAATGATGTTTTCACGTAATGCACGAAGAGGTTGAGCGTCAAATCGTAAGTATTTTGGTGTTTGAAGGGATAAAGCTCGTTTTACATATGCTTCTGCCGTTACATAATCACTGGGCGAAAAAACTTCAATATTCGGCAATGTTCGCATAATCGATAAATCTTCCAAACAATGATGTGTAGGTCCGCTCATGGCATAACTCACACCTGCACCTACACCAATGATGTTAATATTCATCGTTCGCACACTCGATAAAATAGAAACATTGACTCTTATTTGCTCATAACAGCGCATCGTAATAAAAGGGGCTATTGCGTAAGCAAAGACTTTGAAACCTTCCAATGCCAAGCCTGTTGCGACATTGATCAAATTTTGTTCGGCAATACCGACGTTGATAAAACGGTTGGGATAATCGGCACGAATTTTATCTAAGAGAGGTGATCCAAAATCTGCGGCTAAAAAAAAGATGCTTTCATCCTTCGCCATCTCTTCGTGTAAAGCAGATAAAAATACGTCTCTCATGGCTTTAGTTTGCATGTGCTAACTCCTTGACAAGCACTTCAATATCTTCTGGCTTTACAGAGAGAATATGGCTCAGTGAATGTTTTTCTAAAAAAGGAACCCCTTTGCCCTTAATCGTATTGACAATCACCACTTTTGGTTTACCGTTTCGCTGATATATGGCTTCTTTTAAACAAGTATAAACCTCTTCGATATTATGCCCTTCTTGAACCTCAAAAACATCCCAATGAAACGCCTCAAATTTTGCATTTAAAGAGTTCAAATCAATAATATTTTTACTAAAATCAAGCATGGAGACTTTATTGTAGTCTATAATGAGCGTAAGATTATCCAAATGGTGTTGGGGTGCAAACATAATTGCTTCCCAATTAGAACCTTCATCAAGTTCGCCATCTCCCGTGAGTACAATGACGTTTTGAGGCTTTTGCTTTGCTTTTAGGCCTAAAGCCATTCCGCAGCCAACACCTAATCCATGTCCTAAAGAACCATTGACAGTCTCATATCCAGGGATAATGGGATCAGGAATGCCACCTAAAAATGTTCCTTCTTGGCAAACTTTTTTTAACGCGTCTTTGTCAAAAAAACCCATATCTGCCAACAAAGGATACATCGAAATAGAACCATGCCCTTTAGAGATAATAAACCTATCTCGCTGTTCATCTCTGGGGTTGCTTGGATTTACATGTAAAAGTTTTCCATAATAAAGTGCTACAAAAATTTCAATTGGAGACAAGGAAGAAGCGACACGTGTTTCTTGTGCGATTTGATGAATACGCAATGTCTCAATACGAATAAACGTTGCTTTTTCTTTCAGCATTTTAAGCGTTTCCATACTGCTCCTTATACCATGCATAGGTTTTTTCTAACCCCTTCTCAAGGGTTACGCTTGGTTGCCATCCTAACGCTAAAAACTTACGACTGTCCAAAAGTTTTCGAGGCGTCCCATCGGGCTTTGAAGTATCCCACAAAAGTTCCCCCTGAAATCCAACCACCAAAGCAATCGTTTCAGCCAACTCTTGAATGGAGTAATCCACCCCCGTACCTAAATTATAATGCGTATTTTCAAGTTTATCGGCATTTTCCATTAAAAATATAGAGGCATTGGCGACATCTTCACTAAAAATAAATTCACGTCTTGGCGTGCCGCTTCCCCATAACGTGATATTTGCATCTTTCTTGATACGCGCGTCATCCAATTTCTTAAGCAATGCGGAGAGTACATGCGAATTTTGTGGATCAAAATTATCGTTTGGTCCATACATCGAGTTTGGAATCACACAGATAAAGCGTTTATCACCATATTCGTTATTGTAGGATTTACACCCTAAAATCCCTGCAATTTTAGCAGCGGCATACCCCATACTGGTCTCTTCAATAGCCCCTGTCAGCCAATATTCTTCTTTCATAGGCTGCGCACAGAGCTTTGGATATGTACACGATGAACCATAAAAGATCATATGTTTGACATCGTATTTTACGCACATTTCAAAGAGAATATCTTGTATAGCAAGATTTACATGTAAATAACTCGCAGGATGTTCTTTATTGCCAATAATGCCTCCAACTTTCCCTGCGCATAAAAAGACATATTCGGGTCGTTGTTCTTGAAAAAAAGCTTCTACCTCTTGTTTACATGTAAGCTCTAATTCCTGATGCGTTTTGGTAATAAGCTGGGTATAACCATCCCTCTTTAGCTGTTTCAAAAGTGCAGAGCCCAACAAACCTGTATGCCCTGCGATATAAATTTTAGCGTTATGGTCAAACATTACTAAATTTACTGTTATTGATGATAGTATAGCCTTTAAGAAGCTCTTTAATTCCCATCTCGAGGCTAAATCTTGGTTTAAATCCTGTTGCTTCTACCTTCGCATTGGAGACAATATAATTACGTTGGTCAATATCCTTGCCAATTGGTGCTTCCATAATGGTAAAGTTTGGCACTTGAAGTTTGATTTTTTCACACAGTTCAATTTTGGAAAGATTGGCATCAGAAAGCCCGACATTATAAGCCTCACCTCGCATTGAGTCAAAATTCTCAATGCCATGAATAAAGGCACGCGCCACATCTCGGATGTGAATATAATTGCGTTTGAAATGGCCTTCAAAAATAACGATAAATCCATCTTTTACGGCACGATATGTGAAGTCATTGACCAATAAATCCAGACGCATCCTAGGACTCATACCAAACACCGTTGCCAGTCTAAAACTAATGGAATTTTCTCGCTGTAAAATAATTGCTTCGGCTTCAACTTTAGTTTTACCATAGGTTGAAATAGGATTTAAAGGCGTCTCTTCTGTACAAAAGACACCCTCTTGACCTATGCCATAACCGCTATTGGTTACAGGCATTAAAATGCGTTGCTCTTTGGATAAAAGTTTTGAGAGGGTTCCTATCGCATCTCGATTGGTTGTTACCGTTCCAATTTCATCCCTGTAACATAAAGGTGCGCCAACAAGTGCTGCTAATGGGATGACAATATCCACATCTTTAATGAGCCCTTTAAGAAGTTTTTCATCTCTCGCATCACCACGAACAACACTGAAATTATCCATATAGCAGACATCTGCAAGCGAGTTTTGTCCAAACATAAAGCTATCTAAAACCGTAACTTTATGTCCTAATTTCAATAGTTCTGGTACTAAAATAGACCCTAAATAACCTGCGCCACCTGTTACTAAAATATGGTAATTCATGCGATATCCTTTAATGCTTTTTCTAATAAATCAATCTCTTGTGTCATGTCTTTAGGCGCATTGCCCACAAAAAAACCATAGTTATGTGCGTAACTTGCGTTCGAGGATTTTGTCACCTCATAATCAAAATACGCAATCACAT
>DKFS01000045.1 GCA_002452855.1 Sulfurospirillum sp. UBA6790 | reverse complement strand
CTCATAGAGCATTGATCACATAACATGTTTAAAGACATAAACTCTCCTAATTAAAATTTGACAGAATCTTATCAAGAGGATCGTTTTATGTCATTGATTGATCTCAATCAAGACTTTTACATGTAAAAAGAAGAATGGCTCCAAGCGATGATAGTATCTGGGTGCATCGGGCGTGCGATGCCATAGCCTTGCGCTAGCTCACAGCCGTGTTTTAAAAGCAACTCCGCATGTTCTTGCGTCTCAACGCCTTCGGCGATAACGCTGAGATCAAACGCTTTACTAAGCCCCACAACCGCCTCAACGATAGCAAGGTCATCACGGTCATTAAGAAGGTTAAAAATGAAGCTTTGGTCAATTTTTAAAATATCAATGGGTAATTTTCTTAGATAACTCAGTGACGAATACCCCGTACCAAAATCATCGAGAGCAAAGCGAACGCCTAGCGTTTTACACGCATGCATAATGTGTGAGACATGCGCCATATCTTCTAGTGCGCTGGTTTCTAATATTTCTAATTCCACAAGGTGTGCCGGGACATCAGGGTAGCGAAGTAACATGCTTTGCAAGTAATCTGTAAAGTTTGCATCTTGAAGTTGTCGCGCACCAACGTTAATGCTTACCGATAGATACACTCCCTCTTTTATCCATGCACTCATCTGTTGAAAAGCTCGCTCGATGACCCATTCACCCAGTTTGATGCTTAATATATGATCTTCTACAATCGGTAAAAAAGCATGTGGGAGTAAAAAGCCTTTTTCGGGATGCCTCCACCGAATCAACGCTTCAACACTCACAAGTTTATGCGTTCTAAGGTTCACTTTAGGCTGATAGTAAAGGACAAATTCATTATTATTAATGGCAGAAAGAATGCTTTCAAGGCTCTCATTTTGTTCTTTTACAGACCTGTCATACTCGACGTCAAAAAAGTGGTAGCGGTTCTTTCCGCTTTGTTTGGATTGGTACATGGCAAGGTCTGCGTGTCTTAAAAGCTGTTCTGCATCCACGCCATCTCTAGGGTAAAGCGTGACACCGATACTGCTAGAAACTTGGATAATAGTGTCATTAATCACAACCGGTTCTGAACTGGCAAGAAGCAATCGTTCCAAGATGGGCGTACACTCCTCTTGGCTTTTAAGATCACTCAAAACAGCGACAAACTCATCGCCCCCGAGCCTTGAGATGGTATCGCCTTGGCGCAGTGCTTCTTCCATGCGCCCTGCAATGATGACTAAAAGCTCATCGCCCACATGATGTCCGTATTGATCATTTATCACTTTAAAACCATCCAAATCCAAATAAACTACCGCCAACTCTTTTTTTCTGCGCTCCGTTTGCGCCATCGCTTGCCTGAGGCGATCTGCAAATAAGACACGATTGGGAAGAGAGGTGAGCGCATCGTAGTGAGCGATATATTCAAGCTGTTTTTCATGCTCTTTCATCGTTGTGATGTCTGTAAAAAGCGCAACGTAAGACTGTACATTTCCGTTTTCATCGTAAATGGCACTGATGCTGGTCATTTGGATATAGACTTGACCCGATTTGTTGCGATTGGAAATTTCGCCATACCAATGCCCTTTCTCAATCAAAGATTGCCACATTTGTTGATAAAACGCCTCTCCTTGCCTACCCGATTTTAGGAAACGAGGATTTTGCCCAATGACCTCTTCATGTGTAAAACCTGTAATGCTCGTAAACGTTTCATTCACATCCACAATCTCTCCAGAAGCATTGGTAATCATAATGCCTTCTCTCGCATACGTAAAGACACTTGCAGCAAGTTTGAGTTTTGCTTCTGACTCTTTACGATCCGTAACATCATGGGACAACACAATAAAATGTGCTACGGTATGCATCTCTTTTTTCTTGGAAACAGAAAGCTCAAACCAACGTATGTTAGAGTTTACATTCAATGAAAATTGATACCCAAAAGCATGTCCTTCCCTATTGGCTTCTTGAAGAGCTCCCATAAAGACATCTGCAACAGATTGCGGGTAAATTTCGTACACCTTCTTACCAATAAAACTTTGAGCGGCTAAACCCGTATGCATAGGTGCTCTTCTCACACTAAAATAAATCCCATCAAGGCTCATTTCAAACAATGCATCAGGAATAGCATCAAGAGTACTTTGCAAACTATCTTGTACGGAAAGTAAGTGTCTTTCATTGCGCCTTATACGCCTATTTTGACGAAATAGCTGTACGCCAACACCTAAAACGAACAAAAGAAACCCAACTAAGATGAGCGTAATATGTTTGAAATAACGTGCCCAAAAATCCCCAAGTGTAAATTTAGGCGCTTCTTCGAAAGGCGGTACACGAAGCATTCGCAGCGCATCTTCTACCCCTTTGTAATCAGAGGGAACGGTAAAGCCATAAATTTGAGCGCTCTTAGCCACATCACTCTGCGAAGGAAGGGCTAAAAGAGCAACGGTTAAAGCGCGTGCGATATGTTCATCAAAGCTTGGCACAACGACCAAAGGCCACTCGGGATAGAGCCTTGTGGAGTGAAGAAACGGGAAATTGGGATTTTTTTGCTCATTGATAATTTTAATATCTGATAAGTTTAGTTTTCCCTCATGCACCATGTCCTCTAAGACATTGGTTCGAACAAATCCCACATCTGCTTCCGAAGACAATACGGCTTGAATGACTTTATCGTGGGGCATTCCTGTTATGAGAAGGTGCATGTCTTTGGGATAAATGTTATGAAGTGCCAATTCATACGCCTGCATCTGATACCCACCTAAGGAATTGGTATTGGTAACGGCAATATGCTTATCTTCCATATCGCATAGCATTGAGATAGGTGAGTCTTTGCGCGCGAACATTACCCCTGCAAATTGGGTGAGTATGACATGCTCTTTTTGGCTAATTTGAGTGACAAGTGGCGCGGAGAGTTTAAATTTATGTTTTAGAACAATGTAATGACCGGGATTGGTTAAAATAATATCGACTTCATGATTGGCAACGGCTTGTGTGAATTCTGGGTAATTGTAAATATGAAGCGCAATAGGTTTCCCTATGGCATTTTGAAGATAAGTTGCAAAAGGTTGCCACTGTTGTATGGCCTGCTCTTTGGGGCGAAATGCTAAGATTCCAAGGCGAAGAGCTTCCTCTGCACTTAAAAATTGACATAAACAAAATAGAACAATGACAAAATACTTTCTCATGATAACTCACTCTTTTTATTGACGAATTATCAAAACTTCCAACACACAGTATAGCACTATTCTGTTTAATGATATTTGTAATTCTTTTTTATTATACCAAAATTTAAATTGTCATGCTTTTGTTTCTTTGTCAAATTTTGCCATACCGCCTTTCAGTGGAAGTGTACTCGGAGATAATGGCTTCTAATTCTCCCATAGAAAACTCAGGCCATAAGGTTTTTGTAAAAAAGAGTTCCGCATACGCAGATTGCCAAAGCAAGAAGTTTGAAAGTCGGTAATCACCGCCTGTTCGAAGCAGAAGGTCCACAGGGGGAATGCCAGCCGTATCAAGGTTGGATTCTAAAATTTCTTTGGTGATTTCACCTTTTACATGTAAACATTTATTCATCGCACGGAGGATTTCATCTTGAGCACCATAATTAATCGCAAGAATTTGCCTGAGCCCTGTGCAGTGCTGTGTCGCCTCTTTGGCATAAGCAATCTCTTTTTGAAGAGCGACAGAAAACTTACTCACGTCGCCAATGACATCAAAACAGATATTGTTTTCAAGAAGCGTAGGAATTTCACTGTGCAGATACTTGGAAAGCAGTTTCATTAAAACACTGACTTCAG
>DKFS01000057.1 GCA_002452855.1 Sulfurospirillum sp. UBA6790 | reverse complement strand
GGAATAATGGATTTGGATCAAGTTTGGATATGACACCATTTCTTACATGCGCAATTGCGGCACATTTATTAACACACATTTCGCATAATGTTGCTATTTTCTTATCTTCATTGCCAACTTTTTTGGCTGGTGATGCTGCACTTGCCATCATAGAAGAAGAGCTAAGACTAACTCCTCCTACAATAGACATTGCCACACTACCTTGAAGAAATCTCCTTCGTGAGATCTCTACTTTCATCGCGTCTCCTTGTTGTCTTTTGCCTTTTAAGCTTTGCCTTGTGAGATAAAGCCTAAATGCATATCTTTGTAACTCCATTGTAAAGGTTAAATCTTAGAAGAAACTTACACTTAAGACGAGGGCTACTTCCCTGAAATAGGCAATTTGCTTCTAATGCCCTATTTATCGAAAGATGAAGAATGAAAAAAAATGATAACTTTTTTTGAAAGAAAGAGCGAAAAGTCAATTTTTTTGAACATTTAGTTAATTTTTTTTTCACTTTTTACAAAAAAATGACTAAATAAATAGTCTATTTTGTTTAAGTTTATTTAACCATTGCTCTATTTTTAGGGGATTTTATTTAAAATAAATTATATTAATAATTAAATAAATTAATAATTAATACGTTTATTGAATCGTAAAATATTTTTTACTATTATAATTATAATAACTAATTTAAATAATTAAGCTTTTGCTGGTGTTCCCCAAATAAAGAGAACTTCAAATTCAAGATAGTCATGCGGATAATTACGAATCAATTCTTTGGTCTGAGCAACACTTAAATACTTCTTTCCGCCACTAACACCGCTTTTTTTAATATAACGAAACAAAGAGAGGTTATCATCAAAAAAAAGCCGGTAGGATTTGATTTCACTTTTACATGTAAAATGCTTTTCAAAGACCACACGTAGCTGTTTTGCTTCGGGTAAGAATTTGGGAAGATGGCTCATCTCATAAATGGTTTGAAATGTTTTATCGGTAAAAACGGCAAACGCTCCTTCTTTACATGTAAAAGCCATTTTTTCAATGAGAGCTTGAATATCATGTGCCCACTGCAAAGCGGAAGATGAAATAAGAAGATCATAAGAAGGTTGTAGTCTTGAAGCTAAATCTTCCGCTTCAAAATCATCACACAGAATAGTTACATTCAAATCTTTAGGATGTCTTTCGCACATCTTTACTGCACTATCGACGCCTGTAAACGAAGTAAATTTCCAAGGAATCTGTTTGTAAATAGCGCCACTTCCACACCCCAAATCTAAAATGGTTTGAGGATTGGTTGTCACGGATGCAAGCAGATGTTGCGCAACCTCTTTTTGAATATCGGTGTAATCATCATAGCGATAAGCATTTTTAGAAAATTCATTAATGTGTTGAGCAATCATAGGCAAATTATACCTATGTCTGTCTAAAAAACGACTGTTTTGGTTTTACATGTAATCAGTATGTGGAAACGACAATGTTACTTTAAGAAATCTTTTCATAAAATTATTAAAATACCATGTGTAGGGGGCTACAATGTCTAATTTCGGGCGTTTTGGAATTATTTTATGTTTACTTTTTGCAACGCAATTATGGGCATCTATTGGAAAAGTCTCTCTTCTAAAAGGTGAAGCGAGTGCAACCCGTGATCATCAAATGATTGCACTTGCAACCGGAGCTCTTTTAGAGGAAAATGACCTCATCAAAACCGGTGAAAATAGCCAAATTCAACTGATTTTTGATGATAAAACCGTGATTACCCTGGGCAGTAAAAGCGATTTAGATATCAAAGAGTACATCAATGATGCACAAAACCCTCGTGCGAAATTTAAATTTACACAAGGAACCTTTAAAAGCATCACAGGAAAAATCGGCAAAACAGCACCTGAAAATTTTAAGATTGAAACCAAAACAGCGACTATTGGCATTAGAGGAACAACACTAGCAGGACAAATGGGTGACCAACCTGGAACGCCAAGTCTGTTCGCCTGCCTCTCTGGAGCGATTGATGTTACAACACAAGGAGGAAGCGTTCTTGTCAATGCAGGATTTGCCACAACCATTCTCTCGGCTTCCCAACCGCCATCTCCACCGGTTCATGTAACGCCATCATTTATACAACAACTTGCAGGAGGAGGAACAAGCCCTCAGCCACAATCTCCAACACCTGCATCACCACCACAGCCATTAAATGCTCCATCGCTTGCGACGCAAGCCGTGCAAACATCGCAGCAATCAACGACCTACACGAATGTTATAGGACAAGTTACCCATTATAGTGATGACTTTTACCCTATCTTTAATCCACCGCTCCTTTCTTCATCGACCCACAGCGGTACGATTAGCTTATCAGGCTTATCCACATCACGCTATGTGATGGATGAGACAGAGATACTCAGCACAATCGATACGTTCAATCTTACAATCAATAGCACCAACGATAGTTTACGTAACAATGGCGAAACGACGTTTAGCTCTATTGTCTTAGATAGAGATACAGACGCTATTACTTCATTAGATTTAAAAAAATCGAGCAGTAGTTTAACAATGACGTATAACGACTTAAACTCATTTTCGATTAAAGATTTTGATAATTATAAAGGATGGATTCAAACGGAAAACTCCTATCCCAATGATTATGTTTCATGGGGTTATTGGGCCGTTAAAGCCCATGATGATAGTATGCTTCTTCCGACAACCAATTACTGGGTGGCAGGCGTTGATACAGATGCGGCAGCGGCAACCATTGCCTCTTTAATTGCAGGGGAGGCTGTCACTTCTTATACTTATAATGGACATGTGCTAGGTTCTGTCAGCGATGGTTCTCATACATACGCTATTGATGCAACGAATAATAATGAGGTGGTTTTTAATTTTGATTTTGGTGGAGGTGCTGGTAGCCTGCGTGATAGCAGTTATATCAAATTTCAAACCGAACAAACAACACCGCAATCTTGGAACATTGGAGTATCAGCGACAATACCGAGTGATGGAACAACGTTTAGTGCGACCAATAGCGATACTGTTAAAATCAACAATGCCCTTCAAGCAGGAAGTTCCAGTACCGTTACAGGTCAATTTTATGGCACTTCGGCTGAAGCCGTCGGTGGAACATTCAAAGCAACCGCTGGAACAAGCACGGCTTCAGGCGTTTTCAAGGCGGTCAAATAATGAAACGCTCAACCCTTACTCTCATCGCTCTTTTGAGTACACATCTTTTGGCTACGGATATCACATCCAAAGAGCTGTATATGCATGCACAAGCAGTGTATAATCAAGGGGATTTTAAGCAAGCTTATCCTCTTTTTGAACAACTTTTAGAGCAAACACCGCAGAGTGCCGAAATCAACTTCTTTGTCGGGCGTTGCGCGTTGGAACTTCATCAATACGATGAAGCGATGGCCGCATTTGATCGTGTTTTAATGATCAACCCTAAACACACACGAACCCATCTTGAGTTAGCACGACTTTATTATGAACGCCAGCAATTAGAATTATCGCGAACGGAACTCAATCTAGTACTTAATGACCAACTTCCAAGCGATATACGCGATGTAGCGATGGCTTTTAAACGTCGCATTGATGCAAGTATCAGTCCACATCACTTTAATGGCGCCGTTATTGTAGGTGGTGGTTATGATAGTAATGTCAATAACGATATTGGCAATAAAGCGTTTATTCTTCCCTCATTAAATATACCCATTTCTGGAAATACCAAAGAAAAAGATGGCTACGGTTTTTCAACATTCGTTCTCAACCATAGCTATGATTTTGGTGAACGTGGCGGTTGGACATTGGAAAATAGTTTTGTAGGGTATGATAAGCTGTATTCAAAATCAAGCCTCAATAACCTCGTTCTTTTTTCACTCTCCAGTGCTCCCACATGGAGTGAAAAGCAAGTCAAATTCGCACTCCCTGTGATGTTTGACCGTGTTTACATTGATGGGAAAGGTTATCTTTACAATGTCGGAGCAGGACTCAAAGAGACGTATCTTTTAGACCCTCTTTCTGCCATCGAAGGTGGCTATACGTTTAAGCGAGGCTACTACCATGAAGAGACATACGATGTCAATGCCCATCTCATTTACGCCAATTATCGACGTATTGTCGGTGACAATCTTTTCGCATTTGCCCTTCAAACCAGCTATAGCATCAACAAAGAGGTTGAAACAACACGCACGGATGTGGATTACACCGAATTTAAATACGGCATAGACCTTTCCAAAGAGTTTACCAAAACCTTCCGAGGCTCTTTAGGCTATACCCGCATTAATGATCGTTACAGCGATGTCGATACTATCTTTTTGACAAAACGTCATGATGAAAAAAATCAGTACGAGCTCTCTTTGGGCTATACCGTCCAAAAAAATCTCTCGTTAGGTGCGAGTGTTGCGTACAGCGACAATCACTCCAATCATGACCCATACGATTACGATAAACTCAATGCGTTAGCTAGTGTGATGTGGACATTTTAACCTATGCGAAAAAGCCTACTACAACTCTTTTTTACACTGGTAGTAATACTGGGTGGTGTCGTAGGCTATTTGCATTTTAACGCCGTGTGGCAGCCTTTTGAATATAAAATCAAAGATTTGATGCTTCAAACCCGAGGAGAACTTCCAGGAGATGAAAACATCATCATTGTTGATATTGATGAAAGAAGTCTCAAAGCTCTTGGGCAATGGCCTTGGAGCAGAGACAAAGTGGCTACATTGCTTCAAAATTTATCTGACCTTGGCGTTGCTATCATTGGTTTGGATGTTGTCTTTGCAGAGGCAGATAATAGCTCACCTCACAATGTTTTTCAAAAATTGGGGCTTCCGTTTCAAGATGTTCCTAATTACGATGAGATGTTGGCAAAAACGATTGAAGACACTCCCACCATTGTGGGTTATGTCTTTGCACTTACGCCTGATTCTATCCAACCCGAAGGGCAACCCAAAACATCCGCCATTATGATTGAGCATGAACGCCCTACTCGCTCGTATGTGATAAAACCGTATCGCCCTATTTTAAATATACCTCTTATTCAACAAAAAGCTTATTCCAGCGGCTATTTCAATACCATTCCCGATAGCGATGGCATCGTTCGCAGTATCCCCTTAGTCATGGAATACAATGGCGTGATTTATCCTTCACTTAGTTTAGAGATGGCACGCCTTATTTTAGGTGAAAAAAAAGTGGACATCTTATACGATGAAAATGGTCTCAATCAAATTGTTATAGGTGAACACAAAATCCCTACCGATTTTTTTGGACGCTTAATGATTAATTATAGAGGAAGCCAAAACAGTTATCAGTATATCTCCGCAATTGACGTGTACAACAAGCATGTTAATCCTTTACATGTAAAAGATAAAATAGCCCTTGTGGGAACCTCAGCTGCAGGACTTTTGGACTTAAGAAGCACTCCGTTTGAAAGCGTTTACGCAGGCGTTGAAGTGCATGCCAATGTCATTGACAATATCCTCCACCAAAATTTTATTGCAAAACCCATTTGGACACGCGGTGTTGATATGATGAGTATTGCATTATTAGCGTTGGTCACGTTTGCTCTTTTATTGCTTCCTAGCGCTTTGTTGAGCTTTAGTGGACTCTTAGCGCTGAATCTTATCATTATCGCAACCCATTATTATGCGATGATTTATCAAGGCATTTTGCTCAACACCATTCTGCCGATTGTTTCTATCACTATTCTTTTTATCATAGGTCAAGCCATCAACTATTTTCTTGAAATCAAACAAAAAGAGATGATTAAACATAAATTTGCCAGTAAAGTAAGCCCTGCCGTTATGAATAATATCTTAAGCAGTGAAGCCGATTTTTTACAAGGCATGGAAAAAGAGATTACGATTTTTTTCTCGGATATTCGTAATTTTACAGCCATTTCCGAAGCAGCGGGAGAACCAAAGCACCTGATTCATTTTATGAATGCGTATATGGACCCGATGACAGACATTATCATCAAAGCAGGTGGTACGGTTGATAAATTTATCGGCGATTCGATTATGGCCTATTGGAATGCACCGCTGAGTGTTGAAAATCATGCCGATAAAGCAGTCTCTGCGGCATTAGAACAACTGCATTATTTGGTCAAATTAAATCAAATTTTGCAGAAAAACCCCGAGTTTTCCGCTATTCATACGATGGCGCTTCACAACAATAAGCCCATCATTGATATTGGTATTGGTATCAATACAGGTCTTGCCATTGTTGGCGAAATGGGAACCAGTCGCAGAAGCGATTTTACCGTTATTGGTGATCCTATCAATCTTGGTTCGCGGTTGGAATCATTGTGCAAATATTACGGAGCCCATATCATTATTTCGCATTTTACAAAGCGCCAATTAAAAGGTGACTACGTGATGCGATTATTGGATTTAGTCACGGTTAAAGGGAAGCAAGAACCTGTCGAGATATGGCAGGTGCATGATTTTAAAAGCATTCCTAACCATCAACACCCTTTATGTGAGTGTTCACAAGAGATACTTGAAGAAGAACTGACGTTGTACCATGCAGCACTCCGACAGTATCAACACGCACAGTTTCATGAAGCATTGACCTTATTTGAAAATTTAAAACAAAAAAATTATCATATTAATGATACGATTTACACAATTTATTGTGAACGCTGTTCGCACTATATTGCCTTTCCACCCAGTGAATTTAACGGTGTGTTTGTTCACACAACCAAAGGATAAGTATGAGTCAGATTCGCATTCTTGGTGCACAAGGAAGCCGAGCACAAAATGCTTTTACCACATGCCTCCAAATTACAAAGAACACACTCATTGATGCAGGCAACATTATGCATGCGCTAGGCGATGACGCTTTACATATCCATCGCATTTTCTTTTCTCACGCCCATTTAGACCATATCATTGATAGCGCGTTTATGATTGATAATTTTTTTGTCAAGCGTAGCGAATCACTGATACTCTATGCGCTTCCTCAAACCATAGAAGCACTGCAAAAACACCTCTTTAACGATGAAGTGTGGCCTAATTTCAACAAAATTCCTCTTCTAAATTCAACCATACCGGCATTGCAGTATGTCAGCATTACCCCTTTTGAGCGTTATCCTATTGAAGATGGCATCACGCTCATTCCTATACCATCCAATCATACCGTTCCTTGCTGTGGGTATATTATTGAACAGCACAACAGCGCACTTTTATTTTCGGGGGACTCTTTTCACAATGAACTGCTCTGGCAAACACTCAATGAAAACAGCGCCATTAAAGCGTTGATTATTGATGTCTCTTTTCCCAATCGTTTGACAAAAATTGCAAAGGAGAGCAAACATCTTACCCCTAATTTTTTAGAATCAGGGCTCAAACTTTTAAACAGAGATGTCAAAATTTATATCAATCATCTCAAACCCTTTTATGTGAATCAAATTACCAAAGAGCTTTGCGCTATCGGTATTGAAAAGCATAATATTTTAAAAGATGGCGAACTCATTGACATTGCAACAGGTGAACTGTGCCTTAGTACGTTATTGAGCAGTGATGAACGTGTTCAAAAACTAACGCAAATTGGAACAGCGCTTTCTGCCAATGAAAACCTTAATTCACTTTTAGAAATGATTGTTACTGAAGCTAAAAATCTGACCAGTGCTGATGGAGGCACACTCTATTTGCTAGACCAACACCAATTGCGTTTTACAATTGCGCAGACCGACTCTTTAAACATCAAAATGGGTGGATCAAGCGGGAAAATAACATGGGAACCACTTCCGCTGTATTTAGAAAACAGCGAACCCAATAAAAAAATGGTTGCCGTAACATGCGCTTTGGAAGATAGGTTGATTAATATTCCCGATGTGTATGAAACCGAAGGCTTTTCATTTGATGGAACCAAAAAATTCGACCAGGGAACAGGGTATCGCTCCAAGTCTATGCTAGTGATTCCCATGAAAAATCATGAAAATGAAATCATTGGTGTTTTACAGCTTCTTAATAAACAGCATCCTTCAACGCGTGAAGTGATTGCCTTTGATGTTGATGATGAAAAAATCTCTTTATCCCTTGCGTCACAAGCAGCCATTGCGATTACCAATACCTCGCTCATTCAAGGACTAGAAAGTCTCCTTGAAGCTTTTTTAAAAAGTATCATCTTTGCTATTGGGAAAAAATCACCTTATACGGCAGGGCACATCAAACGTATGGTGAAACTGAGTCTTATGCTATCACGGGCTATCAATAATGACACAACGCTCTACAAGCAAAAGCATTTCAACCAAGAAGAGCTCAAACAGATTAATTTCGCCGCCTTGATGCACGATATCGGGAAACTTGCAACCCCTGAACAAATCGTCGATAAGGCTACAAAGCTCGAAGCAATTTTTGACCGCATCACGCTTGTTAAGAGCCGTATTTCGACTATTGAACACGCTTTACATGTAAATTTTTTGGAGAAAAAAGTTGCACATTTAGAAGGCAAAGAGACGTATGCGCTTGAAGTGCTTGAAGCACACTATATGACGCAAAAACAGCGATTGCAAGATGCGTGGGAATTGATTCAAACCCATAATCGCGGTGATACCTTCTTAAGCGATACGGATGCTGCTAAAATCAAAGCACTTGCGCACACATCATGGCATATTGGTGATGAAATCTATACAATTTTAACGGAAGATGAAGCCTATCATTTGAGCACACAAAAAGGAACATTAACCAAAGAGGAACGCGACATTATAAACGACCATGCTAAACTCAGCGTTGATTTATTAAATAAGCTACCGTTTCCCAAAAAGTACAAAGAAATTCCTCAAATTTCAGGGAACCATCATGAAAAAATTAACGGAAAAGGGTATCCCCAAGGACTCAAAGGCGATGAAATCAGTTTTGAAGCGCGCATTTTAGCCATCGCCGATATTTTTGAAGCCCTCACTGCCAGTGACCGACCCTATAAAGCAGGAATGCCTCTATCAACCGCTATGAAAATTCTATACACCATGGCTAAAGAAAATGAACTCGATAAAGATTTAGTGAAGTTTTTTTATACCTCTGGCGTCTATTTAGAATACGCTAAAACCTACCTACCTGCGCGGTCTATCGATGAAATCACTGTTGATTTCAATATGCTTTAACGATTTTTTAACCCATTTTGGGTATAATCCTTGGTTCTACACTATTTTGAAAACAAAGGACATCTCTTATGACCACCGTTTTATTGGTTTTACAATTTGTTTTAACCGCCATTTTAACTGTCTCTGTCTTACTACAAAAAAGCTCATCTATTGGACTTGGCGCCTATAGCGGAAGTAATGAATCTCTCTTTGGAGCTAAAGGTCCAGCAGGATTTATGGCAAAATTCACATTTGTTGTTGCAATCCTTTTTGTTGCAAACACACTTACACTCGGTTATTTTTACAATCAAGATAAAAAAGTTTCTGTTGCTGAAGATATTAAAGTAGAGAAAAATGTTGTTCCAAGCGTTCCAGCGCCAGAGACAGCAGCACCTACTGCACCAGTGGCTCCTGAAGCACCTACCACTAAATAAGTAAACAATGAAACCTCTTTGGATTGTGTTGTGTTTAAGCATGATGGTATGGGCTGATGCGCATATCTTCATCTACCATCGTTTTAATGACAACCGGTACCCTTCAACCAACACGTCCCTAGAAGAGCTTCGCAAAGAGTTTGATTATTTTAAAAATAATGGCTATAAAGTTGTTCCTCTTCAGACATTGGTCCAAGCACTGCATAACAAAGAAACCATCCCCGACAACTGGGTCGTTTTAACCATCGATGATAATTATAAAAGCTTTTACGAGCATGGGCTAGCCCTTTTTAAAGAGTACAATTACCCTTTTTCGATGTTTGTCTATGTAGGCGCTACCGAGCATAAATACGGTGATTTTATGAGTTGGGACCAACTAAAAGATACAGCAAAGTATGGCTCATTGGAATTTCACTCTATGAATCATCCACATATGAATGAACTCAGTGATGAGGCACTTCACCATGATTTTCAAGAAGGACTCTCGCTTTTTGAGCAACGTCTGGGTCTCAAACCTCACTATTTTTCGTACCCTTTTGGTGAATTTACGCCTAGAGTGAAAAAAGTTGCACAAAGCTATGGCTTTGAAGCCCTGTTAAATCAAAATATGGGTGCCGTTGCAACTTTCAGCGATCCTTTGAATTTGGATCGTTCTGCGTTAGTAGGCAAAAGTGACCTCCCAAGCTTTCTTAAATACAAAGCACTCAATGCCACTTGGAGCAAACCAGAGACACTTAACCAAAAGAATGAAATTACCTCACTTTATGTCAAAGCGGACACATCTGCTTCAAAAGGTGGTATTTATATCAGTGGGTATGGATACCAAGAAACCTCTTTAAGCGATGGTGTTTTTCAGGCAGAAATTAATAAAATAGCCTCTAAAGAGCGTACACGTATTATTGTCTCTGTGGGCAATAAAATTTCAACGAAACTACTTGTAAAGGATAAATATGGAACTGAATAAAATCTATGCTGAACAAAAAGAGCATATGGAAAAATGTATTGCAGCACTTAAACGCGACTTTACGACCATTCGTAGTGGTAAAGTTTCTATCTCAATTTTAGATAACATTCATGTCGATTACTATGGAACACCTACCGGTCTTAGTCAAGTGGCTACTGTTTTAGCAACAGATGCAACTACAATTACGATTTCTCCTTGGGAAAAAAAGATGCTCAGAGAGATTGAAAAAGCAATTATGCAAGCCAATATCGGTGTCAATCCAAACAATGATGGTGAGGCTATCAAGTTATTCTTCCCTCCAATGACAAGCGAGCAACGTAAAGAGGGCGCAAAACAAGCGAAAACCATGGGTGATAAAGCAAAAATTGCTATTCGTAATGTACGTAAAGACTCAAATGATCAAGTAAAAAAATTGGAAAAAGATAAACTTATCACAGAAGATCAGTCTAAAAAAGGACAAGATGAAGTCCAAAAAATTACCGATGCGGCTGTTTCAAAAGTCGATGATTTAGTGAAAGAAAAAGAAGCTGAACTACTTAAAATTTAAGGTAAACCATGCAAGTTGAGAAAATTTATAAAGATGCAAATGCCCTTCTTGAGGGACACTTTTTACTCAGTAGCGGTAAACATTCTCGCTTCTATCTTCAAAGTGCCAAAGTTTTGGAAGACCCAAAAGTTGCCGAAGCATTAGCGGTTGAACTGGCACATATGATTCAAGCCCATGGTTTAGAAGTTGATACCATTTGTTCCCCTGCTCTTGGCGGTGTTTTAGCAGGGTATGAACTTGCGCGCGCACTCGGAAAACGATTTATTTTTGCAGAACGCGTCAATGGTGAAATGACCATCAGAAGAGGTTTTGAAATCAAAAAAGGTGAAAAAATCCTTGTGTGTGAAGACATCATCACAACAGGTGGTTCTGCACTTGAAGCCGCTAAAGTTGCCGAGACTATGGGCGGTGTTATCGTTGGATTTGCAGCCCTAGCCAATCGTGGTTTTTGTAAACGCGTGGGCAGTAATTTAGAGGGAAAACCTACATGTAAATTACCAAACGATGCACCATTTTTTGCATTGGCTGATTTTGAATTTGACATTTATGAGCCAAGTGAGTGTCCTTTATGCAAAGAAGGGAGTGTTGCCATCAAACCTGGTAGCCGAGGTAATTAAAGTACAATGCGATGGAGAGAGACGAAAAAAGGAGGAAAGAAGGAGGCAAATGCTTCTTTACTTCCCTACACCATCGCACCTTTCACAAGACGCGCTAAGGCGTTTGTTGTAGATTCTTTTATGCTTCTCATGCCCATTCTTTACATTGTTTTCTATCTTATTTTTGGCTCACGTGAAGGCTTTGCGGCACATATGATGCTAGGATGGCTTCTGGTTATCGTCCCTTATGGGCTTATTACGATTCTTTTCTTTGCCATAAAAGGCCAAACGCCTGGCTATAAGGCTTATGAAATCGAGCTAATAGACACAACAACCTTGCAAAGAGTTTCATTTAGCCGTCTTCTGATACGCTACGTCATTGCACTTAGTGTGTTTGCCACTTTTATTGGGCTTTTCTTCCCTTTCTTTCGCAAAGATCGTCTTTTTATTCATGATATTCTCACACATTCTGCTCCCATTTTGAAGTAACATTGCGTGATCTTTTTTAAAATCTCTGGGTTTTTCTTTTCATACTTTGCCGTAACGGGCGTTTACGTCATTTTTATGCCAAAAATCTTACAAATGCTTGGGTACAGTGCTTTACAAATTGGTACTATTTTTGCGCTAGCACCTTTAATGCGGTTTGTGGTTCCTTTTTTCTTTCTCAAACATTTTGAACTGACACAAAAAGTTTTTTATACCGCTTTATTTGGCGCTATTTTTGCAATTGTGCTTTTTTATTTTGCTATTCATAACTTCTACTTTTTTATGCTTCCCAATATGTTACTGGGTGCATGCCTTGGAATGATACTTCCCTACGTTGAAACCTACGCCATGGAGCATCTGCAAAAAGAGCGTTTTGGTAAATCAAGGCTTTTTGGTTCCATTGGCTTTATGCTCATTGGTATTGTTTTAGCAAGGCATCTAGAAGATTACAGCAATGGCTTGCATTATCTTTTATTGGGTATTTCACTGACAGCTTTTTTTGCGTATTGGCTGACAAATAATAACCCCGTCTTTGAAGTTCTAACACCGCGCGACGCACCGTTTCAACTTTTACATGTAAAGTTTTTATGGATTAGCTTTTTTCTCTTGCAAGTTAGTTTTGGTGCGTTTTATAACTTTTTTACCATTTATGAAACCAGTCATGGCATTAGCCTAGAAACGACCAGTTATTTGTGGGCATTTGGTGTTATCTGTGAGATTGTGCTCTTTTATTTTCAATCCCCTCTGTTACGCCGTTTTAATCTTTTGAGCTTAGTGAAATTTGGCGTATTAACAGCCGCACTTCGTTGGTTTTTACTCTTTTTATTTCCCTCATCGCTCTTTGTTGCTTACACGGCACAATCCCTTCATGCATTTTGTTTTGCACTGCATCACACAGCGGCCCTAAGTCTTTTATATACGCTGTATCAACAGAAAAAGCTTGCGGCACAGTTTTATTATGGTCTTTCATTTGGGCTGGGAGGATTTGTAGGAGCGTTGATTGCAGGAAATTTTTACGGAGAGTATCTTTATCTCTATGCCAGTTTTATTGCGCTTCTTTCATGGGCTAGTTTAATGCTTTTCAAGGAGAAAGAATAAAATTTTTAAGATAGATTGTATCAATTTCATAACCGAAGGTATCTTCTAACATACTGATAAGCTCACTCTTGAGTCTCTCTTTTCCCGCAACCGTCTCTAGACCATTAGAATCCATCGTGTTGAGATATTGAAGCACGGCGTTGCGGACATTATCCATATTGTTCATAAGCGCTTTTTTGCCGCTTTTACTTTTCATTTCTAATGCGATATCTGCTTTTAGGATTTTAAATTTTTGAGAACGTATATTGATGAAAATCGTATCTAAGCTCACTTCTTGTGCATCGGTGCTTACATTGGTTACCTTTTTGGCAACAGGAGAATCGGCGTAAGAAGAGATGCTCGCTTCATCTTTGAGCATATAATTAATCGCGAAAAATCCCACGATAATCAATAAAACAATAAAGCCTAACGATATTTTGAGTAGTCTTTCATTAAACATTAACGTTTGCTCCATAACTTTTCATTGAGTTTAAGCTCCTCAACAATTCCTATCATAGTATTTAAAATCTCAAAATACTCTTTAATATAGGAAAAATCTAAAAGGGAACGAGATAATATCGGCTCAAAAAGTGATTTTGTGTAGGGTATGGCGATATATATTTTTGAATTTATGAAAGAAAGAGAGATATTTTTATTGATTTTGTGGCGAAATTCGACAATTTTTTCCATAAGTGATGGCGAAAGAATATAACGGCTTTCAATGGGATCATTGCCATAGACCACAAAATATTTTTCAAACGCTATATGATCAAGCTTGATATGCTCTCCTCGACTAATGTTCATCCCTTGTAGCCATGTTCCTAAAACACCTAATGTTCGTTCAGCAATATCGGGTAAAACAACAACGTTTGAGTGAAATTCTTTATTAAATTCAGCCACAAAAAAGAGTCCTGCAAAAATATCATGCCATTGCTCTTTATTGTTTTTATCACGCTCTTTTCTTTCGACATGCATTACGCAAAAACGTACATCTACCCCTTCAATTTTCCCACTGACAAGGTCACTTCCACTAAAACGATCATAAGATTCAAGAAAAAGCTCGCTTGTTTGATACTCTGCTTCCCTGATAGTGTCACTTTTGCGATACGTAAGGGAATCATCCACAAAATGAATAATCTTCTCAATAACTTGGTCTTTAAATAAAAGAGCGTACCCTGAACTTTCATGGCGATACACAAACATATAGATTAAAAATCCACCCATTGCGCAGATAAGAGTGGCTTGCAAAGGAGCCATGATGGTTTGGTGCATAAGAACCAGAAACACCCCAACGGCTATGAGAGCAAGGAAAAGAGCTGCCTTTTGAAGTTTTTTAATAATCCGAAGCCTATCCAATTCCAAAACCTGTAATTCTGGATACATGGATTCATAGTAATAATCCAATAACGATGCTATTTTTGCCATGCAAAGAAGATGTTATTGAAAGAGGTTCTTGACATTGACGTTTTGACGTTCCATTTCAGGAACATTAAAAACGACTTTGCGGTCCATTTTCATAAGACTTGCTACAAAATTGGTAGGGAACATCTCTATGGCGTTGTTATAATCAGTCACACTTTGATTATACGCACGACGCGCAGCGGAAATTTGTTCTTCAATTTCATTGAGGGTGTGTTGTAGATGTAAGAAATTTTCATTGGCTTTGAGTGTTGGGTAATTCTCAACAGCGACCATGACACTGCCTAGCATTGAGGAGAGTTGTTTTTCTAATACAATCTTTTCATTAGCGCTCAAATTCCCCTGCAACGCTTGCATGCGAAGTTCAGTAATTTTTTCAAGCGTAATGCGCTCATGCACCATATACTCTTTTACCGTAGCAACAAGGTTGGGAAGAAGGTCGTAACGTTTTTTTAAAATAGCATCAAGTCCAGCAAAAATGTTATCGACTTGATTTTTTCGAGAGATGAGAGTGTTGTACATAAAAACCATCGCAAGAAAAAGTGCACCTACGATTATTAAAAACGTCTGCATTTTACGCTCCTCAATAAATCATCATGTAAAGACCTTACCATCAGCATTGGCAAAGTCTTTACATGTAAATATGGTTTAACGACTCATACGCTTACGTTGTGTTGGATCAAGGAATTTTTTACGAATACGAATATTAATCGGTGTTACTTCGACCAATTCATCATTTTCAATCCACTCTAACGCTAATTCTAAGTTCATTTTGCGCGGTGGAACCAGTTTAATCGCTTCATCAGCACCACTACTTCTAACGTTACTTTGTGGCTTACCTTTAATTGGATTGACATCCAAATCATTTGGACGTGAATGCTCACCAATAATCATACCGCAATAGACTTTGACTTGCGCATCAATGAATAAAACGCCTCTTTCTTGTAAACTAAACAAAGAGTAACCCATCGCCGTACCTGTTTCCATAGAGGTTAAAGCACCGTTTTTACGATGTTCAACTTCACCGCTAAGTGGTCTGAATTCTAAAAATGAGTGGTTCATAACACCCTCACCTTTGGTATCGGTTAGAAACTGTCCACGAAAACCAATCAAACCACGTGCTGGAATTTCAAACTCAATTCTGGTTTGTCCATCACCTGTTGGGTTCATCGCTTTCATCTCTGCTTTTTTACGACCCAATTTCTCAATAACGGTTCCTGTAAACTCATCCGGTACGTCAATCACCAAATGCTCATACGGCTCCATTTTAACGCCATTTTCTTCTTTAATAATAACCTCTGGACGACCCAATGAGAACTCAAAACCTTCACGTCTCATGTTCTCAGCCAAAATGGTAATTTGAAGCTCACCACGTCCAGAGACTTTAAATTTACCCTCGCCTGCATTTTCATAACGCATTGCGATGTTCGTTTTCATCTCAGATTCTAAACGCTCATAAATTTTATTGGATGTGACAAATTTACCATCAAGTCCCGCAAATGGAGAGTCATTGACCGCAAAAACAACGGAGAGCGTTGGCTCTTCAATATGCAATGGATCAAGTGGCATAGGATTGCTTGGATCTACTAAACTATCGCCAACATCCAGTGTTTCAAAACCAGCAACGGCTACAATGTCACCACTGAAAGCTTCATCAACATCGATGCGCTCTAACCCGTGAAATCCGATAAGTTTTGAAATTCTACCTTTCACTTGTTCGCCATCTGCTTTTGCAAGCATAACCGTCTCATTTTTCTTGATGCTACCGTTAAAAATACGTGCAATACCGATTTTACCAACATAGTTGTCATAATCAAGGGTAAACACTTGAAGTTGAAGTGGATTGGTAGCGTTTCCAGAAGGTGTTGGAACATGCTTGATAATCGTTTCAAAAAGAGGTTCGAGGTTTTTATTTTCATCACTCATGTTGTATTTAGCATAACCCTCTTTAGCCGCAGCATAGACGATAGGGAACTCTAATTGTTGCTCGTTTGCGCCCAACGCAACCAAAAGATCAAAAACCTCATCCACAACACGGTCAGGATCAGCCGCAGGTTTGTCGATTTTATTAACCACAACAATAGGGCAAAGTCCCAAACTCAATGCTTTTTTCACAACGAATTTGGTTTGAGGCATAACACCTTCTTGCGCATCAACAAGCAGTAAAACGCCATCGACCATTTTCAAAACACGCTCAACCTCACCACCAAAATCAGCGTGGCCTGGAGTGTCGATAATATTGATTTTAGTCTCTTTATAGCGAATAGCAGTATTTTTTGAAAGAATGGTGATACCACGTTCTTTTTCAAGATCGTTGCTGTCCATTGCTCTTTCTTCTACCTTTTGGTGGGCACTGAATGTACCAGATTGTTTCAACAATTCAT
>DKFS01000091.1 GCA_002452855.1 Sulfurospirillum sp. UBA6790 | reverse complement strand
AAACTTGATCCAAATCCATTATTCCCAAAATCACGTAACATGCTTTGCCCTAGAGGCAATTCAGGTATTCAAGCCGTATACGATCCAGATCGTCTTAAATATCCTTTGATTCGTGATGGTGAAAAAGGAAGTGGTAAGTTTAAGCGTGTCAGTTGGGACGAAGCTTATGCTTACATCAATGAAAAACTCACCAAAATTTTAGATGAAGAGAAAGACAATCGCTCAACCGTAGCATTTTGTGCGGGCGAGGGTATGGCAGAACATACGTTTAGAAGTTTCTTTACCATGTTTGGTTCTTCTCATTTCCTTAATCATGCAAGTTTATGCCTTGCGACAACCGTTTCTGGTTATTCGCTTACCATCGGTGGTTATGGTCAAGCAGACCTTGACAATGCCAAATATGTCATTATGGCAGGCGCTAACCGTGCAGAAGCGATTGTAACACCTGACACCATGGACTTTTTCAAACGAACCAAAGGACGTGGTGCTAAGCTAGTCGTTGTTGATCCTCGTTTTACCAATACCGCTGCAAAAAGCGATAAATGGTTGGCAGTCAATGTTGGTACCGACTTAGCGTTTGTTCTAGCGCTTACTTATGTTGTAATCAAAGAAGAGATTTACAATAAGCCATTCGTTGAGAACTACTTTAACGGTTTTGAAGAGTACAAAAATCATATCTTAAGTAATAACTATACGCCAGAATGGGCAGAGAAGATTACCGGTATTAAAGCAAAAGATATTTACGAAGTAGCACGTGAATTTATGGCAAATGCTCCTCAAGCGATTTACTATCAAGGCAGACGTACAACCTGGTCTAAAAATGACTTTCAACTTCGCCGTGCTCAAGCAATTTTTTCAGCCCTTGGTGGTGGTGTCGATGTGAAAGGCGGTATCTGTTTTGGTAAGAGTATTCCTATTGCCGCACACGATGTTGTAGCGCCTTTATACGCACAAGCAAAACCAAGAATCGAGCAAAAAGAAGCTGCGGTTATCGGAGGGTCAGGTTCATGGGTCGCTTTTAGAAATATGGTTTTAGAAAACAGGAGTCCATATCCTATTCGCGCACTCTTTAACTACAAACACAACCCAATGCAAAATATGCCGAACAATGCTAAAACAAAAGAGTTCCTCAAAAAATTAGATTTGGTCGTTACGATTGATACGATGCCAAGTGATACGGTAATGCTCAGCGATGTTATTTTACCTGAGTGTACTTACTTAGAGCGAACAGACCCTGTTGTCTCTTTTGGCGGTATTGAGCCTGCTATTGCCCAACGCAATAAAGTCATTGACCCAATGTTTGAAACAAAACCAGTGATGGAAATTATGCGAGGATTAAGCGCAAAACTTTCAAAACCACTGTTTGAAATTACCAAAAAATACGATGAAGATGTTAAATCAGCACTTGAAGATGATGATGAAGCAACGGTTTACAAAGATTTTGATATGACAACACCGTTTGCCTCTTCCCAAGAAGAGCTCAATGAGCATGCTGTCGCAAAATACGAAGGTGCTGCTGAAATATTGAAAGAAAAAGGTGTTTTCTATCCTAATATGAATGAGTATTTCAAAAAAACAGGCGTGAATGATTATGAATACTATCCAGAAAGTAAACGTGCTTATTCGGTTAAAAACAATAAATACGGTACTCCATCTGGCAAAATTGAGTGTGTGGTTGCTTCCTTGGAGAAAAAAGGAATCGATGGTATGCCAACGTGGAAAAGCGAATATGAAATGGCAATTCCAGCCGGCAAATTTAGATTCGTAACAGGTCGCCATGCCCAGTTCACACAATCTGGTTCGTCCAATAACCGCATGTTACTCAACCTTGTTCCAGAAAATTATGCTTGGATTAACAAGCGTACAGCAGAAAAAATGGGTATTAAATTTGGCGATAAAATTGAAGTATCGAGTCGCGCAGGTAAAACGACGATTAAAGCGTATCCAACAGAGAAAATTGGACCAGATACACTCTTTTTTATTCATGGATTTGGTAATTACTCTGAAGCATTAACCCGTGCATACCACAATGGTGGTAATGATGCCGCTATTATTGAAGATAGCATTGAGCCAATGCATGGAGCCTCTTGTCTTCATGACACAATTGTAGAAATTAGAAAGGTTTGATTATGGCACGTTATGGAATGGCATTAAACTACAATAACTGTATCAATTGTAGAGCATGTGAAAGCGCATGTAAAGAAGAAAATGGCGTTTTACTTTTACCCGATCATTATCGTATTTGGGTAGGGGTCAAAGAAGCGGAAGGACAATTCCCTAATATCTCAATTGCGTCACAAACGTATCATCCAAGTCAATGTCAGCATTGTGAAAATGCGCCATGTCAGCAAGTGTGCCCTACCAATGCGACACATTATAGTCCAGAAGGCGTTGTACTTGTTGATCCAACGAAATGTATTTTGTGTACGTATTGTATCAATGCATGTCCTTATGATGCACGTTATGTCGATGAGAGAACCAACACGGTGGATAAATGTACATTTTGTTCCGATACCAGACTCGCCAATGGTGAAACCACCACAGCGTGTCAAGCAACGTGTCCAACAAAAGTAAGAGTATTTGGTGATTTAGATGACCCAAATAGTGAAATTTCGCAGCTACTTGCTAACAAAGAGTATCGTCAAGTTAAGAGTCACTTGGGTACTAAACCAAAACTATTTTATATTTTGTAGGAGTTTACAATGCAAACACTTTCTTTGAAAAAACTCTTTTATTTTGAAAAAACGCCACTCAATGTCGTGATGGCATTTGTTACCGTTGCACTGCTTGCCGCTTTTGCCGCAGGAGCTGTTGTGTATATTCTTCATGGACATCACGCGTATAACGTTACGCGCCAACATCCGTGGGGACTTTTAATTGCAATGTACGTCTTTTTTGTTGTATCCAGTACGGGTCTTTGTATTATCTCTTCGATTGGACATGTTTTTGGTATAGAAGAGTTTCAGCAAATTGGTAAACGTGCTATTGCAGGAGCGATTATTACGATTAGTTCAGGTTTTGCGGTAATTGGCTTAGAAATTGGTCACCCTATGACAATGGTCATTTACAACGTCTTAACACCGGGTTTAACATCAGCGATTTGGTGGATGGGAACGTTATATGGTCTTTACCTAACATTTATCTGTTTAGAATTTTTCTTTCTAGCAATTAAAGTCAATCATACCTTCTCTAAAATCTTTGGTATTTGCGGTCTTTTGGTCGGTCTTGCTGCTCACTCTAATCTTGGTGCCGTTTTTGGATTTTTGATTTCACGTCCATCTGCAAATGGCGTGTTTTATCCTGTTTACTTCATTCTTTCGGCAATGATTACAGGATGTTATTTGGTCTTCTTAATGTATGGTTTCAGATATAAAATGAACTTCCCTGAAA
>DKFS01000001.1 GCA_002452855.1 Sulfurospirillum sp. UBA6790 | reverse complement strand
TCTTCATCAACTTGTTCTTGCTTCATGGGTAAGAGAACTGATTCAACAGTATTTCCATCTTTTAGTGCAAAAAGATATTTTTTACTACCATCCTGACTTACTTCGACTTTAGCAATTGTAAGTGGATCAAGATAGTACTTTAATGAAAGTTCTTCTTTAAGCTCTTTTGGAAGATTTTTCATCTCATCAAATGAATTAACATACTTCTGATATATCCACTGATAAATTTGTTTTGCTCTAAATGAAGGTTTGATTTGTTCTGCGAGTTCTTCTTTGGAGAAGTCAAGTATATTTAATTTATCCATAAAACCTCAAATTTTCAAATTTTTTTCGACATGCAAACGAATTATTTCTTTACTCTTTTCATGGTTGGCTATGAAATCAGTATGTGCATGTTCATTACAATAATTAGTCACAACAAACAGTCCTAGACACGGAAGGTGAAAATGGTTAGCTACAGTGACAACAGAAAAAAACTCCATATTTTCTAGTTCGAGTCCTCGTTTTAGCATTTCAGAAGCCAACTCTGAAGATGTTGTAATGTAATTGCTTGAATTTACGGTTGCAAAACTATGCAATGTTTCACGTGGAACATATTTCTTTTCGGCTTCTATCGAATGCATGATAGGGGTATAACAACTATTGTTTAAAAAACCTAATTCAATATTTGATGCATGGTGGCTGTATAAAAGGTCAAATGGTTGGTATTTTCCGTAACTACCTGCAGTACCAACAAAAAATAAAAAAGCAGGCTTATATTCAATGACATAATGGGTAAGCGTGATAGCACTTTCAATTAAACCTATTCCAATAGGTTTAGCAAAATCAAATGCTTCATTTTTCCCTGCACATAAAATCATAAGCGAACTGCAATTCCCTCATGTTTGAGGTAATGTTTAAGATCCATAATATCGATCTCTTTAAAGTGGAAGATCGAAGCAGCAAGTGCCGCATCTGCGCCATGTAAAAAAGCATCTTTGATATGTTCTTTAGTCCCTGCCCCACCGCTTGCAATCACAGGAATATTTAATATTGAACTCATCTGTTCTGTTAGCGGGATATCATATCCGGCTTTGGCTCCATCACAATCCATTGATGTGAGTAGTATCTCCCCTGCACCGCGTTCTTGTGCTTCTTTTGCCCATGCAAGGGCATCAATACCTGTATCAATTCTGCCACCATTAATAAAAACATTCCATGAATCACCTGTACGCTTTGCATCAATCGCAATCACTATACATTGTGAGCCAAATCGTTTTGATGATTCGTCAATGAAATTGGGATTTGCAATAGCAGGAGAATTAATACTTACTTTATCACAGCCTACATGTAAAAGTTTATTAATATCATCTAATGTACGAATGCCCCCACCTACAGTTAAGGGAATAAATACTTCACGAGCAACTTTTTCAACAATATCAACGATAGTACCACGACCTTCATGGCTCGCCGTGATATCTAAAAAAGCCAATTCATCAGCGCCTTCTTCATTATAGCGTTTTGCTATTTCTACAGGGTCACCCGCATCTTTGAGCCCAACAAAGTTAACGCCTTTAACGACACGGCCATTCTTGACATCAAGACAAGGAATAATACGTTTAGCAAAATAGTTCATGAAACTCACTTTGTGAAGATAAATTATAGGTAAAAATGATAGCGTAAGAATTAAAAAAAACTTCTGAAAATAGGGAATTACGATACGCATAACTCTTTTGTAAGTAAAAGTTTGCTAAAATCAACCAAATTTTAGAAAATAGGCGTACAAATTGATAGAGGCAAAAAAGAAATTTGGCCAGAATTTTTTAAAAGATAGCAGTGTATTAACAAAAATCATCCAAGCGATGCCCCGCAATAATCGCAAGTTAGTTGAAATAGGGCCTGGCTTAGGTGATTTGACGCAAGAACTACTAAAGATTAAATCATTAGTAGCATATGAGGTCGATGAAGACTTGTGCGTTTATTTGAGAAAAAAATTCTCAAAAGAGATAGATACGGGAAGCTTGACATTGGTATGGACTGATGTCTTAGATCGCTTTAAAAAAGGTTCATTAATGGATGAACCTTATGATCTAGTAGCGAATTTACCCTATTACATCGCAACAACTATTATTTTAGAAGCACTTGAAGACCCTCATTGTAAGTCAATGGTGGTTATGGTTCAAAAAGAGGTCGCTGAAAAATTTGCAGCGCTTCCAAAGACCAAAGAGTTTACTTCTTTAGCAATATTAACCCAAAGTATTGGTGTTGCCGAATTGCTTTTTGATGTTGATCCAACGTCGTTTGATCCTCAACCTAAAGTAATCTCTTCTATTCTCAAAATTGACAAACGGCAAGAATTTGTAAAGGGTGAATTTTCTGGACTCTTTGAGACACAAGAGCAATTGCAAAAGTTTAAAAAATATTTGCGTTGTTCCTTTCAAAGTCCACGAAAAACATGGCTTAAAAATATTTCCACTGAATATGATAAGCAATCTGTTCAAAAGTTAATGCAGATTCAAAACCTCCCTACAACAATTCGTTCTCACGAAATAAGCGTCTTGTCTCATCATCTACTATTTAAACAATTAAGGTTGAATGATGCAAGAAAACGAGATTCCTCAAACGAATAACAGTAATAACAATACTGATAATGTAAAACCAGCGAAAAGTCCTCATGCCCCTAGGCACCATGGACAACACAAGAAACAAACAACGCAGCCTAACGCCGAAAAGCAAGAGGCTCAACAGACAGCTTCTGCAACCAATGTAGCCTCTCAAGGAGCAACAACAGATTCTAAGCCAAAATCGAATAATAGAAGACGCAAAGGTAATAAATCGCCAACAACATCTATTGAAGGCAATGAACCATGGCAACGGGATATGAAAAAAGCAATCGATGCAAATCAAAAAATGCACAAAGATCGCCTTAATCGCGCCATAGCAATAGATCAAACATCAAAAGGAAAAATCAAAATAACACCTTTAGGCGGATTGGGAGAAATCGGGGGCAATATTTGTGTTTTTGAAACGGAAAATTCAGCGATTGTACTTGATGTTGGTATGAGTTTTCCAAGTGAAGATATGCATGGTGTTGATATTTTAGTACCTGACTTTAGTTATTTAAGACAAATTAAGAAAAAAATATCAGGAATTATTATTTCTCATGCCCACGAAGACCATATTGGCGCTATTTCCTATCTTTTTAAAGAGATGCAGTTTCCACTTTATGCAACACCATTACCTCTTGGAATGATCTCTAATAAATTTGATGAACATGGATTAAAAGCTTATAAAAAATACTTTAGACCTGTTGAGAAGCGTAAAATTTATAAAATAGGCGAATTTGAAATTGAATGGATTCATATCACGCACTCAATTATTGACGCATCTTCTCTTGCGATCACAACAGATGCAGGAACGATTATTCATACGGGTGATTTTAAAATTGATCATACGCCTATTGATGGCTATGTCACTGATCTCAATCGTTTCGCAGCGTATGGTGAAAAAGGCGTTCTCTGCCTTATGAGTGATAGTACAAATTCATACAAAGAGGGCATAACACGAAGTGAAAGTACTGTTGGTAAGACATTTGATTCAATCTTTGCAAAATCAAAGGGTCGCGTTATTATGTCTACATTCTCTTCCAACATTCATAGGGTATACCAAGCAATTGATTATGGTCTAAAATATGGCAGAAAAGTATGTGTCATTGGACGTTCAATGGAGCGAAACCTCTTTACGGCGATTGATTTAGGGTATATTCAACTCGATAAAAGCATTTTTATAGACCCACATGAAGTGAACAAATACAATGATAAAGATGTTTTAATTGTGACAAC
>DKFS01000028.1 GCA_002452855.1 Sulfurospirillum sp. UBA6790 | reverse complement strand
TACCATTTGCTACAGTTGGCTTTATCGCTACGTTTGTAGGTATCACTACTTTTTTTACTTCAACTCTCTTTGCCGATAATGCGGATGGCGAAAAAAGCCGCCTTGCTTCATTAGCGAAATTTACAAGAGTGCTAGCGACCATTGAGAAATATTATGTTGATGACATTAAAATTGATGACATCGTGAAAAAGTCTATTGAAGGACTTTTAACCAATCTTGACGCACACTCATCGTACCTTGATGAAAAACACTTCAAAGACCTGAAAATCCAAACGGATGGTGAATTTGGTGGCCTTGGTATTACCGTAGGACAAAAAGACGGTGCTTTAACTGTTATTGCTCCAATGGAAGGAACACCTGCCGATAAAGCTGGAGTCAAAGCCGGCGATATCATTCTAAAAATCAATAAACAATCCACCCTCAATATGACGATTGATGAAGCGGTTAATATTATGCGTGGAAAGCCTGGAACAGGCATTGAGCTTACATTGGTTCGCGAAGGCGAAATGAAGCCTTTAACGATTTCTATTGTTCGTGACATTATCAAAATAGAATCTGTCTATACCAAAATGATTGAAAATGAAAATATTTTATATATTCGCGTAGTCAATTTTGATAAAAATATTGTAGGTGATGTTCAAGAAGCTTTAACAAAATATAAAAATGTTAAAGGCATCATCATGGATTTAAGAAACAATCCTGGTGGTCTTCTCAATCAAGCCGTTGGGTTGGTTGATCTCTTCGTCGATGATGGCATTATTGTTTCACAAAAAGGTCGCGTTGAGTCTGAAAATGCTGAGTATAAAGCAAGTAAAGCAGAGACTATGAGCCGAAAGCCATTGGTTGTTCTTGTTAATGGAGGAAGTGCGAGTGCGAGTGAAATCGTCAGCGGTTCATTACAAGACCATAAACGTGCCATCATTATAGGTGAAAAGACCTTTGGTAAAGGAAGTGTTCAAGCCATCTTACCTGTTGTTGATAATGAAGCGATTCGTTTAACAATCGCACGTTATTATTTACCAAGTGGAAGAACAATCCAAGCAGAAGGCGTTACACCTGATCTTATAGTTTACCCTGGTGAAGTACCAAACAAAACAACAGAACAACAAACACTTAAAGAAAAAGACCTCAAAAAACATCTTGAAGGTGAATTGAAAAAAATAGACGATAAAACAGATACAAAAACAAAAGCTAAAAATGGTAAAGAGACTAAGTCCGATAAAGAAATCGTAACACAAGCAAATCTATTCAAAGATATGCAGCTAAAAAGCGCTGTTGATGTAATCAAAGTGCTTTCTATTAAAAACAAATAGGAGAAACCCGTGAATAAAGGTGCGTTATTATACGAAGGTAAAGGCAAAAAACTTTTTTTAACTGATGATGAAAATCTTTTGATATCTGAATTTAAAGATGATTTAACAGCATTTAATGCAGAAAAACGAGGTAATGAAGCAGGAAAAGGTGCACTTAACTGTAAAATCAGCACTCAACTTTTTCATCTTTTAGAAAAACATGGTATTCAAACACACCTCGTTAAAACGCTTGATGACACACATCAATTGATTAAAAAAGTTAAAATTATTCCTATTGAAGTCGTTGTACGCAATATCGCAACAGGCTCACTTTCAAAACGTCTTGCCATTAAAGATGGTACTGTTCTTCCTTTTACCTTAGTTGAATTCTATTATAAAGATGATGCACTAGGTGATCCAATTATTAATGACGAACACTGCTTACTTTTAGGCCTTGTTAAAAGCGAATCTGATTTAGAAGAGCTTAAACGCCAAGGTCGTGAAATCAATGTCATTATGAAGAACTTTTTTGCTGAACGCAAATTAAAGCTTGTTGATTTTAAAATTGAATTTGGTGTTGATAAAGACGGAAATATCTTACTTTCAGACGAGATTAGCCCTGATAGTTGCCGTTTTTGGGATGCTGACACCAATGAAAAACTTGATAAAGACCGTTTCCGCCAAGGGCTTGGTAATGTTAAAGTTGCATACGAAGAAGTTTTAAAACGTATTTTAAACCATTAATCAAAAGGATTGTTTCACCATGAAAGTTATTGTCAATATTCAGCTTAAAGAAGGCGTTTTAGATCCTCAAGGAAAAGCTGTTCACCATGCACTTGCCTCTTTGAAATTTAATGAAGTCAATGAAGTACGTATCGGAAAACAAATTATTCTCAATATGGCAGACATGAATCAAGCTGAAGCTGAACAAAAAGTTACGACAATGTGTGAAGAGCTTTTAGCAAACACGGTTATTGAAAACTACACGATTGAGTTTCCAAAATGCTAGTTGCCGTTGCTGTATTTCCAGGAACTAACTGTGAAATCGATACAAAATATGCTTTTGAAAAATTAGGACAAGAAGTTGTCCTAGTTTTTCATAAAGAAGAAAAATTGCCAGAAGGAACCGATTTAGTTGTACTTCCTGGTGGTTTTAGTTATGGTGATTATTTACGAAGTGCTGCTATTGCAAAATTTTCTCCCATTATGAAAGCTGTTATTGAATTTGCAAACAACGGTGGTAAAGTTTTGGGCATCTGCAATGGCTTTCAAATGCTTCTTGAGGCTCGTCTTTTACCAGGAGCGATGAAACGCAATGAAAATGTTCATTTTATCTCTCAGTTTTGTCATTTAAAAGTGGTCAATAACAACAATATGTTTTTAAGCCAATGTCATGTTGGAGATATTGTAAATATTCCTATCGCGCATGGTGAAGGCAATTATTACATTGATGAAGCAGATTTAAAAGCGTTATATGACAATGAACAAGTTCTTTTAACGTATTGTGATGAAACAGGCAAGTATGATAATCCAAATGGTTCTGTTGATTCTATTGCATGTATTTGCAATAAAGCAAAAAATGTTTTTGGCCTTATGCCACATCCAGAACGCGCCGTTGAAGCCATTTTAGGCTCAGATGATGGCGTTAAAATGCTACAAGGGTTAATCCATTAATTATATGAAAAAAATCCTCATATCCTTTATCGTGCTCTTAAGTCTCTTCCAGTCTGCGTTTGCAGAGGAAGGGGTCTTTGGAGATAGTAGTTCTGTTTTTCCTACACAATCGAAATCTCTTTTCCTTTCACTTGAATCGACACCGCAAAAAGTGTATGTCGGACAAGTTTTTGCTGTAAAGCTAAAAGCCATTGCGGCACAAAACAATATTGACGGGCTTGCCAATACCTTTTCAGGTGCTTCCGATGTGGTCGTTCTCAACCCCCAAAATGCATGGGAATCTACTGGCTCAAATATCTACTACAACACATTTTATTTTAAAATCACCTCCAAAAATGCTGTGATGCCACGGCTAAGTGTTTCAATAGTCAAAAATAAAGAGGCATTGGAGAGTGAACTCATTTCATTCACATTGCCAAATATTATTCAGCTTAAAAAAGAGCCTTCTTTTAGTAATGTTATCGCTCAAACCTTAAGTATTAACAAATATAAGACAACCTCATTTGACTCTAAAAATGTCATTATTGTTTTAGAAATCGAAGCCACAGGTGCTAATTTACAAGATTTTGCCTTAAGTGAGTACGCTAAAAGTGGCATTGACTCCTTTTCTGAAAACAATACAACACAAAAGATTTATTACTACGCTATTTTCCCAAATTATCAAAAGAACTTTGAATTCAGTTATTTTGACCTGCCTACCAATAAATTTCATAAAATTACACTTCCCATTACCATTGAAAATGAAGAAGTCAGCACACAATTAGGGCTCAACCCTAAAGAGAGTATTTTTGAGTTTTATAAAAGCGTTGCTTATGGTGTTTTTGCTTTTATCTTTTTTCTCATCTTACTTAAAAAACGACGCTGGTATTATTTAGTATTGTCATTAATTTTTTTAGCACTTTTCTTTTTAGATCAAAACCCACTCAATAATGTTCAACTCAAAGCCAATAGCGTTTTAATGATTTTACCGACGGAAAAATCAACCGTCTTTTTCACCAGCGATAAACAATTACCGGTTGAAAAGCTCGGTGAGCGTGATAATTACATTAAAATTTTACTTCCAGATGGAAAAATTGGATGGACTGCGCGTGAAAATATTATCAAAAATTAGAGCTATTTATGTGATGATTGAATTTGTCATCACCGTCTTAATTACTATCGTCTTAATGTATGCATTTCGTAATCACACACATCCGATTAGGCGTACATGGGCACGCATGCAAACGTATCTTATGGGTTTTAATATTCATACAAAAAATGAAGCTTCTTCAAAAACGACGTTATTAGTTCTGAATCATCAAAGCTTAGTCGATATTGTGTGTCTTGAAGCAATTTACCCTAAAAATTTATGTTGGATTGCTAAAAAAGAGATTCAAGACATTCCTTTATTTGGGCATATTATTCCAGCCCCTCGTATGATAGCCATTGACCGAAAAGACAAACGCTCCATTATCAAAATGATTAAAGAGGGAAAAGAACGTCTAAGCGAAGGGCGTGTGCTAGCTATGTTTCCTGAAGGGACCAGAGGCAAAGGCGATACGCTTTTAAAATTTCAAAATGGTGCTAAAGTCTTGGCTGAAAAACTTGAACTCATTGTTCAACCCGCTATTATCGTTGGTGCTCGTGATATTTTAGATTCTAAAAACTTTGAAGCACACAGTGGTGATGTACGCATTATTTACCTTGATCCAATCGATCCAAAAGAGGACGAACAGTGGTATGAAAAAATGTATGAGTCTATGCAAGAAACACTTCAACAAGAACGATTGACTTCTGCTTCATCTTAGATAAGAAACGCTACAAAAGTAGCTTTTCTTATTTTCATTTTTTGCTACAATAACGCTTCATTTTGGGTTTTTTAAAAGAGTTTACATGTAAATTCTTTTTGAAAATCCATTTACTAAAGGAATACTATGTCAAAACATCAATTTCAAACCGAAGTCACACAACTTTTAGACCTTATGATTCACTCGCTCTACTCCAATAAAGAGATTTTTTTACGTGAGCTTGTTTCCAATGCTTCCGATGCTCTTGATAAACTGAGTTATCTCACTTTAACCGATGAAAAATACAAAACACTTTCATACACACCACGCATTGATATTGCCATCAACAAAGAGCTCAAAACACTTACTATCAGCGATACTGGTATCGGTATGAATGAAGAAGAGTTAGTTGAAAATTTAGGAACTATCGCTAAAAGTGGAACCAAATCCTTTTTACAAAACCTCAGTGGTGATAAAAAGAAAGATTCAAGCCTGATTGGTCAATTTGGTGTTGGCTTTTACTCAGCGTTTATGGTGGCAAATAAAATTGAAGTAGTAAGCCGTAAAGCAGGTGAAGAAAAAGCCTACATGTGGAGTTCTATGGCAGGCGCGGATTACGAAATCACTGAGATTGCTAAAGAAGGTCATGGTACAGCGATTACCCTTTACCTTAAAGATGACGAAGATGAATTTTTAGAGTTTTACCGCATCTCTAACATCATCAAAAAGTATTCTAACCACATTCAATTCCCAATTTTTATGGATAAAGAAGTGAAAGAGTATGACGATGAAGGAAAAGAAAAAAGCACTGAAATCAAAAATGAGCAAATCAACAAAGCCAGTGCACTTTGGACAGTAGCAAAAAGCCAAATCAAACCAGAAGAGTACAAAGACTTTTACCAACAAATCTCTCACGATAGCAGCGACCCATTATTATGGAGTCATACAAAAGCAGAAGGTACGTTTGAGTACACTACCCTCTTCTATATCCCATCAACTCCTCCAATGGACCTTTTCAGGATGGACTATAAACCAGGTGTTAAACTTTATGTTAAACGTGTGTTTATTACCGATGATGAAAAAGAGCTTTTACCAACTTACCTTCGCTTTGTCAAAGGTATCATTGATGCGGAAGACCTACCACTCAACGTCAGCCGTGAAATTTTGCAACAAAACAGAATATTAGAAACCATCAAAAAAGCGTCTGTTAAAAAAATCTTGAGTGAGCTTAAAGCACTCAAAGAAAAAGACACAGAAAAATACCTTGAATTTTACAAAAACTTTGGTCGTGTTATTAAAGAAGGCTTGTACAACGACTGGGACAATAAAGAAGCACTGTTGGAACTCGTACTGTTCAAATCGTCAAAACGTGACGGACTCGTGAGCCTTAAAGAGTACAAAGAGAGTATGAAAGAAGACCAAAAAAGCATCTATTACATCACGGGCGAAAATGAAAGAATTCTTCGCAACTCTCCACTCATTGAGCAGTTTAAAGCCAAAGACATTGAAGTCTTGTTGCTCGATGAAGAAGTTGATGCTATCGTCTTCCCAATGGTCGGCGAATACGATAAAACTCCAATCAAACCTGTTAATAACTCCGACATTGACGAAGAGATCAAAGAAGACAAAGCCAAAGTTGAAGAAGATGAGAAAACCTACAAAGAGATTTTGGTCAAAATGAAAGAAATCCTCAAAGACGATGCGAAAGACGTGAAGATTTCAAGTCGTTTAAGTGATTCACCTTCATGCCTTGTGTACGATAAAAACGACCCAGACTTCCAAATGCAACAGATGCTCAAACAGATGGGACAAGACAATCTCCCAACTGTAAAACCTATCTTAGAGATTAACCCTGAGCATGAGATTTTTAAAAAACTAAGCGCAAAAAGTGATCTTTTAGAACTCAATGACATCGCATTTTTACTGCTTGATCAAGCCAAACTTCAAGAGGGCATGAAGATCGAAGACACCGCTGCTTTTGCAAAACGTTTGAACCGTTTTATCGCTAAAGCGCTTTAAAAAACAATTTTACATGTAAGGATTTTCCTTACATGTAAAAGAGAACTGCCTTACCTTTCCAAGCTACATCAAATATCCATTTTCATAAAATAAATATCACACACGACTTCCAATGTTTGTAACATATGGGTAGAAAATGCAGAAAGTTAAAAGTTTAGCCCTCCCATATTATTATGTTCATTTATTTGTGCATATCATACTGTTTTGTATATAATATTCGTTGAATAAATAGTTAGGGAACCAAGTCATCAAAAGGAGCAAAAATGATAGATGAGTTTATTGATGCGTATTCAGATGATCAAATCTATCTAGAACTGATTGAGAAGCTTGTGAATAATCATCTTGCAGAAAGCAATGTATCCAACAACATCAAATACTCGTCATTCTGTCGTTTATGGATAGTCATGATGGTTGGTAGCATTGAAATGATCATTAAAAAGTGGGCTGTTCCCGAGCCCTCAATGTTAGATATTGCCAATTATTTTAATAATGGTTCAAATGAAGAGCGACTCGAGCACCTATATAAAGCTTTTGAGATACGTGGGCTAAATCCTGATCGTAAGTGCTTTGATGATTACTTGGCTTGTAAATACATTCGCAATGCTTATGTTCATGGCGAGTGGAATGAAAATCAACGTACGTATGTGGAAGATAAAGGATTACCTTCTACAACAATGAATTTCACACCTGAACATTATGAACGAGTAAAGAAGTCATATTATCACTTGCTAAATGGGCTAGGGATGGCTAATGCAATGAATACACTTATAAAGAGTCCTAACAAACCACAATAAGGATAAAGGGGACAGGTTACTTTAAAACATAGTTTTACATGTAAGGAAAAATCCTTACATGTAAAACGTGATTGCCCTCACCGCTTCGGGGTACGCGTGAGAATACTTTTGAATGCCAGCTCCAAAACTCTCTAGCATATCACGCGCTCGAATAAACAGTGCGGTGTCATCTTCAATCTTCGCTAATTCAAAGAGATTTTTAATCATTGTCGAAAGCGGGCTTTTGTAGCTGTTATCTTCCAAAACCGCTTTAGCACGAAATGCTTTGTCGGAGAGAAACCATGTCTCTTCTTTGTAAAATTTCTGCTCTGCTTCATGACTGAGTGACTTTGCCAAAGATAAGTAATGCACTTCTTTAGTATGGGCGTAACTTTGTAGTAACGCCTCAATCAAAAAGGCATAATCTTCCAACAATGCTTCTATTTTCAAACTGCCACCTAAAACCATCTGGTGGTACAAAATACCGTTTACATGTAAAGATTTTAAAAGCGTATCAAGCGTGTTTTTTGCTTTTTCGACCTTATCTGCCTCAAAAAGAGCTGTAACCATCAATGCATTCCAAGCGGTCAAAGTTTTGGTGTCTATAAACGGATACTTCACTTTTTGGCGCTCTTCTTTTAAAATCGCAATGGCTTTGTTTAAACGTGTAGGTTTTACATCACTTGTTATAGTAGGATTGGTCGTTTGGTGCTCAAAATTGCCAAATTTTGTGATACCAAAATAGTCCATGACCTCCTTAGCTTCTGCCTCATTCAGTCCACCGTCTAACAGCGACGCTTGTGCCTCTTTGAAGCCAAAGACAAAGTATTTGCCCTCTTCTCCTTCACTGTCAGCATCACTAGCGCTCAGATACAATCCCTCTTTTAAAAACCGCTCATCCATTGCTGTGATGGTTGTGTCAATAATCTCTTGAAAGAAAGGTTTTTGCGTGATTTTAAACACTTTCGCATAGACTTCGATGAGTTCAGCATTGGTGTAAAGCATCTTTTCAAAATGCGGGATGACCCAAGCCTCATCCACGCTGTAACGGTAAAACCCACCCTCGATTTGGTCATTAATACCGCCTCGCGCCATCGCATTTAAGGCATCTTCACTCATATACAACGCTTCGAGATTACCCGTTTTTTGATAAATATCTAAAAGAGCATTCCATGTCGAAGCATGAGGAAACTTAGGCGCACTTCCTATCCCTTTGGAGACATCATCGTAACTCTCTTTTACCTTGTTTACATAGGCTTCAATGACCTCTTTTGGATTGATACTCTCTTTTTGCTCAAAACTACGCTCGTAGTGCTTAATTGCTGCTTCAATACTTTGCGCACTCTTTTGAACTTCCTCATAGGCATCGTCAAATTTGCCTTTAATGAAACTGGTCAATTCCCGAAAGCCCATACGTCCATGCTCACTTTTAGGTGGCATATACGTTCCTGCAAAAATAACTTGTTGTGCAGGAGTCATAATAATGCTCAGCGGCCACCCGCCAGAGCGTTTTGTGAGCAGATAATGCACGTCTTGGTAGTATTTATCCAAATCAGGCATCTCTTCACGGTCCACTTTAATACTCACGTATGCATCATTGAGCACTTTAGCGCTTACGTCATCTTCAAAGGTTTCTCGCTCCATCACATGACACCAATGACAGGTGCTGTACCCAATGGAGAGAAAAATGAGCTTGTTCTCTTCTTTGGCTTTGGCGAGCGCTTTATCGCTCCATGCCATCCAATTTACAGGATTGTGCGCGTGTTGCAGTAGATACGGTGAGTCTTCATGAATCAGTTCATTGGTATGCATTAGTATTTCCTATGGGTGGTAAGGCTCTGGAATGTAGCCTTGAGACATTAAACGATTCATGCCTCCTGTAAGATTGATAACCTTATAGCCTTGCTTTGACAAAAAATCTGAGACAGCAGTGGTGCGATTGCCTGTACGACAAATGAGTGCAAACTCTTTTTCTTTAGTGACGTGTTTGTTAAGCTCTTTGAGAAATGCTTCTGCATCATAATGTCCTGCCGTATCAAAAAAAGTAATTGGAATTGCATTTTTGACGATACCACTCTCTTTCCATTCAGGAAGTGTTCGAATATCAATGATTTGAATACCACTATTAACAACAGCCGTGCTTGCTTCCATAGTGCGAACTTCAGCCATTAAGCATGTTGCGAAGAAGAGTAAAAAAGAGCCCCATATACGCATAGATAACCCCTACTATTTTTAAGAGTTATTTTATCCCTTTTATGTAAGAGGAGGCTTTAAATCTTAATGTACCATTCCAGCTTCAACTAAAAAAGGAGAATGCGTATAAGTGATTTTTTTGATTTTGTCGTATTTGGCATAGGAGAGATAGAGCATATCTTTAGCACGAGTGGTTGCCACATAAAAAAGGCGACGTTCTTCTTCAAGACTTCCACCTTTTTGCATGAGTTTACGATTGGGGAAGCGTCCATCCATTAAATCAATCACATAGACTTCTTTAAATTCAAGCCCTTTACTGGCATGAATACTGAGCAAATTGACTCCTTCGCCTTCACTCATTTCATTGCTTCCAAGTGTGAGTGCATTTAAAAAACGCTCACTGGAGGCATAAGAACTTGCCAAGTCTTTTAGTAAATGCCCTTTTCTAAAAATTCGCGCACGTGCTTCTTGTTTCTGCTTTTCATCCACACTACCATCTTTTTTAATAGAACGTTTTACGGCCAAAACTTCTGCAACAGCGCTAAAGACTTCCGAACTTATCACATGATTGATGAGGCTTTGCGGGTTTTTAATGCGTGTCGCATGCTTCATAAATTTATAGAATGCATGCAAAAATTTTGCACCATCGGTTGTCAGTTTAGGATGTTTTAACACGGGGTTTGATAAAAAAAGCTCTTCAAATCCCAAACTATAAAAACGACTAACACTGCCAAGGTCGATAATATCGTCAAAAAGCCCTAACTGATGGTTTTTAGGACGTTTTTTAAATACATCTTCGACATTGTCTTTTGGATGAAAAAACCCTTGGTAAATATTGCCCTCGCCTAGTTTAAAAAGCCCGTCAAAAAGCTCTTTGGAAAGTGAACTTCCTACACCTCTTGCATATTCAAACGTATGGATAAATGCCATCATATCTTTGGGATTTACGACAACTCCCACAAGATCAAGCATCGCTTTAACTTCTGCCGCATCAAAAAAGCTGATGCCTCCTTTGCGTTTACATGTAATCCCTTGCTCCCTCAGTGTCGCCTCGATACCATCGGCACTGGAATTATTACGAAAAATGACGGCTATGTCGTTATGAGGGTAATTTGAGTGCTTAATCAAAGATGAAATAGACTGATATTGAGAAAACAATTCATCATAAATAAGAAGTTTTGGTGCTTCAAATGCACCATCACGTGTTACTTCCAAACGTTTTTCATACAGCCTAGGGTTTTTTTCAATCACCCGATTGGCTAACGAAAGAATTTTATGAGAAGAGCGGTAATTTTTATTGAGTGTAAAGACATTGGCATCAGGGTAACGCGTTGCAAATGAACCGATAATATCAATATTTGCGCCGTTAAACGCATAAATACTCTGGTCATAATCCCCAACACAAAACAATGAGCGTGAGCGAAAGGCATCAATTAAAGAGCCTTGCAACGTATTGGTGTCTTGGTATTCATCAATGAGCACTTCATCAAAAGAGACAGTGTCGTTTTTTTTAAGAGATTCACGCATAAAAATGAGTAAATCATTGAAATCTACATAACCAAATTCACGCTTAAGCGCTTGAAACTCTTCAAAAATATCTTCATAAATGTCGAAGAAAACACCATGGTCACTGTCATTTTCTTCCAGCCACTCTGTAAATCCCAACGTCACCGTACTGTTTTGATACAAAGAAAAAAGGTCATATAAATAAGCGGCACTGTACGCTTTAACGCCTGAATCAATATGGTCAAATCGTCTTCGCTCAACGATACTTTTGAGCAAAATTTTTAAATCTTTAGGCTGTTTAAGCACAATATTTGAACCCATTTTTTTCAATAGCCGATAGCTTACGGCATGAAACGTTCCTGATTCGATTTGTGACGTAACAGATTTATCAAAAAAAACGCCTATGCGCTCAATCATTTCAGCAGCGGCTTTATTGGTAAATGTGAGAAGTAATATTTTGGAAGGGGCGATACCATGTTGCAATAAATACGCAAGCCTAGCAACAATGGTTGAAGTTTTACCCGTTCCTGCACTTGCGATAATGAGATTGTGTCCTAATGGTGCAGTGGCTGCACTTCTTTGTTCGGTATTGAGTCGGCTAAGGGGCATTATAATCCTAGAGAAAAAAACTTTAGAGGCGAAATTGTAGTCAAAAACACCCTAAAGCAAAGTAAAATAAGGAATATGATTCTTTGCCTTTGGCAAACTTAACCAGAAAAAGGTTGCTACAAAAGCGTAAAAATGGAATGAAAAAAGGTTAAAGATACCAGTGACGTTTTACCAATTTTCCATTTTTATTTTCATCAATATAGACTTTTTTAGGTTCATCTTTTGAGAGCCACAACAAATAATCCATCTCTTCGGTACTGATTTCAATACCGTTCTCACCTGTTTTATAATTTCCTTTTGAAAGCTGTTCAAAGACACGAGAAAGGACATGGTTTGTACGAGGGAGGGTCAGTTCTTTGATGTTAATATTATCGAGCATGAATTCATAGATCAATTTTTTTTGAAGAATCAGTGTTGCGAAATAAGAACCGCTTTCACGATACTCTTTCGTGCTAATGAGATTTTTAACGATATTTCCCAAAGGATTAATCGAATCGACTCTCGCACATGCATCGCCAATCGCAACGAGTATTTGCTCATTTTTTTCATTTTTCAGATATAAAGCGGCACCATCATTACAGACTTTTTCAAAATTTTTTGCTTCATAATCACGTAAAACATCGTTATACGAATACGCATACAGAGAACTCCAAAAGAAACTCAACACTACAACTAATAATTTCATTCTTGTCCTTTGTAAAAATTTAGAAGTTCTTGAACTTCTTCTGACTTAATATAACTTAAAAAAAGTTCCAAAGAGCTTATAGCCTCACTTCTTTGTCCCAAATAAAATTTTGCCTTGGCATATAAGATACGCGGTTTATCAGAATGGGTATCCAATTGACTTGCTTTTTTTGCCCAGGCAATGGCTTCTTGATAAGATTTAAGGTTGAAATAAAATTCTGCCAAAGCGAGCGCATTCTCATAATTTTGTAGCGTTTTGAACTGATTTAAAAGCTCATGTTCTTGTTTTAAGGAGCGCATAGCTTCTTGGGACTCTTCTTCTGACAATTTGGCTATTTTTGGCGTTAATCCATGAACGCCCAAGAAAAGAACATCTTCTTTTTTTTGAACGGCTTCAATGGTTGCATTATCTTCAATCGCCGGTATTTCCACACGCTCAACAGTTTTTGGATTTACCGTAGCAACAGGTAGCGCTACGATTGGCTTTTCAACAACGAGGATGTGTGTAGGCTTTTTGGATTGATGGTAAAAATAAAAGACGCCAAAGGCTGATAAAAATAGAATTGAAATCACAAAAACGATACGCATAATGCGCGCTTTTTTAAGTTTTTGACAGCGCTTTTCCAAAGAGGCAAAATGCGCACTAGTCATGAATAAGTCCTATGTCTAATGCCGTCATCGCTAAAAGACAGCTATTGATTTTACGGTATTTTGACATATTATTTTTTTGGGCAAAGGAAAGCAATTTCATTAATGTATAGAGGAATTTTTTAATGGTGCGAAAATTGCCATGCGTATAACGAGCAATAGCCTTTGCCTCACTTTTAGAAAACAACAGTGCAATTTCGCCATGAGTTTGAGACATCAAAAGCGTATGAATATAGCGTAAAACTTCCTTTTCCTCAAGATTGCCATACTCGATAACTAACTTAGTACGTGTTTTAAACTGCTTTTTTTGCAATAACACTAAGCCTTCATCTTTGTGCATGGCTAAGACAAATTGAAACAGTTTCATATCGCCAAGGATGCGAATGAGTTCAAATTGGTCATCATTGAGCAGTTGTGCCTCATCAATAAAAACCGTACATTGGTTACTTGCATACGCTTCAAAAAGCTCTTCAAGATACTCTGCGCGTGTTTTTGTTCTCTCAAAAGTCATACCACGAGCCTCATATAGCAACTTAAATAAATCACGGGGGTCAAAAAAAGGATGTTCAATGAAAACGCTGATAGAACGCAAAGCCGTTGAATGGTGCATCACACGCATAATATGGCTTTTACCAACACCAGGATCACCTACGATAAAAATCAGCGGGATAGCAATGTCTCCAATAGATTCCATCAGTTTTGTGCGTGCGATTTCAGCGCTGATACTATCAAAATAAAATGAAGGATCAATACAATCTTTAAAAAGCTCTTTTGCAGCTTCAAAATCTCTCATTCATACTCTTTGCACGCCTATATTTGGTTTTCCTTTATTTTAGCATATTATGAAACCATTTAGTGTGCAAGCTTTAATTATTCGTATCTCTTACAATGAAAGAAGAAGGCTTAGGAGCTAAAAGAGACGTTCACTTTCCTAACCACAGCTGTGGCCATCACCCTTAAAAATTAACAGCGTTTTCTTCTGGTAACAATGACCTTTTAGGAAGTGGCGGCGCAAGATTGAGCTGAGGAAGTTGTTGTTGCTGTTGTTTGGGTGCAGCGTTGGAGTGTTGTTGAGAGAACACTCCCTCTTTTTTTAGTGCATCCACAATTTCTTGTGTACTAGGATTGGTTTTAACGGTTAATTCTTTGATATAAATTGAATCGATGGTTAAAGAATGTGTTTTTTTAGCATACGCAATCAGTGTTGCTTTGAGTAACTCTTTTCCACGTGAAGTCACCAAATCTTCTGCGTAATAACTTCCTATCACGATATTCAGTGCGTCAATGACTTTATACTCTAAATGCTTTACTTCATCGCCTTCAAAAATCATTCCGAGTGTTACATCAACAGGTCTTTTATCGACTTTGGAGAAGACATTGGCGTGAAAATGCTCTATCACCAATGTCTCTGCTAAAAGATTTACATGTAAAAGTAGAACAACCCACCAAAGATAGCGCATTTTAGCCTTTTTTATACTGTTGTATCCAGCACTTGTCCACCAAGCTCTGCGATTCTCGCATCTACTTTTTCAAGTGCTTTTTGCATCGTAGTATAACTAATTTCAGGTAATTTTTCACCCCATATCTGTTCAGCATCTTTGAAGCCTTGCAACATGCCAGAGCGCCCTGCTTGAAGTTTTTCCAAATCGCTTCCCGCACCATTAATCACAAAATCTGCGATGCGTCCGCTCGTTTGTGAAATGCCAAAAAAGCCATCTTCTGAGACCAAATCTTTGGCTTCACTTTGTGTCAGCTGTGCGATGGGTTTTCCGGCATAACCAGTAGCGGCAACACTAAAACTTTGGGCTTGCGAACCAAACTCTTCCCCTGTTTTTGAAAAGACATCGGATTGATATTGTGCAATATAGCTGTTAATAATATCGCGAGCTGTTTTTTTGGTATTAAGACCAACTTCTGAACCAGTACTGTTACTTTGTTGAGTATAGGTTAATACACCCATTTTCTCGTATGAAATCTCTAAGTTCATCCTTTTCCCCCTCGATGAAATAGCATGATTCTTGCTTTACATGTAAATCGTCCAAACACTTAAAAAAGTGAATCGCTTGGTTGCTCCTCCAGCTTCAAAATCTTACTTTTCTGATAAAATTCCCCTACTTTCGGTGAGACTTGAACACAGCGTGCCAAATGCTCAAAAAAACGTTGATACGAATACTCTAGCATCAGAGAATGCGGATAACGCGCTCTAGAAATCGCAACATAAAATTGGCTTTTTTCAAAGATGCTATTGATATTGCATACCAAGGAATCGATACTCATACCCTGAGACTTGTGAATCGTAATCGCATATGCGAGTTTTAGCGGAAATTGCTCGATAGAAACTAAAGGTTTTTCTTGGACTTCGCCACCCATAACAACGGTATCATGCAACGTGTATTCTTGGCGTTCGACTTTTACGAGCTCGCCTTCTTTCTCCACCAACACAACATCAGCGTCAATTGCACGTATAATACCGACTTCACCATTATAATACTTTCCCCACTTATTCGTGCAAAAAAGTACTTTTGCGCCAATCTTTAGCGTCAAATCAACGGGAATTGGTAACGCATTTTTCCAACTCTCTATTTTAGTGACATGTAACGTTTTCTCATGCACGTTTTCTTTTGCCTTTAGGACAATCGGCTCACTCTCAAGTTCCATAAGCCTTCGGATATTAAGCGCTTCGGCTTCCTTGTTGCGCCCAAATAAAACGGTTGGGTCATCATCCCATACATGCACATTTTGGCGTAATGTTTCAAGGTATTCTTTGGTTTCATCATCCAAAACACCACGTCTTATTTTGCTTAAAATTGAAAAAAATGCCGTATCTTGCGTTCGTTTTGTAATGGTGAGTTCTACAATAATTGGCTCAAAAGCTTGCCACGAACTGCTTTCAAATGCGTACTCAAAACCTCCCCAAAGCGTGTTTTCTTTAGCTTTTGAAACAGGAGGTAATTGAAAAAAATCACCGACAAACAGTACACTACCTTCAAATCCAGCATTACGCAGTCGATAATACATCATATCGAGTAAATCAGCCGAAACCATACTAATCTCATCAATAACCAATAAATCACACCGTGTCAGCACTTTTTTAATTTCACTCAATCTTGCTTTGGCATATCTGTCATGGCGATTTAACTCATCTAAGTGATTGCAAATGCCAAAGGCAAAGAAACTGTGAAGAGTTTGTCCGCCTACGTTCACTGCACTGACACCCGTGCTTCCAAGTACAACGACTTGCTTTCCGATTTTTCGCAAACTCGTGACGATTTCACCAACCAGATAACTTTTACCAACCCCTGCGCCACCGGTGAGTAAAACGTTGTTTTTTTCTAAAATATCAATGACGTTATGCACTAAATTCACGATGACTTCTTTCATGGTATTAGACTAAGATTTTTGGAGTACTTCATTTTACACAAGTGAGTCTAATAGTTGTTTTTGGTATTATAGCATTTACAAAAGTTAAGGTTTGCATTATGTCACTACGAAATATTTTCTTCTTTATCAGCGTACTTTTTTTCTTTTTTGGCTGTTCCATCAAAGAGACACAACCACCCTTGTCTTCTACAAAGCTTTTAAATTACCCACAACACGTGGATAGTCTTGCGCAATCTATTTCAGCGCAAAGCATTGCCCAAGATGACTTTACGTATCGCTACTATTCACCGTGGTTTTGCACGCATATGATCAACAAAAAAGATGACGCGGCATGGGCTACAAAATCGTATGGCATTAAAGGACGCTATTATGGTGAAAACCTTCAACTGATTGCAGATGACGAGATTGATGCTATCATCCACAGTACCAATTTTGAAGCGTATGGAAGCATCAATGCGCATGCCATTATGATTCAAAATGAACAAATGCGAAATTTACCGACACAAAAGCCCTTTTTTAAGAAGACAACACTGCCCGGAGAAGGTTATCCGTTTGACTACCTGCAAACCTCTCGCATTCACATTGCCGAGCCTATTTTAGTGTCACACTATACACGAGATGGCGCATGGGCATTTGTGGAGAGTTCATTTGCTTCAGGCTGGATACCAAGCCACAGTTTTGTGTGGTTAGATGCCAAAGAGCGCACGCCCTTTATTGATGCCCAAAAGATTGCCATCACAACCGATAATGTACCTCTTTACAATGAAAAGCAGTATTTTATAACCTACGCGAAAATAGGCGCTATTTTTCCTATTAATGGAGAAGACGATAATTTTTATCATGCCTTTATCTACACCAAAAATGCTGATTTTACGGCGTATAAAATGACTCTGATGATTCCAAAAGCATTCGCTAAAAAAGTGCCTCTTTCTTTTAGTCAAGACAATATCACTCAAATTGGAGACCAACTTTTAGGTGAAAAATATGGCTGGGGTGGGTACTTGGCTAATCGTGATTGCTCTGCAATGACACGTGATTTTTTAGCACCGTTTGGGGTATGGATTCCTAGAAACTCCGCGGCCCAAAAGAGCTTTGGCGAATATATTAGCCTTAAAGATTTATCCCCACAGGAGAAAGAAGCGATGATTTTAAAACACGGTATTGCCTTTTTAAGCCTTATCTACCTTAAAGGGCATATTATGCTCTATGCGGGTGAAATTGACCATAAGCCCGTTGTTATGCAAAACATTTGGGGAGTTAGAACCATAGAAAACGGCATGGAGGGGCGAAATGTTATTGGCAAAGCCATTATCTCAGATTTACATGTAGGCGAAGGATTGCCAAATGTCCCAGAAAATGGTTTATTGATTAGCCGTGTTGAAGGCATTCTTGTCAAACCTGCCAATACCAAAAGCAATAACCTTGTTTCAAAATACCCTAGTGTCAAATCTATTCACGATAATACCGTTTTCTTTATGGACGGAAGCTCTCTTTCTTATGATGACAAAAAAGTTAAAAGTTTTGATGAGTTACTTGAAAATGCCGACATTGAGGACCAATTCACTCAAAAATACCCAGCATTTACACCCATTAGCGCACCTGCATTGAATGATGACCCGGGTCGATTTCGTAACGATGCATTTTTGAAAAAACTCTATGGTTCAACCAAAAGTGAGATTGAAAAAAATTTAGTCAGTATTAACTGGCTTCCAAAACACGGCGGTAAAAAAATCTATTTTAATAAAAACGAAAATGCAAGCGCACAACTGCAAAAAGTTTCTGATGAGCTTGATGCTTTGCCTGAAGAATATATGAAGTATCTTAAAAAAGTGGATGGCACATACTATTTTCGTAAAATCGCAGGCACCAATCGCTTAAGTGCGCACAGTTATGGCATCGCCATTGACTTAGATACACACTACTCAAGCTACTGGCGATGGGATAAAACCTACCAATACAAAAATGAGTTTCCTCAAAAAATCGTCGATATTTTTGAAAAATACGGCTTTATTTGGGGTGGGCGATGGTACCACTACGATACCATGCACTTTGAGTACCGACCCGAGTTGTTTGAGAGTATCGACTAACCTAGACCACAACAAACACTCTCTTCATTCTCTTCATCGTCTTTGATGATAGCTTGCCCAGCGATAATAGTTTTACCATCAAAACTCATCGTTGGGTTTCCATAAAGTTTCCAGCCATTATTTAAAAACTCCGTAATCCTCGCGCAAAATGTCGAATCATCGGGTCCTGTAATGAATTTATACTGAATCATCGCGTACTCCTTTTATTTTTTAACAAAAGTGTATCATGTTTCATTCTTTACATGTAAAAAAATTTAAAAAGTATAGATTTAAATCAAGGTTTTTGTTTTTTAAATCAGATAAAATGTCTCTCATATAAAACAATAGAAAGGAATCACATGACATTTACCGCAAAAATAGATAAAACGGCTTTTAAAGGAACCCCTGTAAAATTGGAAGGAAAATTCCAAGAGGTGGGCAATCCTGCGCCTATCATCAAAGTTGTAACACCTGATTTGCAAGATAAAATGGTTGGATTAGAAGGCAACAAAGCGCAACTTCTTATCGCAGTGCCTTCTTTGGATACACCCGTTTGTAGTGCTGAAGCAAGACGCTTTAATCAAGAAGTCGCCCAGTATGACACGATTGATACGACGATTATTTCGATGGATTTACCCTTTGCAAATGCTAAATTTTGTAATACAGAAGGCATTGAAAATTTAAGTGTTGCGAGTGACTTTAGGGACAAAGCGTTTGCGAAAGCATATGGTATTTTAATTGGGGAAGGTGCATTAAAAGGATTGTGTGCCAGAGCCATTTTTGTCATTAGTAAAGATGGAAAAATCGTTTATAAACAGATTGTTCCAGAGATAACCGAAGAACCAAATTATAGCGAGGCACTACAAGCTGCCATCGACGCTGGAAACAGGGGGGCTAGTTGCTGTGGTTTTTGTCAGTAGTTTAACCCCACCTCCTCCGCCTAAAACGACGGCACTAGAGAACTTAGTTGCTCAGCCACATCGCCTCTTTTTCTTTACAGGCGTTGTGCAAGGGCTTTTATTTATCATTCTTTTAATGCTCAATTACACAGGCGTTGTCGCATTAAACGTCAGTACAGGTCTCTACCATGGTTATGCGTTTATGTTTGTTGTGTTTACGCAATTTTTCGCAGGCTTTTTGCTGACAACTTTTCCACGCTACTTAGCACAACCTTCTCCTAAAAAAGAGTCGTATGTACCTGTGGCATGGTGGATTAACGGTGGTGCAGTTTTATTTATAGCGCTTACGTTTATTTCACAACTTTACGCCACAATAGGTATGATGGTTATTGGCATTGGGTATATCAAATTGTGTCAAATTCTATTAGCCATTCAAACCAAAAGCACTATTCCTGTGGCCAATAAAAAAGATACCACATGGATGCTCCGTGCTTTTGCATTGGGTGGGGTTTCGCATCTCTTGTTTATTGTAGATGCGTTCATACCAACCTATTCGCTTGCGTTTGGTGTAGGGTTTTTTCTGTATTTGTTCTTGATTGTTATCGTCGTATCGCAAAAGATGATTCCGTTCTTTACAGCTAATGCGATTTCGGGATACCCCATCAATAAAAGCAGCTCTTTTATCCCTTTGCTTGTGGGCGCACTTGTTTTAAAGGTGGGCTTGGAATTTTTAGCTATCAATGCCTTTGTGGCAAATGGTGCTTTAACATTGATTTTAACGTATGAGCTTTTCAAATGGAAGCTACCATATAGTAAAGCGCCTGCGATTTTAGGCGTCTTATTTCTCTCCCTTTGGTGGGCACCTGTTGGATTTGCACTCTATAGCATTCAAGACATTTCGCTGTTAATAGGCATGCCCATTTTTATGGAAAAAGCGCCATTACACGCGATAGCACTTGGGTATTTTACGACGATTTTAATTGGATTTGGAACGCGCATCGTTCTAGGACATTCAGGAAGAACACCTAAAGCAGACCTCTATGCACAGATACTCTTTGGACTCATACAACTGATGACTTTAATGCGTATTTTTTCAGGGATTTTTCCACAGTTTGGCTATGTGCATGCCCTATTAACCGCGGCAGGACTTTGGATTGTTGTTTTTGCATTGTGGTCAAAACGTTACCTTCATATCTTATTTGAAAAATAACGTTCAAGACGAGTCCTTAAAGGGCTCGTCTTTTTACATGTAAAACGTGGTAATAACGCGTGGCACTTAGCCAAAGAGGGCTTGGCGTGAGTCGTGCCAGAACTTCAAATTTATGAAACGACTTCGAAACCTGCTTCTTCAATGGCTTTATCAAAAAGAGTCACGTCCATTGGCATGTCGTATTCGACAATTGTCTTTCCACTTGCAAGATCGACATCAACACTTTTAACACCTTTAATCGCTTCAAGAACCCCTTTAACACTCTTAACGCATCCCATACAACTCATACCTTTTACAACCAGTGTGATTGTTGCCATATTTTTTCCTTATTATGTGATTTTTTATTTTACTTTCCAATGTCTGAGTAACAGTGAATTACTCACTACCGAAACCGAGCTCATTGCCATTGCCGCTCCTGCGATGACAGGACTAAGCAGCCCTAAAAAAGCTAAGGGAATCGCTAAAGTATTATACACAAAAGCGAGGAAGAGGTTTTGCTTAATTTTTGACAGAGTAGCGCGAGAAAGATCAATGGCATGCAAAACATTGATAGGGTCATTTTTGGTTAAAATGAGGTCCGCACTCTCAATCGCAATGTCAGAGCCTTGTGCCATCGCAATAGCAACATCTGAAAGCGCAAGAGCTGGTGCATCGTTGATACCATCGCCCACCATACAGACAAAATATCCTTCTTGTTTTAGCTGTGTAATTTTATCGGCTTTTTCAGAAGGTAAAACCTCTGCAAAAACATGGTTAAGACCGAGTGAATCTGCCACAGCTTGTGCGCTGATGCGGTTATCGCCTGTGAGCATATAGACTTCAATGTTTTTGGCCTGAAGCTTAGAAATAGCTTCTTTTGCACTCTCACGAATCGTATCGCTTAGTGCAATGTAGCCTAAAATCTCTTTCGACGTTGAAAGTGCGACAATGCTATTGCCTGAATGCAAAAGCACTCCCGCTTCTGCGCTTGGTTTCATGCCTGTCATCTGCGTAATAAAATGCATAGACCCTGCATAATAGGTGATGCCTTCACTATCGCCTGAAACGCCACGTCCTGAATAGTTTTGAAAATTCGTAACGCTATAGCTCTTAGTATCGGTATGTTCCTTGGAAGCTTTGACAATGGCCTTAGCGAGCGGATGATTAGAACCCTCTTCTAACGCTGCGGCTAAAGCTAAAAGCTCATTTTCTGGCAAAAATGCATATTCACTCAGAACCGTATTGACCTTAATATCGGCATACGTCAGAGTTCCTGTTTTATCAAACACAACGGCTGTGATTTTGCCCACATTTTCAAGTACTTCTGCATTTTTGATGAGAATTCCCTCACTCGCACCTCGCCCCACGCCCACCATAATGGCTGTCGGTGTTGCAAGCCCCAAAGCACACGGACATGCGATGACTAAAACAGCAACCGCATTAATCAAAGAAAGCTCAAAATCATGGCTGATAAACCACCAGGCAATCAGCGTCACCGTAGCGATACCAACAACCACAGGAACAAAAATACCCGCAATCGTGTCGGCTAAACGCTGAATAGGTGCTTTTGAACCTTGTGCCTCTTCAATCAGTTTGACAATAGAAGCTAAAAAAGTATCCGAGCCGACTTTGGTAGCTTTGCATTTGAGCATACCATCACCATTTTTAGTCGCCCCAACAACCGTGTCATTAAGAGACTTAAGCACCGGCAAGCTTTCACCCGTCATCATGGATTCATCCACCAAGCTTTGTCCTTCAATAACAACACCATCCGTCGGAATACTCTGCCCTGCTTTGACAATAAAAATATCGTTTACATGTAAATCTTCAATGCTGATTTCTTGTGAAACACCCGCTCTTTCAACAAACGCTGTTTTAGGCTGGAGGTGCAGAAGTTTAGCGATAGCAAATCCTGTCTTTGCTTTGGCGCGGAGCTCTAACAGTTTTCCAAGAAGTACTAAAGTAATCACCGAAGCAGACGCTTCAAAATAGAGATGCCCTGAAAGTCCTAGTACCATCACGGCGAGGCTTAACATATAAGCGGCACTTGTACCAAGCACCACCAATACATCCATATTGGCACCGCCACCCGCTAAGCTTTTATACGCACCCTTATAGAATTTACGCCCGACATAAAACTGAATGATGGTAGCTAGTACAAGTTGTAGCCATGAAGGAAGATGCCATGGATGAATGCCAAGGAGCATAAAAATCATCTCTCCTAAAAATGGAAGGGTTATAACGGCGGCAATACTAAATTCAATCAAAAGCTTGCGATACTCTTGCTCCTTTTCCATACTTTTTTGTTCTTGATCAACGCTGATAAGTTCCGTAGCTTGAAATCCCGTCTTTTCGATTGTTTGAATAATTTTATCCAACCCAATTTCAGGATTAGAAGAGGTAATATGTGCAGTTTCTGCGGCCAAATTGACCGTTGCTTCAACACCTTCTATTTTATTTAAAACACGCTCAATACGCGCAGAACACGCTGCACACGTCATTCCTTTAATATCTAAATCAAAATTATTTTGAGACATATTTTGTCCTCTTTTTTATGACATTGTAACGCCCAAATCCTTGTGCTAAGATGAAAGAACAAGGCTAATTGCACGTTACATGTAAAAAAGCTTTAGAGCTCTTCAATACGATTTAAAAGCTCCACTTCTTCGATGTCCGTTGTAAAATCCTGATAAGGAACATTGGCATCTTTCAGATTTTTGGTGGCTTTGGCACCAAGACGCTTAAGATTTTCAACCCGACTCATGATATTTCCACTGCCTTCAGTAAGCTGTTTATGCGCAGTATCATAGCTATTATTGAGGGTTTGTATTTGTGCGCCAATTCGCCTAAAGTTTTCCGCAAAACCAACCATTTTGTCATACATCTTACCGGCTTCATCAAAGAGTTTTGAAGCCAAAGTATTGGATTGTTCGCTTTGCCAGTAGAGATAAATCGTACGAAGTGAAACCGTCAAGGTAGAAGGATTGACAATGGCGATGTGCTTACGAAGTGCGTATTCGTACATTGTTGGGTCTTCACTAATAGCAATGGAAAAAGCGCCTTCAATAGGAACAAACATAAAAACATACTGGAGCGTTCCTTGTTTGTAGTGTGCATAGTCTTTGCTATCAAGCGTATCAATATGATTGCGAAAAGCTTGACACAGCGCTTTTGAAGCGATATGTTTTTCTTCTTCACTTTCTGCTCTGATAAACTCATCATAGCTGTTCAAGGAGACCTTAGAATCAATGATAATCGTACGGTCTTGTGGCAATTTAATCACGACATCGGGGCGTTTTGTGCGACCTTCTTCATCTTTGTAACTCTCTTGGGTTTCATAATGCTCTCCCTTGCGAAGCCCTGAATACTCTAAAACACTTTCCAAAATCATCTCACCCCAGCTTCCTTGAGACTGTTTTTTACCCTTAAGCGCTTGCGTTAAATTTTCGGCTTCTTTAGAAATGCTAACGCCAGCACGCGCTACAAGTTCAATTTCTTTGGAGAGTTCAGCAAATTTTTTAATGCTGGATTCTTGGGAGTTTTCAACGCTTTTTTTAAAGCTATCTAAATTTTCCTTGAAAGGTTTTAGCAATGTTTCGAGCGATTTTTGAGATGTTTCATCTAATTTTTGGAGCTTTTTCTCTAAATGTTGCTCCATAATGGCATTTAATTTAAGCTCTAATCTTTTACCTTGCTCTTCCAAGTCTGCTTTTAACGCAATATTCCCCTCTCTTTGGGCAGAGAGTTCAGCCTCTATTTTTGCTTTTTGAACGCTAAGCAGAATGTTTTCGTCTTGAATTTGTGTTGCAAAATTTTTGAGTTCTACAATCTCTTTTGATTTATCATTTAACAGGGTTCTAAACCATACAAAGCTAATGACCAACATTAAAACAAACGCGCCAACAACGCCTAAAAATAGGACTTCTTGTGACATTATGTACTCCTGAATTTTTTACATGTAAAACAGTTAGTTGATATAAATCGTATCCAAAATTTGGTTTTTAAAACGCATGTTTTCCAAATTTTGTTTTAAGACACGGTTTTCCTCTTTTAGAATGGAGTATTCTCCATAAAGTTTATTGATATCGCGGCTCATATAGTAAATCTGATTTTTGATATAAATCTTGGGCAAAATAAGTAAAAATGCAACCATTATCACCATATACACGAGCAGTAAAAATCGAAAATCAAGGTTCTTTTCGATTTTTTGTTCGGCATCATAATGGTCTAAAAGCTGGTTTTTATCGTCCATTAGCTCTTCTTAATCTCAAAAATTCTTAATTTCGCACTACGGCTTCGTGGATTTTTTTTAATCTCAGCAGAACTGGCTTCAATCGGTTTTTTTGAGACCAATTTTCCCATAGAATGATTGTTTCCACACATGCAACGCATTACTTCAGGCGGGCAAATACAGTTCTGACTCCACACTTTAAATGTCTGCTTTACGATACGATCTTCCAATGAATGAAAAGAGATGATTCCCACAATGCAATGCTCTAAATCGGCATTTTTAATACTTTCTAAAAGAGCAGTGAGTACACCTAGTTCATTATTGACTTCAATGCGAATGGCTTGAAATAAAAGTGTTGAAGGGTGAATTTTCTTTTTGAAGCCAAGTTTTTCGACTAACTTGGACAACGCTTTCGCACTTTTAATCGGCTCTTTTGCACGCGCATCGCAAATGACCTGTGCCATTTTTTTAAAGTCGTGTATTTCACCGTATTCGCGTAAAATAAACTCTAATTCTTCTTTGGCGTAGTGATTGACAACATCGTAAGCACTGAGTTCTTGCGCAGGATTCATCCGCATGTCTAACACATCTGAATCAAAGGCAAATCCACGCTCTTTTTTGTCCAATTGTAACGATGAAACACCAATATCCGCTAGAATGCCTCGAATTGGCAAATGCTTGTATTTTTGGATGACCGTTGCAAAATTACCATGTTCAAACGTTACACGATCCCCAAAACGCATCAAACGTTGTCTGCTAAACGCTAATGCCTCTTCATCTTGATCACATCCAATAAGTTTTATCTGGCTATTTTGCTCCAAAAGAGCTTCGCTGTGACCACCATACCCTAACGTACAATCGATAATATAACCATCATTAACCGTTTCAAAGGCTGCTTTAACCTCTTCTAAAAGTACGGGAATATGGGGAATGTTCACAAGGTTTCCTTCGCTTAAAATAAAGGTGCGTATTATAGTCTGTCTAGACTTACAATAGCCTCATATGCAACATCCATCATCGTCTCAATTTCATTACATGTAATGACATAAGGAGGCATAAAATAGACAACATGACTTAAAGGGCGTAACAAAACACCTTTTTTCAAGGCATACGTAAAGATTTTCAAATTAACACGAAAATCAACAGGATATTGTTGCAGTTCTACTGCTGCTATCATACCTGTTTGTCGTACATTTTTCACATTGGGCAGTGTTTTAAACTGTTCAAGTTTTGATGCCATGCAGGCAATTTTTTCTTGATTTTTTTCCAAAACCGCTTCATTTTCAAATAAATCAAGCGTCGCGTTAGCGGCACTGCATGCCAAAGGATTGCCGGTATAGCTATGCGAATGCAAAAAAGCTTTAAATTCGCCATAATCACAATAAAACACGTCGTAAATTTTTTGAGTCGTCAGCACAACAGATAATGGCAAATATCCACCCGTTAGTCCTTTAGACAGTGTCATAAAATCGGGGCTAACACCAGCATACTCACACGCAAACATTTTACCCGTTCGACCAAAGCCAACAGCGATTTCATCGGCAATGAGATGAATATTATATTGGTCACACAGTTTGCGTGCTAACGTAATGTAGAGGGGATGATACATATGCATATACCCTGCACATTGTACCAATGGTTCAAGGATAAAAGCGGAAATCACAGAACCTTTTTCTTTAAAAATTGCTTCGAGTCCTAAAGCGGCTTCACGCGCGGCAACTTCGCTCATATCTTTTGGTACGGGTGCTTGAAACGTCGGGAGCAAAATCTCTTCATAAATCTCTTTATACAAATCAACATCGCCTACCGATAAAGCACCAATCGTCTCGCCATGGTAACTGTTGCTTAAAGAGACAAAGAAAGGACGCTTTTCACCTCTGTTTTTATGGTATTGAAAGCTCATTTTCAGGGCAACTTCAATGGCACTCGAACCGTTATCCGCATAAAAACATTTCTCTAACCCAGCAGGTGTTATCGCGCAAAGCCTCTCGGAGAGTCTGATAATTGGCTCATGGGTAAATCCAGCAAAAATAACATGTTCTAAGGTATCGAGTTGTTCTTTTATTTTTTGATTAATGTACGGATGGGCATGCCCGAAAAGATTAACCCACCAAGAACTAACACCATCAATATAACTGTTATCATCAAAATCTTTTAGATAAACACCCTTGCCACTTTTAATGGGAATGATTGGAAGCGTTTCGTGGTCTTTCATTTGGGTGCAAGGATGCCAAATATGCTTGAAATCGGCATCGATAAGCGTTTGTTTGTTCATGATTCATTTTTACCTTTTTTTGTTAGGAGTTTTCCTTAATTTATCGTTATTTAATAACTATGTAGATAGAATTATATCAAAATACAAAGTTCTTAAAGGGCAAGAATGATTACGTGGATGCAGCGTCATAAAAAATATTTGGTTATCACTATCTGGATTAGCACTATTGCGTTCGTTGGTGCAGGATTTGTAGGATGGGGTGCATATGATCTGAATAAAGACAGAGCCGCTTCCGTCGCAAAAGTCGGTCACCGTACTATTTCCGTCCAAGAGTTTCAATCCGCTTATGCTAACCATTACAGTTTTTACAACAATTTGCTCGGTGGGAAGCTTACACAAGAGCAAGCAGACCAAATGGGTCTTGATAAAATCGTTATGAAAACTTTAGTCAATCAAGCGCTTCTTCTTAATTATGCCGATGAGATTGGTCTTCTAGCAACAAAAAGCGACGTCAAAGAACGTTTGGCATCCAATCAAAATTTTCAGACCAATGGAGTTTTTAACAAAGACCTTTATTATTCTATCCTCAAATCAAACCGTATCAATCCAAGCGATTATGAAAAAGGTCTTGAAAAAGAGATACTTTATGCAAAACTAGAAAGTTTTTTTAAATTACCTCCTTCACAAAAAGAGATTGACCTTTTTACCTCTGCATTTTTTATGGAAGATCGTCTAGCCGTTAGTGCTATCAGCCTTGATGCAAATGAAGTGACTGCTACGGATGATCAAATCAAAACATACTGGGAAGCACACAAATCCGAGTACCTTACGAAGAAAAG
>DKFS01000011.1 GCA_002452855.1 Sulfurospirillum sp. UBA6790 | reverse complement strand
ACGCACCCATGCCAAACGCTACGATGAGGAGAGGATTGGCGATAAAGTTTTTCAAAAATTTGAACGTTTCAACGTAAACATGCTCACCTTTATACGAAAACCCACTCATCATTAAAAGCATAACGAGCATGGCAACAAAAAAGCCTACAAAGAATATAGCGTCTTTGAAAAGTTGGACTCTGGTATTTTTAACAATGGCTTCATCATCAATGGCGTTGAGAAAATAGAGTTCGGCTTGAACACGGGCTAAGAAAAACAACATAAATCCAAACGCAACATTAAACGGGTTTAATACCCCTTCTAATCCATAACTGGACATCGTCCACGCGGAGAGATTCATATCGTTTCTCACAAAATTCCCCCCGGTAAATAGCGTGCCTAGAGCTATGCCGATAAGAATGATTCCTACACTGCCATTGACCCATAAAAATGTTTCATACGTACGCGTGCCTAAAAAATTGTCCGGTTTCTTGCGGTACTCATACGATACGGCTTGAATGATAAAACAAAACAGTATCGCCATCCACACATAATACGCCCCACCAAAACTTACCGCGTAAAACAGAGGGAAAGCCGCAAAGAGTGCGCCTCCAAACATGACAAGCGAGGTAAAGGAAAGTTCCCATTTTCGACCCAAAACAGCGACTAAAACATTGCGTTGTTTTTCATCTTTAGCGATGGCATACAAAAGCGTTTGTCCGCCTTGCACAAAAGTGATAAACACAAATAACGCCCCAATAAGCGAAACCAAAAACCACCAATAATGTTGAAGTCCCAAAAGTGATATATTTTCAAACATGACTCTCTCCTTCTGGTCCTATGGTTATCTGCTTGAGCATAATTTTTATCTCGGCAATCAACAATCCTGTAAAAATAACCGCAAATAAGCCTAAAGTAATCATCACCGAAACCGAATCAATATGCGAACTCGCAATGCCCACGGGGAGCATGCCTTGAATTGCCCACGGTTGTCTGCCGACTTCTGCCACAATCCAGCCCGTCTCTCCTGCAATATACCCTAAAGGAATCGACCAAAGAGCGGCGCGTAACAGTAGTTTTTGATGGTCGATTTTGCCAATCATCGAAAAATAAAGCACAAAGAAAAAGAGTGCTAAAAACCAACTTCCAAGCCCCACCATAATGTGAAAGCTGTAAAACGTCAGTCCAACAGGCGGTATGATTTGAGACGGTTTATTTAAATAGCTGTACCCTAAGAATGCTTGATGCTCACGAAATGTTTTTAAGGCGCTTTGCATGGTTGGGGTATCCGATACTTTTTGAGCCTCTTTATAGGTTCGTAGTGCCTCCAATGCCATTTTGCCTTTGTCTATTTTACTCTGGGCTGGTTCAATGCCAAGTGATGGATTGCCTAAAACCAAATCATCAATACCCGGAACAAACGCATCGATACTTCGAAATCCTAAAAAAGAGAGCGCATAGGGAATTTCAACCGACCACACAAATTCATCTTTGCCATCACCTATCTCTTTTTCCGTGTTAAGCTGACCAATCGCCACGATACCCGCACGACGTTTTCCATCGTATAAGCCTTCCATAGCCGCCAGTTTTGTGGGTTGAGTGAGTGCTACTTGATGCGCTGATTCATCGCCTGTTGCCACTAAAAAGATAGAGACGAGCAGACCAAAGGAAGCGCCTACAATCATACTGCGCTTTGCAAATAAAACCTCTTTTTTCTTAAGCAAATACCAACTACTAATGCCCACAACAAACAAAGAGCCCATCACATAACCGCTGCTAATGGTATGTAAGAACTTTGAAACCGCATTGGGATTTAAAAGTACATCCCAAAAATTGTTCATCTCAAAGCGCGCACTATTAAGATTAAATTCCATGCCCACAGGATGTTGCATCCACCCATTGGCTACTAAGATCCAAAGTGCCGATAAATTAGAGCCAATCGCCACAAGCCATGTCGATAAGAGGTGCATTTTGGCAGAGACCTTATCCCAACCAAAAAACATCACGGCAAAAAAGGTCGATTCCATAAAAAACGCCATAATGCCCTCTATCGCTAGAGGTGCGCCAAAAATATCGCCGACGATCCACGAATAATTTGACCAATTGGTGCCAAATTCAAACTCTAAAATGATGCCAGTAGCTAGACCTATCGCAAAATTAATGGCAAAAAGTGTCATCCAAAACTTAGTGATTTTTTTCCATTGTGCATCGCCTGTTTTAACATAAATGCTCTCCATAATCGCAATGATAAAAGAGAGACCTAACGTGAGAGGAACAAACAGCCAGTGGTACAGCGCCGTCAATGCAAATTGAGCACGTGACAGCTCAACGATAAGAGAATTGTCCATAAGATTACCTTTGTTTTTCGATCAAATTTTCCATAACAAAATCAGCCTTTTGTTGGTCATTTGAAAATTTAGTATTCAATATATGAGGGAAGAAAAAGAGTTTAAGAAGTACAAAAAAAAGAAAAAGCTTTATGCCTATAATAAGCCAAAGCTTTTTTCCTACACGCATACGTTTAAAGCCATCACTGTAAAAAAGAAGTATTTTTTTTAAATAAATCACAAGACTAAAACCTTTTTTATATTATAATCATTCTTAGTTAATAATTTTTAAATAATACTTTTATTTTTACATGTAATGATTTAATGATGGGCACATGTATGATTTGGATTGATTTTTGGCGTTTTTCCTGCAATAAAATCATTCAGTGCTTCTTCAACGGTTGCATTTTTATCATCAAAATAGACAGCTATATTAACGCCTAAAAATTTTTTCAAAGGTTCACCGCCAATTCCTGAAACAACCAATGTATCGGCCCCAAGAGCTTGTATATTTGCAACAGCATTCGCACAACCTCCCGTAACATGTCCAGGGTTTTTATGAACGCTTACTTTAGCAACCGCTCCCTCTTTAACCTCAACAACAGTATAAAAACTTGCTTTACCAAAATGAGCACCACGCTTTGCGCTCAATCCATCTTCTTTCATTGTTGGAAATACGATTGTCATTGTGTATCCTTATTTTTTTTACTATTATGCATGT
>DKFS01000034.1 GCA_002452855.1 Sulfurospirillum sp. UBA6790 | reverse complement strand
GCCTCTCTTTTAATTTTTTTATGGTACTATTTTCCATCTGCGTAAAGGGGCATACGTTAGGATGAAAAGAATTCCAAGAGCTATACTGAAGAGACCTGTATTACTGGGTTTCATTACATTTATTATTAACTTATTTATGAGCACTGTTCCTGTCATTATGCTCCATGATAAGCATGTGGAACACTACTTAGCCTCCTTCCCTGAAAACCAATATATGAGTACGCAATGGTTATATGACCAACAAGCCATTGTGCATACAGCGTTGATTTATTCTTTTATTTTAACCGTCATTATCTCGACACTTGTCACACTCTTAGCCTACTTTTTAAAAAAAAGTTACCTTGAAGTTGAAAATCTATCCCATTTCGATGGTTTAACAGGATTGTACAATCGTTTGATGTTTGTTACCATTGTTCATAAAGAAATTCAAAAAATCAAACGTTCACAAAATCAACTTTTTTTAGTTATTTTAGATATCGATGATTTTAAGCCTATCAATGACACGTATGGGCATTTGGTGGGCGATGAAGCTATTAAAACAACCGCGCAAACGCTTCGTTATTTGTTACGCTCTTCAGATACCATCGCTCGTTTTGGTGGGGATGAATTTGTTATTTGCATTGTCGATGAAGATAAAAATGCTGCTTCTCATATTGTGAATCGTATTTTAGAAGAGTTTAACAACAAAACAATTCCTATTACACGAAATCAAGAAAATCAAGACCTACAAATCAATCTGAGTATAGGTTATACCTCGTATAAGCAAGATGATGATTTTAACATCATGCTACAAAGAGCTGATCAAGCGCTCTATATCTCTAAAGAAGCGGGCAAAAATACGGCAACCTATCTTGCTTAAACCAAGTCTTACCCCTCTTTTTGTATAATCTCCCAAAAATTCTATAAGGCAACATACGATCATGAGTGAAAAAAGTACTGTTTATACCCCCAAAGAAATTGAAGAAAATTACTATAAGATTTGGGAACAAAGAGGCTATTTTGAAATTGATGGCAATAAAAACATTCAAGAAGAAGGTAAAAACTTCTGTATCATGATGCCACCTCCAAATGTCACAGGAAGCCTCCATATCGGACATGCCCTTACTTTTACGCTGCAAGATATTATCACGCGTTATAAACGTATGGACGGTTTTAAAACATTGTGGCAACCAGGAACAGATCACGCTGGTATTGCGACTCAAAATGTTGTCGAGAAACAGTTGCTCGCTCAAGGTGTTAAAAAAGAAGAACTCGGACGTGAGAAATTTTTAGAAAAAGTGTGGGAATGGAAAGCGTACAGCGGTGGTCAAATTGTCCATCAGATGCGTAAGCTTGGCGTATCACCAGCGTGGAGCAGAGAGCGTTTTACAATGGATGACGGGCTTAAAAACTCCGTAAAAAAAGCCTTTGTCAAATACTACAAAGAAGGTCTCATTGTCCGTGGTAACTACATGGTCAATTGGTGTACTCATGATGGCGCACTCAGTGACATTGAAGTGGAGTATGAACAAAATAAAGGAAAACTCTATCATTTAAAATATTTTTTAAAAGATTCCAAAGAATTTTTAGTCGTTGCAACCACACGTCCTGAAACCTATTTTGGCGATACTGCTGTGATGGTACATCCTGAAGATGAGCGCTACAAACACCTTTTAGGGAAAAAGGTTGTTTTACCTCTCATTGGTCGTGAAATTGAAATTATTGCCGACGAGCATGTTGATATGAGCTTTGGAACAGGCTGTGTTAAGGTCACTCCAGCGCATGATATCAACGACTACGAAGTCGGCAAACGCCATAACTTAGAGTTTATTACTATTTTTGATTCCAACGGTATTTTAAATAACTTTTGCGGTGAATTTCAAGGCTTAGAACGTTTAGAAGCACGTACTCCTATCATGGCAAAACTTGAATCAGAAGGCTTTGTGGATAAAGTCGAAGATTATGAAAACCAAGTAGGTCATTGTTATCGTTGTAAAAATGTGGTAGAACCTTACATTTCTAAACAATGGTTTGTTAAAAAAGAGATCGCCGAAGGTGCAATCGAAAAAGTCAATCAACACTTAGCTGAATTTTACCCAAGCCACTGGCTCAACTCCTACAACGCGTGGATGAAAGAGCTTCGTGATTGGTGTATCTCACGCCAACTGTGGTGGGGACATCAAATCCCTGTTTTCTACTGCGATGCATGTGGACATGAGTGGGCAAGCGAAGAAGAGAGTGAGCATGAATGCCCTACATGTAAAAGTACCAAAATCCACCAAGACCCCGATGTTCTAGACACTTGGTTTAGTTCAGGGTTATGGCCTTTCTCAACGTTAGGTTGGGAAAATGGCGACGTTTTTAAAGGTGAAAAATGGAATGAAAGCGATTTAAAAGATTTCTACCCCAATACCCTCCTCATTACCGGCTTTGATATTCTCTTCTTCTGGGTTGCGCGTATGATGTTCTCAGGCGAACATACTTTGGGTGAGCTTCCGTTTAAAGATATTTACCTTCACGCGCTCGTCAAAGATGAACACGGTCAAAAGATGAGTAAAAGTAAAGGCAATGTCATCGACCCATTGGTGACGATTGAAGAATACAGCGCCGATACCTTGCGCTTTACTTTGGCTATTTTAGCCGTTCAAGGTCGGGATATTAAGTTAAGTGGTGAGAAGTTGGAACAAATTCGCAATTTCACGAACAAACTTTACAATGCTTCACGCTTTTTATTGATGAATGCGTCTTCATTTGAAGATTTAGAGAACATTGAGATTCAAACAGCGCTGGGGGCTTATATGAAAAGCCGTCTCGCCGTTGCAATGCAAGAAGTACGTTCACACTTTAGCGATTATCGTTTCAATGATGCAGCAACGACACTCTATCGCTTCTTGTGGGGTGAATTTTGTGACTGGGGAATTGAGCTC